>CAZFKB010000012.1:0-48619 GCA_964519785.1 uncultured Candidatus Obscuribacterales bacterium | reverse complement strand
AAAGCGCAACCTTTTCCGAGGCGATTAGATGCCTCGAGGCCTTCGAATTCGAGAAGGCGGAATCTCTGTTCAAACTTACTATTAAAGAGCTTGGACCTACTCACCACCAGTCACTTTTGTCCTACAAGAGTCTTATAAGTATCGCCAGCCAAAATAACGACTACACAAATGCGCTCTATTTGTCGCTTGACTTGCTGGATGCACAAACCAAAGCATATGGCGCAAGACACATCGAGTGTTCTAAAACAGCCAATAACATTTACACCATCTGTAACACGCTTGGCGACCGCGAATTAGCCGAAGAAATCATGAAAGCGGTCAAAGAATTCGAACGCGATTCGATGACCGAAGGCGTGAAGAAGATGCGGGTGAAAAAAGGCTACGACGAGATGGAGCAAGAAGAAGCTCAAAGAGAGCTCGATGCAAGCGCCGTCAAACGAGCCATCAAAACTGCAAAAGCTATAAGCGAACCAGAAAACGCTGGTTTTGCTGGATATGCTGCATTAATCGTGACTCTGGGACTGGTTTTTGTTTTGCTAGGTGCAACATTTGCATTCTCCCTCACCAGAGGACAAACACTCAAGCAGTCGCTTGCAAGCCAGGCAATGGTCTATAGTCAGGCAGATGGCTTGTTGTCCTTAAAATTGACCGACGCTGGCGCCATACTGGCTTCGAGCGGCGGTTCAAAGGGTGCTGGCAGCGAGAAGAAATTATCTTACGATGCATTTTCACCAGGAATGAAAAACATCGCCGCCTTGCTTGTGACAAATCCAATCGAAAAAGAATTCTGGATGTTCAAAGGCCCCGAAAAACTCGTTGGTCAAAGTAATACTGCTTTTTATTCCGAGAAAGCGCCAGAGCAAATTATCTTGCAAACAGCTCATCAGACTTTGAAGTCTGCAAACGAGATTTACAACGACAAGCGCAGCTATCCTGACGAGTCGATAGAGGATAGCAAATACGACAACCCATTCACCAAAAGATCCGATTACCCTTTCATTCAAAAGGTGAAAATTTCTTTGAAAGAAACAGGTTATGCTAGCAAAGAAGCTTTCATGGCTCATCTGGAAAAAGGCGGCACCTGGCCTGAGGAACCGGCATTGTATCCAGGTTGTATCAACTGTGCTCATTTGTCAATCGAAACAAATGCGTCTTATTTAGACAGTTTCGTCATGCACGCATGCGATGGGTCTGGAAGGATTTTCGATGGTAATGGCGGAAAAAAACTCATTCTGCAAGCTGAGCGCGGAGAAATAATTACCAGTGCTGCTTTAAAAAATATGGCTTTAGACAAAGCGCAAACTCTGCGCATTTGGATGGATCAACCTCAGTATCCCGAATTGCTTATTTTGCTTTTGCAGTTACGCCAATCGCTTTTAAGCGCTGTTTTATCTTTGCCTTTCTTCTTTTTATCGCTAGTCTTGCCCAGTCCAAGCGCTAAATCGGCATCAGCAGGCATAGGACTTTTATTCTTGATTTTAAGCGTTGGACTGATGGCTTTTCGCTTTATTTAAGTGAATCAGTTATTTCTTCGCTCTTCTGCCAGAGCGCTTTTGCCATGTCGCTATCTAGTGCAAGCTTGCTTGGCTTTGCAATTTTTTCTTTTTCAAAATATTCTCCACTGACACCAACCACCTCAGGTGAAGAAGCCAGATAAATTATTGTGGTGGCACCCTCTTCCACCGGTACCCAAAAGAGACTGGCTGCAGCTCTGAATAGATTTCCAAACAATCCATTGTCAGAACCAAAATTAGTTGCCACCACGCCTGGATGCAACGAATTGACTGTGACACCACTTGCAAAAAGTCTTTTATGTAATTCTCTAGTGAACCAAATGTTTGCAAGCTTGGTATTACCGTAAGTGGGATAACCTGTTTGATTCTTTTCTCTGCCCAGATTATCCATAGACCCCATTAAAGCTCTACGATGCGCAGCGGAAGACACATTTATTATGCGACTCGGCGCTGATTTCTTAAGCAAATCACTAAGCTCCAGACTGAGCCAGAAATAACCAAAATGATTAAGAGCCCAGGTCATTTCTAACCCGTCGGCGCTCAATTTATGACTGAAGAAAATGGCTCCGGCATTGTTGATAAGAACATCAAGCTGATCGTATTTTTTCTTGAACTCCAAGGCAAGCTGGACAACCTGGTTGTATGAAGAAAGGTCCGCCACGAAATAATCGACTGCGGCATCTTTGTATTTTTGTTTGATCAATGAAACAGTGTTTTCACAACGCTCTTTGTTGCGACCGACAATTACAATTTTAAAATCGTATTTTGGTGCTGCAAGCTCGATAGCAGCAGCTTGTCCAATACCTGCCGTGGCACCGGTAATCAAACAGACCTTACTCACTTTTTGCGCTCCAGATAATTTTGCAATCGCTTCATTGCTTCCTGCCATTTAGGCTCGGGCAGTGAAAAACAAATTCTCGAAAAACCTTTGGTCCTGCTCCAATCATCCGGGTTTAAAAGGAGCTTTTCTTCGACAGCTAGCTCCTTTTGTCTGGCAGACAATTTTGCCAGCGAAAACATTCCGCCGCGCACTCGCATAGATGCTTGAGAGACTTTTAAATCACAGTCGAATTTTTCAAGTAAGTCGTTCAGTTCGTTTCTATGACTGGTTAAGAGTTTTCTTGCCTGATCAAGATATATTTTCACTTCTTTCGATGCTTCTTCCACATCGAGCATCGAATGTGGTGCCACCTCCAAAAACGCGCTATACAAATTATCCCAGGCTCGAAGCAACACATTTGAAGGTAACACAGACTGAGCTTGTAGTCTCTGAGCCCACTCTTCGTTGGGGCAAGTCATGAATCCACAGCGCAGACCCCCTGCGGCAAATGATTTAGCCACTCCATCGCAGATAAACAAATTTTCGCTTGCCTGTGAATTATACAGACCAGCAAAACTGAGTTCAGGCAAGGTCCAATCACCACAAGCACTATCACTCAAGAGAAAGAAAATCTCATCTGCTAAAATCAAAATATTATTTTCAGAGCAATACTGTCCTAAAGCCTTTATTTCATGTGCTGTATAAAAGTAGCCCGACGGATTTGATGGATTTGTAATCCAGATCAGATCTGGTTTTTCAGAAAGCTTCTCAAGCTCGCTCACTTGCAGCAAGAAACCATTTTCGGCTCTGGTCTCGACCTGGATCAATCTTGCATCATGATAAGAAAGTAAAGGATAGAGCGGTCCATACGAGCCGTTGTGCAGCGCTACGAGTGGTTTGCGACCAAGCTTAAGGGACAGAGCACCGAGCATCGAAGCAAGTAGTGGAAAAACACCTTGCCCAAGAACTATGTTATTTTGGTGGATATCAGAATTTCTCGTATGCTTCATATAAGCTGCAATGCGGCTTCGCATAACATCTTTCATTTTTTGACCGCTTGGCTCGACAAATCCTTTTATGAGCCCCTTCAAAAGCAAATCAGGTACTTCGTGTTCGAACTCTCCATAATCGAGTCTGATTAAATCGCGGTCGGGATGATCGACATCCACCGGTTTAGGCGCAAAAACAGGATCTGATGCCGCCGCTACAAAGTTTGGATTAAGAGAGGGATTGAAGACTGTTTTATGCACTTTCATTGCATTTTGAGGCTCATCTGGAAAAGGCAAATCGAGCAAGTCGTCAAAAAGCCATTCGTAATAAAGCTGCCCAGGAAAAGAAATGCGCGAATAACTCAATTCTGAAGTGACATCAAAATGTTCGGGCCAGTGTTCAGGCGCGTTTAAAAGAAAACTCAATTCAAGGTCTGGACAAACTGTATTTTTTGTAAGTCCATAAAGGAAAATAAGGTTGGATGGAACGGCAGCCTGACCGGCAAGACGCAGAGTAATATTTGAATCAAGAGCTGAGCCGATGTCGAAATTGGCGGAATCATCAAGGATATATAACCGCTTAGGATGTTTCAGCGCTTGTTGAAAAAGAGCTTCTAACAATAAAGGGGACGGTCTAGAAAATTGTTTTGCTGCAATCAGAACAATATCTGGATTTAAAATATCGTCCAGACTGAAAATTTCTGGTAAGTCGTCGTTTGCGTAACAACCATCGCATTCTATATTGTCTAAAAGCCTACCATAAACTTCTTTGAGCGATTCTGACAAAAGGATGCGACCGCCTTTTGGTAATACCATTTTTAGTATCATTTCCAAAAGTTGGATTCGCTCCGGTCCAACGAATAATTTCTGAGCATCGTACTTGATGTGACAGTAAACTTGCAAAAATCGTGACAGCTTTTCTCTAAATGAAAAATCGCCTCTTTCGTGAGGATAAGGCAAATAACGACTCTGCAACAGTTCATGAGTGAGCCGACTTAAAAAGCTTACCTGCTCTTCACTCAAACGAGAAAAATCGAGCTCGCTTCTAAGTGTGTCTAGTTTCAATTTATGCAGATTGTCTAAAAACTCGAATAACGAGCGCTCAAACTTAGGATTAGATTGCGCACGATATACCAACAAATCGTGAAAGATCTCGGCTTCCTGTTTGAGCATTTTTACTGCGGTATCTGCACTTACCGAATCTTGAGAGTTCTTCGAAATAAAAAAATGAAACTTGATATCGTGTGCGCGCTCAAGTTCTACCAGAGAATCGAGATCTGTGTCGTCAGCTTGCGGAATGCGACGACTGAGTACCAGTTCTGGTATAAATGCACGACGCTCGAACATCGCTTGAATTTCTTTTGGACCTGGTCTGCCACCAATAATAAAAGTTACTTTGCCTTGTGGCTTGAGACAAATTTGTGATTGTTCCAGTGCTCTTGCAATAAGCGGCAAACCAAAACGATCTTCCAGAATTCCCTGACGAAAACAATAATTGCTCAAATCGTATAAGTCTTTTTCGTTGATTCCTTCATTCACTTCGCTAAATGTCGAATGTTCTTCAACTGGATGCAATACCTGAGGTATACAACCTATGATGTGATGGAATTTTTCTTTCGACTCAGAGTCTATTACCACAGACAATAAATCTGATTGCTTAATACGCAGAGCACCCACTATTGGCGCTCCTAATTGACTGGTAACCGGGTAACCATCACCTGTAGTACCATTTAACCAGGCATTCAATTTAGCGAGCAAAACAGCGACTGGATTTAAATCAAGCGCCAAAATTTCTTTTACTTGAGTGGTGAGTAATAATAGAAGGCTAATCCAGCCCGACCCGGTTCCAAGCTCTACCACACTCTTTCCATGAAATTGATCTGGGTCTTTGAGCAATCCCTCAGCAAAAGTTCTGCCCCACATTTCTGGAGAAAATACAGCTGGCGTTAGCAATAATTTAATGGGCTCTTTTAGATTCTTGACTGTCATTTTGCGCAACATCAAATGTATTTGCGCCTTTTCGTTAGTCGATTCAAGCAAGCCAGCTAATTTGTGCAGCTCGCCACAAGCCTTCATGCGTAACTGCGGATCTTCAAGACAAGTAAGTAAATGTTCTAACGCTTGTACAATTTGTTCAGGACTTGTGTCCTTGCTGGTAGCCAGATCAACGATACGCTCTGCTTGCGGGTCTTTTAGTGCAGTTTCAGGACTCGATGTCATATAAGGTCTCTTTTAGTTTTTGCGCAACCTTCGAAGCTCAGCCCAGGGGTCACCACCTTTTGTTTCTTTGTTTGAAACTGGCCTTGCCTGACTTTTCTTTTCCTTTTCCAAATTCGACCATCTGTTATGACTATGCAAAGCATAACGACTTTGATTCTGGCTTGGCTTTTCTACTGGAGTCACGCTTGTAATGTGCTTTGAAGGTGCAACCGGTTTATTTTTGACAATGGTATCAGAATCGTCGAGATTTAAACCTTTATCTGGAAAACTGGAAAATTCTGGGACCGGAGATTTCAAACTAGTAACTGGTGTATTCCAACCCGCCACTGACGCCACGCCAAGCCCAGCAAAGCCCAGAATCAAGAAAAGCATCAACCACAAACTAAATTGAGGCAAAAGAGCAAGAGGACCCTGCATTGCGACATCCTGCTGTCCTCTTTGCGACTGAATACGAATGGACGAGCTACTAAGGCCTTGTGCTCGAATAGCGTGTTTAAAAGCATTACGCTCTTTAGCCCACGAATCACCAAGGACACGCAACAAAATTTCTTCTATTTCAAAAGCTGATTGATAACGATCTTCTGGCTTTTTAGCCATTGCTTTAAAAATCACTTTTTCAAGCTCAGGCGGTAAGTCTTTGCGCGAATTCACTTTTGAAAACTCCAGTGGAGTTTGCTGAACATGTTTATTTAAGAGTTCGTAGAGATTGCTATTTGGAAAAGGATCCTGACCCATGAGCATTTCATAAAATACACAGCCTACAGAATAAATGTCCGAGCGATGATCAGTCGCTTCGCCTTTACACTGCTCGGGACTCATATAAGGTGGACTACCCCAGATTTCGCCAGAGTGAGTGAGTTTATTATTTTCTTGTCCCAACTTTGCCAGTCCAAAATCGACTACTTTGGCATAACCGGCGTCTTCGTCCATTAATACGATATTGCCAGGCTTGATATCGCGATGTACGACGCCATTTCGGTGAGCATGCTCGATTGCACTCAAAATCTGCAAAGCAATATTGGCAAAACACGGTACCGTAAGCGGACCTTGTTCGCACAACATTTTATCCAGACTTTTACCCTTGAGCAAATCCATCACCACATATGGTTGCCCTTCCTCGTCAATCAGACAATCAGTCACAGTGACAATATTTGGATGGTTAAGGGTGCTCAGACTGTCTATTTCACGTTGGAAACGTTCTCTGTAAACAGGCTTGGTATCGATTTGTAGTTTAAGTGTTTTGATTGCGACTGGTCGGTTCAAACGCAAGTGCCTGGCACGATAAACTACACTCATTCCACCAGTGCCAATGAGTTCTTCAACCATATAGCGCCCATCCAAAACCACACCTAAAAGCGGGTCAGTCGCTTTGCGTTTGGTATCGGCTAAGTGAGGCTCTTGAATTGTTCTAGCCCTCTAGTTTCGCTAATTTGTCGTGGTACCAGGAGGAGGTATTTTCTTCTCGCTAACGAGCCTTTTAAATTCGCGCGTGCGATGCAAAAAACCTGGAATGTCTTTTTTATTGAAGTAGCTCTGCATGTCTTGACACATCTGATAGGCTTGTCTATAGCCCTCATTATCTCCTCGGCTCTTCAGAACATCTTGTGTATGATGCATCCAGACATCAACATATTTTTTTGCGCCAAACATATTGTCTATATTACTGTTATCATCCAAAGCAGAAATAATCTTTTCTACAGGCCTTGTGCCTTTTGAAGAAGATGCGCTTGTTAAGTTTCCGTGAATACCCTTACCCTGAGCCACTTTTTTAGCCTGCGCCATTTGCGTTTCCTGTCCGGAAAGTTTTTCTTCAAGCGAGGTTAGCTTATTGAAAATGCTCTTCTGGTCATCATTTGCTTTAATAGCTGCTTCAAGTTCTACATACAAATGCTCAAATGGTTTTACACCAGTGCCTTGCTTACGTAGATTCTCTATGCGTTCCCAAACCAAAATTCGACGTTCGTAAAACGGACCCTCTACAACGTCTGGCTGACTTTCTTGAACCACCGCAGTCAGCGCAAGCGATCCAAGTAACTCTTGAGCATTAACCGAACCAGAACTGTACTCACTTACTTTCTGACGCGAAATTATGGTGTATTTTGCGTCTTTGCCACCATTAGAAAAAATAATTTTGCAACTAGTCAAATCAGGCGGAGAGGCATCGTACAAAGACTTTGCGACTAGCAATGCGTCTATTTTCAAATCCTGGTCCGAAGTCTTGCCCGGTGGGCCCATAGGATCTACCGAGGTAGTAATTTGCGCACCACTGATAGTGACTTTGGGAGACTTGTCATATTTGAGAATGTTTGCGTTTCGGATTATATCTGTCAGACTGGCTGCATCTGTAGCAAATGCATTTACTTGCAAATTCAAGCCTATAGTCAGAGCCAAAAGAACGTAAATACTGCTTTGGCGCTTCATTCTACTTATCTCCGCCTTTGTGGTGAGGTCCCATAGGATGCATCATCATTCCCGGTCCCCTGCCCATTTGCATTCCACAGTGGTGTCCCATAGCACGCCCCAGGCTTGAACCTCGTACCATTTTCTGGCGTAGGATTTTTCTTTGCTCGGCAGTGAGAACATTCATCATCTCAACTGCAGCACTAGTAAATACTTTAGAAGACTCAGCTTTTAGGGCAGCCATTCGATCTTCAAGCTTAGAAACAGTTTTTGGATCGATCGACTCCCGATTGATTTCGTCGCAAAACTGTCGACGCAACTTGCCCATTTCAAGCATTTTGCTGCCCATATCATCTTTCATTCTGTTTTTGATTTGATAGAACTTTTCGAATTGTTCGTCAGTCAACTTATTCTCGCCTTCAAGGTAAGGACAGCTATCGCCCATAGCCATTCCGCCGCCAAAACCATGACCACCATGGCGCATTCGCAGGGCAAAAGTGTCAGCCCCTGGCATTTGAGCAACCTGGTCCATCATCATGGGAGCATCTTCGACCATATCGCCTTCCATATCAGACGCCGAAAGTTCTTGAGAATTGACTGGATTCAAGGCACTAAATCCTAGCCCCAAAACCAAAGCCAGTGCCGAGAGACCAAACTGTACTCTTTTCATCACAAATCCCCGCTTGCTTAAATCGCTAGTAATTCGAGCTCTAACCATAAGACGTTTTTTAAGGCGAAAAAGTTCAAAACTGAGCGAAATCGCCAGGCCTTATTTCACAACATCATGTACTTTGATAGTTCCCCATATAAGATAAATTAGACATGGAAACCTCCAAATCCTCCCAAATTGATACTTTAGACAAAGAAACCAGGTCCCCTGAAGGCAAGGCGACTAATTATCGGTGGGTCATTCTAGGGTTGGCATTTTTTATAACACTGGTCAACTATCTCGACCGCTCAGCAATTTCCTATGCCATTACGCCCATTCGCAAAGAATTTGGCTTTTCAGAAAGCGAATTTGGGGCAGTTGCAGCAGCATTTGCGGTCGGTTACATGGTTATGACCACAGGCGGCGGCTTGATGGTCGATAAATGTGGAGCACGAAAAATCTGGGCAGGTGCTGCGATTTTGTGGTCTGCAGTAACAGCCATGATGGGTCTGGCCAGCAGCTTTAGTGTCTTATTTACATTTAGAACACTGCTTGGACTGGCAGAAGGTCCGCACTTCCCTTCACTTACAAGAGTCGTAGCAGACTGGTTACCTACAAATGAGCGAGCCCGCTCAACGGCGATTGGTCTTGCAGCAGTGCCTATGGCTTCAGTGATTGGTGCTCCGCTCATAGTCAACTTGATTATTGCCTTTGGTTGGAAAATGATGTTTGTTTGCCTTGGCTCGGTAGGCATTGTTTGGGCATTTGTCTGGTATTTCCTTTTTCGCGATTATCCAGAAAATTCCCAGCATGTAAATGAGGCTGAACTACGCCATATTCGAGATGGACAGGCTGTCGAAAGAGATAAAAGCGATTCTGAAATGCGCAGCCATCATTTGAGTCTTGGCACCACGACATGGAAATTCATGCTCTTAAATCCCTCGTTGATGGCAAATAACTTCGCCTTCTTCGCTTTTGGATATCTGCTCTTTTTTGCGCTAACCTGGCTGCCTGGCTATTACGAAGCGACCTATCATTTAAAACTGAAAGAAATTGGCATTTATCTGATTGCACCTTGGCTTACTTCGGCAATTATGCTCATGAGTGCTGGCTTCTTGTCTGACTATATTTGGAAAAAGACAGGCAGTATGCGCAAATCTCGCTCGCATATGATCTGGATTTGTCAGCTTTTATCAGGTCTTTGCTTCATCCCGGTCATGTATATCCACGATGTGAACTTGAGCTTGCTCTTCATCTCGCTTGGATTGGGATTTGGTCTTATGCCAAACGCTGCCTTTTATGCACTAAATACTGACCTTGCCAAAGACCGTGCAGCAACCAGTCTTGGACTGATGGACACATTTTTTGCCCTTTCAGGCATTCTTGCTCCTTATCTCACCGGATTAATTGCAGAAAAAACAGGCAGCTTCAATTCTGCCTTTTTCGTACTTATATTTTTCACGTTATCTGCCACTGTGGCTGTGCTTTTCTTCCAAAAGCCGGATAACGTAAATACTAAGGCGTCTTGACCTGAGCGTCCTCTATTAGCTTGTTTTTGAAGTCGCTCGATTCTTCAATTACGTGCACTTTGTTCTGTAAGTCAGAAATGACGCACTCTAAGGTAGAAATGCGTTTTTTCAAATCGGCGATTTCCTTGGCTCCGCTTTTCTTTCCACTGATTCTGTCCGCGACAGAATGAACAAGTGGCCACAACAAAATGACAGGCGGAATGACCAAGAGGGCAATAGAAATAATAAGTAGAATGCCAGTATTTAAGTCCATCAAGACTAGAGTATCACAAAGGTTCAAATGAGACGCAGGGCACCAAAGCCTAATAAAGAGAATTTTCAAAGGCTAAACGACTTTGGGGGAGTCAAGCCCGTTTTCGACATGATTTTTATGTCGGCTAAGGTAACAATGTCCAGTTTTACGCTGATTATGGCTCTGGTCATTTCGATAATTGCTGTATTTGTCTGGGTCGATTATTTAAAAGTGCCTGACCTTTCGATTCTTGAATCGTATCAACCCGGTGCAGAACTGCTTTTGTACGACAAAGACGACAAACTCATATGCACTTTTCCTGCTAAAGAACGACGTGAAATTGTGCCTATGTCAAAAATTTCGCAAAATGTGGTGAAGGCAGTAATAGCAGCAGAAGACAGAAGTTTTTTCCAGCATTCTGGCGTCAGCTGGGAGGGAGTTACACGAGCTTTGCTGACCAATATTTCAAAAGGTCATCAGGTTCAAGGCGGCTCTACAATCACCCAGCAACTTACCAAAAATATTTTTTTTGCTGCTCAAAAAAGAAACATTTCGGTCAAAATTGCCGAAGCCATTGTCTCGCAACAAATTGAGCAAAAATATTCGAAAGAAAAAATACTCGAACTTTATCTGAACCAGATTTATTTTGGCTCAGGAGCATATGGTGTGGAAGCCGCAGCCAAGACTTATTTTGACAAACCAGCCAGTCAATTGACTATTGGAGAATCTGCTTTTCTTGCAGGCATAATCAAGTCACCGTCGATACTCGGCGACAAAGAACATCTAAAACAAGCAGTTCAACGACAACAATACGTAATCAATGCCATGTACGAAACCGGCTTGATTACACAAGACGAAGCAGACTGGGCAATCAATCAACCGCTCGTTTTCAGACAGGTAGACGATACGATTGCCACCAAAATCTTCGTACCCAAATATCCTTATTACTCCAGTCTTGTGGCGCAAGAAGTAAAAGAACTGCTTCCTTACACAGGATCTAAACGAATAAAAGTCTATACCTGTCTCGACTCTAAAGCACAAAACGCAGCTGAAGCAGCAATCAGGAATGCTCGCCTTCCAAAAGGCATAGACCAGGCGGCTCTTGCATCAATAAATCTAAATGACGGATCTGTGGTGGCACTAGTCGGTGGCACCGGACAATATTTAGAAAACCAATGGAACTCAGCTGTGCATCCACACACGATGGGTTCTGTTTTCAAACCGATGGTTTATCTCACTGCGTTTGAGGGCGGGGCGATGACTCCTTCCAGTATGATTTCGGATACGCCGTTGTCTGTAGTAGATGAAAACGACAAAGAAAATCCAATTTGGGAACCAAAGAATTTCGACAAAAAATATTCAGGCATGATTACAGTTGCCGAAGCGCTCAAGTATTCCAAAAACGTTTGCGCAGTAAGAGTAGCTCAGCAAGTAGGAATTCCTTCCATAGTCAGCGTTGCAGGTAGAATGGGAATCAACGAGACTCTTGCACCTACCATGGCGCTTTCGCTTGGAGCGTCTGCTGCATCGCCACTTTCTCTTGCCACCGCATATGGCACTATAGCCAGAGGCGGTGTTCGAGTAAAACCACGCTTTATCCGTAAAATTGAAAATGAGAAAGGCAAACCACTCGCTGTTTTTGCGCCCGAGGTGGAGCGTGTAATGGATGAGAAGCCAGTGATTGAACTGGTAGACGTTTTAAAAGAAGTGGTAGCTTCTGGAACAGGAGTCGCATCGCGCATCAAAGGCATTCCTTCAGCAGGCAAAACTGGCACCGCAGATGATGGCAAAGATTTATGGTTTGCCGGATTCACAGCCGATCTAGTTACAGTGGTATGGACTGGAAATTCCAAAAACCAGGCTGTAGGCTCATCTACTAAAATCACCGGCGGAACGGTAGCAGCTCCTATCTGGAGACAATACAACACTGCATACTATAAAGAACATACAAAACCACTTACTCACTTACTTGGTTCAGGACTTGGTCAACTGGACACCAATATGGGTAAAGCAAACAAGGACAAAGCCGCTAACTCAGCCGAACAAGAGATGATTTATTCAGGCGACGTTTTCCCTCAAGCACAGCAAAGCAGAACCACCCAAAAACGGATCAATAATATAAACGTGAAAAAAACAGTTACGCGAAAATCGCGTGGAGTTACCGAGTACACCTGGGAGTCTTCTGACTGAGAACTGGTGCGCATTTTAGCGCTTAACATTTTGCTTAACAAATCGCAACACCGCGCAACAGCTTGACATATTAGTTTTCTTGACTTCCCCTCTTGGCGGCCTTACAACAGTATGTGGCGGCAACAAGTTTTTGAATCGGAAACAAATGCACTAATACTGGGGGTATTAGCAATGTTCCATTCATATCATGTTCCACCCAATTTCGAGCGAGAATGGCGTACCATCGGAGAAGCTATGGAAAGATACTTTGCAAATAAAGGCGCAAAAACACAAGCAACTGTATATGCAAGAGTCGAAAAGCTAGAACATTCCTTTCTGGAAACCATGGTTAGAGTAGCTGCACTCGTTGTCGTAGCATGTGCAATGCTTTGCACTTTGTGTTATTTCATGGAGTTGGATAGAGAACATGCGCTTGGTTCAAAGAAAGAAGAGCCGAAAATAGAATTGAAATCTGATTTATTCGCTCAGCCTGCATTTGCTTTCGATAATCAGAACAAACAGTCTCAACTGTCGGGTAGTTCCCTCCACCCGCACTACCAGCCGGCGTTTGGCTTACCTAGAAGATTCGGTTGTCATGACTGATGTCACAGACTTCTAGGTAGGCACCACCGGCAATATTATAACGCGTTCATATTCGATCATCTGGAAACCTAGTCAAAACAAAGATGGAGATTACATCTACGTAATTTCACCACCTTTTGCTTGACTACCCTTCGAGCATAACTCAAAATGTCAAGAGAGGGCTATTGGGTGGCTCAAATCAAGGACAAGAACATGTTTCCAACTCCACCTGAATTAAGAGAAGAACTACACGAAGCCGAGCACCATCTCTCTTCGCACTCTGAGCAGCCTGCGCCGGTCTTTCACAAACCTGCAAAGGGTGAGGAATGTCTTTGCGGATGTGCACAACGTCCAGACAACTCAAAAAAAATATTGAAAATCAAAGTTCTTGCTTCCCTATTTCTTGTAGTTACAATCAGCCTCGTCGGTTTAAATGCTTATCAAAGAGATGCAGCTCAAGCATCTAACAAAAATGTGCCTCAGCAGGAAGTTTTTCAAAATCCTGCAGGAGCAATTCAGGCAGCTGAAACAACATTCCCTACAATGATTCCATTGAACGAAACACCGTCATACCAACAAAACTATATTCCTATGCAAATGACGCCTCACATGGCTACTCCAATTGCAGCATATCCACAGTACAACCCTTATCCAGCATATCCTTCACTCTATGGATATCAAACCCCTAATTGTACAAATGAAGTGAGACAGGATCTTGTTGGTCAGCGTTTGAAGCGCTTCGTAAGCAGGTAGCCCAGAAGTCCCATCACAAATCGATCACAATTCAGGACCCAACTTTGGTACTTAATTTGGTGTTATACTTCGCCGATTCGATTCTTTATAGTACACAGGTAGTCAATGGCAGCAAAAGACAAAGGCATTCGATACTGGTTATTCAAAACTGAACCAGATGTATATTCGATTGACCAATTGCAAAAAGAAAAATCCTGTTATTGGGAAGGTATCCGAAACTACCAGGCTCGCAATTCGCTTCGAGACGATGCAAAACCGGGCGACCAAGTCTTTATTTATCACAGTAATGCCAAAACAAATGATGGAAAACCAGCAATCGGAATAGTCGGAATTGCTGAGGTATGTAAAGCCGGATATCCCGACCACACGGCGCTTGACGCCAAATCCAAATACTATGACCCAAAGAGTAGAGCTGACAATCCCACCTGGTACATGGTTGACGTAAAATTTGTACGAAAGCTGAATAGACTTATCTCTTTGCAAGAACTTAAGTCGAATCCCGCCCTTGAAAAAATGTTAGTCGTCCAGCCAGGCAGCAGGCTATCTATACAGCCTGTTCAACCAAACGAGTGGCAGACCGTGCTCAACATGGAAAAAACACCCCCACCTATTAAGGAATTGAATTGAAATGAAGCAATTGTTTTTAGCAGCAGCCCTTATGCTGGGCTTAGCCTGCAATTTGCCTTCCATGGCAAAAGACGCTGCCCCGGCAAGTAAAGAACCAGCTAAAGCACCTGCTAAAGCCGCTCCTGCAAACTCAGATTCATGGGATATCGATACTGCTCATTCAGCTGTAAATTTCACAGTAAGACACATGATGGTCTCGAATGTTCGCGGTAATTTCGGACAAGTCACAGGCAAAGTCAAATATGACGGCAAAACTTTGTCCAAAGCAGCAGTCGACGCCACTATCGATGCAAAAACAATTTCTACCCAAGAACCTAAACGCGATGAGCATTTACGCGCTGGTGATTTCTTGGATACCGAGAAATATCCAACTATGAAATTCGTCTCAACCAAAGTGGTGCCTGGCAAGAATGGCGCTTTCACACTTGAAGGTAATTTCACCATGCATGGTGTCACTAAAAAAGTGAGCCTCAATGCAGAACCGTTATCGAAACCAGTCATGATCAAAGGCGCACCCCATATGGGTGTTAGCGCTAAGGGCAAATTGAATCGCAAAGACTTTGGTGTTTCCTACAACAAGACACTGGACAACGGCGGAGCAATGGTTGGAGACGAAATCAACTTCGAAATTGATCTAGAACTGGTCAAAAGTGACAATAAGGCGCAAGCTTAACCAAAATGACGTCACGCGATCGACTAAAGAATAAATTTCTGATCTGGTTTTTCGAAGGACTTCGACAACGCGGAAAAGAAAAAGAAATTCACCAGGACTGGTGGCCAAAAGTAATGTGCCTCACAGGGGTAGATTACTTTTCCACCCTTGGATATCAGCCCGGTATTGCATACCTTGCAGCCGGGCTATTGTCACCTGTTGCAACCTTCATACTCATCATCCTCACTCTTTTTGGCGCCCTGCCAGTCTATTCCACAGTCAGTCGCATTAGCCCGCACGGACAGGGAAGCTTGTCTTTGCTCTCACGCTTGTTTCCAGGCTGGAGAGGTAAAACGTTCGTTCTTGTGTTGCTTGGATTTGCTTGCACAGACTTTATTATTACAATCACACTCTCAGCAGCTGATGCCACTGCGCACATAGTCGAAAACCCACTAGTGCAACAAGCAGTTCCGGCTTTCATGCTCGATCGAGTTGTAATCACTTTATTGTTGCTTGGATTGCTTGGGATGATTTTTCTATCTGGCTTCAAAGAAGCGATAGGCCTTTCTACCGTCATAGTAAGCACTTATCTTGTCGCTAATGCTGTCACGATTGGCGTTGCAATGGACAATCTGCTCCATCATCCAGAATTGTTTGCAAACTGGCAGAACAGACTGACCAATACTTATCATTCAATCTGGCCCATGATCGGAATGTCTATGCTCGTATTTCCAAAACTGGCGCTTGGTATGTCAGGTTTTGAAACAGGCGTTGCAGTTATGCCGCACGTGCGCGGCTATGCAGACGACACCCCCGAAAATCCAGCAGGTCGAATAGCCAACACCAGAAAATTGCTGCTTACAGCAGCGCTAATAATGGGATTGCTGCTTATGACAAGCAGCTTCGCCACTAGCTTTCTAATTCCGCCAGAAGCATTTGTTGAAGGGGGAGAAGCCAACGGTCGCGCCATTTCTTACCTGGCACACGAGCTTCTGGGACATACCTGGGGAACGATTTACGACGCAAGCACTATTGCTATTCTCTGGTTTGCTGGAGCGTCCGCCCTTGCCGGCTTACTCAATTTGGTGCCACGTTATCTGCCGAGATACGGAATGGCTCCAAACTGGTCAGCTGCAATGCGCCCACTGGTAGTTTTCTTTTTGATAGTCGCTTTTGCAGTCACTTTGATTTTCAAAGCCAATGTAGACGCCCAGGCAGGCGCCTACGCCACGGGCGTTTTGGTACTTATGACCTGTGACTCTTTTGCCGTGACACTTACGTACTGGAAAGTCAGCAAACCAAAACGCACAGCGTTTGCGATTATTACTTGCGTCTTTTTATACACACTTATTGCCAACATAATCGAACGCCCCGAAGGTTTGCATATAGCCTCTTTCTTCATTGCAGCAATTCTTGGTTCGTCACTGCTTTCACGCACTGTGCGCTCGCTTGAATTGCGCATACAAAAAGTCTCTTACGACGATGTGGCAGAGAGTTTCTTTCAAGAAGCACTGCTTAAAGAAGGTGAGATTTCGATTCTTTCTCACCGTCCAGGCGGTATGGAATACAGCGCAAAAGAAGCAGAAACAAGAAAAGTACACAAATTAACTCCAGAAGAAGCTCAACTCATTTTTCTGGAAGTGAGAGTGCAAGATGCTTCTGAATTCATAGACAATGTTCTGCATGTCACAGGGCATCTGGTTGACGGCAATAAAGTCCTGCGCTGCCAGAGCTCGGCAGTGCCAAATGCAATAGCAGCTATTTTGCTTGATATTCGTGACCGAACCAAAACTATTCCTCATGCCTATTTCGGCTGGACCGAGGGACATCCCCTTGGATACGTGTTTAAATATATCTTTCTGGGAGAAGGCGAAATTGCGCCAGTCACCAGAGAAATCCTAAGAGCCGCGGTAACCGACCCAGAGAAACGTCCCAAAATTCACGTGAGCTAACACTGTGCAATCCGCAATAAACTGGCTAGTTGAACATTCGCTGAAAGGCCGGTATATGACGCTCATCATCACTGGTGTAGTGGTGGCAGTCGGTATTCTAGCCTGGAAAAAATTACCGCTTGAAGCTTATCCTGAACTTTCCAACCCTCAGGTTAGAATCATCACTTTGTATCCGGGCAAGGGCGGAGAAGAAGTTGAAAAACTTGTGACCATTCCAATGGAAAAAGAGCTTTTAGGCATTCCACGCCAAATTCGTTTGCGCTCTTTGTCCTTGTATGGACTTTCGGTTGTAACCACGACTTTTTCTGACGGAACACCAGTTTCACTAGCACGTCAGCAGGTGCTCGAGCGACTCACTCGCGTAGAATTGCCGCCCGATGCAAACCCACAACTGGAGCCAGAAGTAGGCTCGTTGCGCGAGATTTATAGATATGCTCTGCACAGTCGTTATTTCACTCCCATGGAGCTGCGTTCGTTCCAGCAGTGGGAACTGGAGCGGTTATTCAGACAAATACCTGGCGTAATAGGTGTCATCAGCCAGGGAGGTCCAACCAAGTCTTATTTAATTCAGATAGACCCGCATAAACTGCGCTCTTACGACATAACTTTGCAAGAAGTCTTTAATGCGGTGTCGCACGCAAATGCCACCTCTGGTGGTGGTTTTCTAGAGCGAAACGGACAGGCTCTTATCATTCGCGAGATGGGCTTACTGACAGGTGTTGGTGATATCGAAGAAATCGTAATCAAAGCACATGGTGAAGGTATCCCTATTAGAATTCGCGATGTGGCATCGGTGTCGATCGAACCATTGGTTAGGCGAGGTCAGGTCGGACACGATCACGAAGACGACGTAGTAGAAGGCATTGTTCTTTTGCGTCGTGATGAAAATCCATCGCAAGTTCTAGCAGAACTTAAAGAAAGGCTACCCGGGATTTTGAAGAAATTACCCCCCGGTGTTACTTTCGAGACTTTATACGACCGTTCGACACTGGTTGATCGCACTGTCAAAACAGTTAGTCATAACGTATTTACAGGTATTGCACTTGTATTCGTTTTTCTTTGTCTGTTCTTGGTTGACATAGTTCCTGCTGTGATCACGGCGCTTGTAATTCCAGTATCAGTTTTGATTTCGTTCATAGGACTCAATATATTTGGTGTGCCAGCTAACCTGCTCAGTCTTGGCGCCATCGATTTTGGCATCCTGGTTGATAGTGCCGTTGTTATGACCGAAAATATCGTGCGCTTTTTTTCTGAAGCGGGACCCAATAAAACACCACTACAACGATTGCAGATATTGAAAGAATCTGCCTGCGAAGTGGCAGCTCCGCTTGTTTCTGGAATCATTGTAATTATTGCTACTTTCCTGCCGATTTTTGCTTTTACCGGTGTAGAAGGAAAATTATTCAGACCACTTGCCACCACAATGGTTACAGCCCTTGTCGGTGCGGGTCTTTGTGCTCTCACTCTAGTGCCTGTACTTTGTTCTTTCTGGTTTCCTAACCATCCACCGCGAGAAAAAGAAAGCTTTATAGTTATTTGGGCACGCAAAATTTATGCCCCGACACTGCATTTTGCCTTACGCTTACGTTGGCTCGTCATACTGCTTGCAATCGGTGCTTTTGCAGCAATCGTGCCTATTTACACCAGTATGGGCAGCGAATTTCTGCCACACTTAGAAGAAGGAAATATCTGGCTTAGAGGAACTATCAAGCCTGGCAGTGTCACACTCGTCGAAGCTAATCGTATCTGTAGTCAAATACGAGAGAAATTGCTCAAGTTCCCTGAAGTGACAGGCGTTCTATCTCAAGCTGGTGGTCCAGACGACGGCTCGGACCCCAATAGATTTGCCGACTTAGAGTTTTTCATTGGTCTCAAGCCGTTTGCTGAATGGCCAAAAGAAATGCACGAAGACAAAGAAAAATTGATTGAAATGATGAAAGAAGACTTGGAAGAAATTCCAAACGTCAAATATTATTTCACTCAATATATTCAGACCACCCTTGACGAGGCTTTATCCGGTGTTCAAGGTTCGCTTGTTGCAAAAGTTTCTGGACCTGACCTTGAAACGCTCGAGCAAACAGCAATAAAGGTGGGAGCGCAAATGCGTTCCACACCAGGAATCGTCGACGTGATAGTCGATCCTCTTATGGGACAACCACAGTTAAAAATCGAAATAGACCGGGTTGCAGCGGCTCGCTACGGGCTTACGGTAGACGATTTGAAAGACCTGGTAGAAATAGAATTAGGTGGCAAAACAGCTACCGTCGCCATTGAAGAAGAGCGCAGATATAACGTAATCGTACGTCTTGCAGAAGCTTATCGCAACACATCAGAAGACCTGGAACAAATTCTGGTTGATACTCCCAGTGGTGTCAAAATTCCGCTTTCTCAAATTGCAAAAGTAAAAGAAACAATGGGAGCCACCCAAATCTGGAGAGAGGGCGGAAGTCGTCTTGCCACAATTAGAGCCAATGTACGCGGACGCGACCTTGCCACGGCGGTTGCAGAAGCACAAGCAAAAGTCGACAAGATGGAACTACCCCAAGGTTATTCTGTAATCTGGAGCGGAGAATTCGAACGTCAAAAAGAAGCTTCAAATCAACTGATGATCGTTTTGCCAATTACACTTGCTGTGATTCTGGTTATTTTGTATTTTGCTTGCGGTTCTTTAAGCGGTGCAATGGTAGTCTTTTCGGTTATTCCGCTTGCAGCAATCGGCGGTGTTTTATCGTTGTATGTCACCAAGACTTATTTCTCCATCTCTGCGGGTGTCGGATTCATCGCCTTGTTTGGACTTGCTGTGAAGAATGGAATTCTTCTGGTATCTTTCGTAGATGAGTTGCGTATGAACGGAGTTCCAATACGAACAGCCGTTTACAAGGGCGCTATTACCAGAATGCGACCCGTACTGATGACAGCAGCAATTGCCGCGGTTGGACTTTTGCCCGCTGCTTTATCGAACGAAATCGGGGCTCAAACCCAAAAACCTTTTGCTATCGTGATTATTGGAGGAATGATTTTCTGTACTTTCCTCACACTCTACGTGCTTCCCTGCATTTATTTATATTTCCGCCCTAGCTCAGGCAAAATGAAGCAGGTAGAATCTGATATGGAGTTATCGTCCCAAACAGCAGAAGCCTTACCTCTTTATGCCTTCCCCGAAAAACCGCCTGAAGAAATAACTATCACATCAGAGTCAAGTCAAAAGGAACAATGAAATTCAAAGTCCATCCAATGCTAAGTCTGATGCCAGCACTTTGTTTGTGCTTGACCGGGTGTCAGTTTTTTGGTGAAGCTCTACAACACGAAGGTAACGACAGCATAAAGGCACACACACCTTTTTTGTCTAAGCACGAAAACGATTCATTGCTTCATCTGACAAAGTCTCAATTACAAAAAATTGGACTTACTACTTGTCCTGTTTCGTACCAGACATTGCCTGTAGAACTAATTCTGGAAGGCGAGGTCAAAGAAAACGATTACCAGACCACACCGGTGTTATCGATGGTACCAGGCCGGGTCGAAGACGTCGATGTACAGGTCGGCGACATGGTCAAGAAAGGACAAATTCTGACTACAGTACGAAGCGATGAAGTGGCAAAACTAGAATCTGAATTGCTTGAAAAAGTGATGATTCTAGAAGCAGACATGGAGCAAGCTAAGGTCAAATTTTCGCTTGCTAAAAAGCAATACGACAGAAATAAATTGCTCTATGGAGAAGGAATTGCAGCTCGCTCTAATCTAGAAATGTCTGAGGGCGAATTCGAAGAAGCTCGCGTTTTAGTCAAAAACTTGCAAGACAAAATGAATTCGGTTGTAGTCAGTACCAAAGAACGTCTCAGACTGTTCGGCATCATGCCCAAAGAAGTCGATGAAGTGCTTAAAACAAGAAAAATAGACGACGTTTTCAATATTGTAGCGCCTCGCTCAGGAACCCTGATTGAGCGACAAGTAGACGTTGGACAATTGGTTGATTCATCCAACAAATTATTTGAAATTTCAGACCTGTCCACAGTATGGATGTTCGCACAGGTGTTCGAAAAAGACATTCGTTATGTCAAACGTCAGCAGCCAGCTGTGGTCATTGTAGACAGCTTTCAAGAACAGACTTTTCACGGCGTGGTAGATAACGTCGGCAATATAATGGATCCCAAAACCAGAACATTGCCTATCCGAGCCACTGTAGACAACAGAATGGATTTATTGCACCCCAATATGTTTGGAAAAATGGTTGTACGCACAGCCACTAAAAACGCCTTGGTAATACCTGCTGAAGCAGTACAGAAAGTGGGTGAAGCTCACCTTGCCTATGTACAAAAATCACCAGACACTTTTGAAGAAAGAAAAATCCAAGTAGGACCCGTCTACGCAGGCAAGAACGAAGTGCTATCAGGACTCAAACCTGGTGAAGTAGTGGCAGTGAAAGGCAGTCTTGAGCTAGAAGGTCTTGCTGTCAAAAATTCCACCGAATAAGACTTATTTATTTTTTTGCTTGCTGGCGCAAAAAATAAACATCTTGTTCGAGTATTCTAAGTTCAGCCTGACGACTTTGAAGTTCGCGAAAAAACATGGCTGACGAGCTTGGATTGCTCTTCTTAATCTCATCCTTGAGTGAGTTTATCGAGTCTTTAACCCTGGACAGTTTTTCCTCTTTTGCTTCAAGTTTCTGGTTAAGCTCTACATTGCTTTTTTCTGGCGAGAGCTTTGGCGAAGATTCCAAAACTTCAGCGCATCCAGAAAGTAAAAAGATAGAAAAAAGGAAAACTTCAATAGACGCGCCTTTCATAATCCGCTCCTTTCTACAAAAAGAACAAGTTTAGTTAAGCCGCATCGAACATATTTCAACTCTTATTTAAGCATCAATTGACCTAACTGTCGTCTTAAATCTAAAGGGACTTATAATTGACTACGACAATTATCCAGGAGACCTTGATGCAAACTGAATCTCTAACCGATGCTTCAATTTACAAATGCTGGACATCGGTCCCGTTGCGTTATAGTGACACCGACGCCCTTGGGCATGTTAATAACGCCGTTTTTTCAACTTTGTTAGAGCAAGGTCGGGTGGCAACCTTTTTTAACGGTATGGAGCCTTTGAGCGGCGCTGGCAAAACCTTTGTAATAGCAAGCATGAAACTCGATTTTCTGGCTGAAATGAATTTTCCTGGTACTGCCGAAGTGGGGACAAGAATCAATTCGTTTGGCAAGAGTTCAGTAAAAATCGGGCAAGTGATTTTCTTAAATGGAAAATGCTGCGCTGTTTCGCAAGAAGTAATGGTTCTCATCGACGAAAAAACAAGAAGACCAAGTTTGATTTCACAAGAGACTCGCAAACTAATTGAAGAGCGAATGTCTAAATAAAATCATTTATTAGACTGCACAGTTTCCATATCTTTTATTTGAGCTTCAGTAACTATAGCGCCATCCCAGAGTTCGGCACTGCGACTGGTATTTTTGGTGGTGGCGCCAGTTAAATCGGCCCTTATCATTTTGGCTTGATTAAGTCTGGCACCCGACAAATCGCAATTATTCAATTTTGCATCCATAAAATTACTCTGCAAGAAAAATGAATTGACCATCTGCGAACCAGTTAAATCTGCTTCTGAAAAATTTGCTTGAACTGCATGAGTATCGCTAAGCATGCAGTTTTTCATCCTGGCACCGCGAAAATCGGCGCCGTCTAAAAAGCAAGAATATAGGTTGGCGTTTTCCAAATTGGAATTAATAAAAAATGCTTTTGAAAATCTAGCGCCATGAAGATTTGCTCCAGACAAATCTTGACCGCTCAAGTCAGCGCCTTTCAAATCGAGCTGGCGACGGACAGCTTCCTCGAGTGCAGCTTTGAAACTTTTTCGCTTGGTGGTGGCAAACATAATTCTTTTAGTCATCAAATTCAGAATTTGAATTTGCTTTTTAGACTTATCTGCTTCGATTTTATTGTCGTCAAATTCCATTTGTAATCTATAGTCAGCAGAATCAAGACTTAAATGATACGGGTGTCTTGCTTGTGGATGACTATCAGCAATAAGCTTTTGTGTGTATTCGTTGTGCGAAAGAAAGAAGGAAGTACCAGGTATCAAAGCAAACAAGGCAAGATATTTCAAAACGCTTTGCTTGTTAGGAGTATAAGCTTTCAATTCGGCTGGTTGTGCAATTGCTGCCAAAGCAGCCGCAAATGAATTGATGTCAGCAAAACGCTTCTTAGGATTTTTGCGCATTGCTTTTTCAATTACGGCATCGATTTCATTTGGTATCTGCTCATTCAAGATACGCCTGCTCACAGAGCGAGGCAATTCGCTCACCTGTAATTCGCTTGTGCGCTCTTGCCCAGACGCAACAAATGGAGGAGCACCAGTCAAACACGCATAAAGAACACATCCCAGACTATAAACAACCGAGCGTTCGTCACACGGACGTTCAAGACAAAATTCAGGACTTTGATAAGCACAGTCGTTTTGACTTGTAGTCTCTTGCAGACTGATTTGGTTGGTTGACTCATCGATTTGAAACGAAGCAAGATTCAATGGCAAAATCAAACGCTCACCAGGCTCACTTTTAAGCATCGACAAAAAAGCTTTTGTACAAGCTTGCCAGGGCATTGGACCATTTATCTCGATATAAGTTTTTAGATTTTGCATATCTATAGTTTAAGCGGTAAAGCATTGTCACACTAGGATTAAACTCAACTCCAATGCGGTTTTCAATAGTTTTAAATTACTTAATTGATTGATTAACCAAAACGAGGTGGCTCATGTCCAATTCACACCAGGTCTACAAAATTACAGAGATTGTCGGCGTTTCAGAGAAAAGTTTCGCTGATGCCGCAGAAAACGCTGTCAAACGCGCGTCAAAAACCCTACACGGTCTGCGCTGGTTTGAAGCAACCGATTTCCGTGGACGTATCAAAGAGGGCCATATAGTCGAATTTCAAGTAACCTTGAAAGTCGGCTTCAAACTAGACGAAGAATAAAGGTCTTTACAAGCGCGACCGAGAAAGGGCACCACATTTGGTGGTGTCTTTTTTCTTATGTTCCGAATATTCTATCGCCTGCGTCGCCAAGACCAGGGACGATATAACCAAACTCATTCAAATTACTATCTATTGACGCAGTTGTGATGACCACATTTGGATACTGGTCATGAACACGCTTAACGCCTTCTGGAGCCGCAAGAAACGAGACCAGATGAATATTTTGTACGCCCATTTTGGCAAAAAGAGAAATTGCAGCACACGCTGAACCACCAGTAGCAAGCATTGGGTCCAGTACATAAGTGCGACAATCGGGTGGCAACGATTCAGGAAGCTTGGCGTAATAAGACTTCGCCTCGAGTGTTTCTTCGTCTCGTCTAAGTCCAATATGATAGATACGCGAGTTTGGCATAAGATCTTGTGCTGCTTCTGCCAAAATTAGACCTGCTCTCAAAACAGGAGCAAGAATTACATAATCGACGATTGCTGTTCCGCTGCCGGGTCCAAGCGGTGTTTCCACGCCAACTTCTTTTACTTTGAGGTCACGCATGGCTTCATAAACCAGATACTGACTCAATCTAAGAGCGGTGAAGCGAAAATCATGGCTTACTGTTTGAAAGTCGCGCAATCTTGTTAGAGCTTGCGCCGCCAGGGGATGGTCTATCACGTTAACTTTGGTATTTGTCAAAACCATGAGTCGAGTCCTATTTATGTGTTCGAGGTGGCAAAAATGCTATCACGAAAAGGACTCAAATAGATGAGATAGGAGCCGTTACAAGCCGAAAAGCTTCCTTTCTAGCCCAGGCATCAGCCTCAAAAATATCGTCCAAATCAGGTTTTTTAACTGCTTTGTGCAAACTTAAGACTGCTTCAAGAAGCTTGGGAATTTGTTTGAATGGTAAAAGGTCTTTCAGAAAACTATCCACTATTACTTCATTTGCCGCATTAAGCACGCAAGGAAGAGTTGTGTCTGATTCAGCCACTTCTTTAGCCAGCAACAAACAGGGAAACTTGTTGTAATCGGGCGGTTCGAAGGTCAAAGAGCCAATTTTTACAAGGTCTAGGCGGGGTACCCTGGTTGATATAACTCTACTTGGATAAAAGAGCGCATAGTGAATAGGAAGACGCATATCAGGTACGCCCATTTGTCCCACAACGGATCCGTCTTTGAATTCAACAGCAGAATGCAAAATCGACTGAGGATGAACCAAAACTTTTATTTTTTTTGCACTCAGGTCAAACAACCAGCGCGCTTCAATAATCTCAAGCCCTTTATTCATCATGGTTGCAGAGTCTATAGTAATTTTAGGACCCATCGACCAGTTTGGATGTTTTAGCGCATCAGATTTGGTGGCTTTTTCCATAGCTTCCATGGTCCAGGTTCTAAATGGTCCACCCGATCCTGTGAGCCAGAGATAGTCTATGTCGTCATTGGTGTAACCCTGTAGCGATTGATAGATAGCTGAATGTTCGCTATCGACTGGAATTATTTTGACGCCATTCTTTTGTGCTTCGCTCATAATGACCGATCCGGCAGCTACAAGCGTTTCTTTATTGGCTAATGCAATATTTTTTCCAGAGCGAACAGCTTCATAGGTTGGCTTAATACCAATCGCTCCAACCACACCGGTCACTACCAAATCACAGTCATCCAGAGTCGCCGCTCTGATCAAACCTGTATCTCCAGTAACTATTTCTATACCTTTTGGCAATTTTGAGCCAAGCATTGAGATAAGTTTTTCTTTGTCTGCTTCTTGTGGAACACAAACCAGCTGCGGGTTGAACTGAATAACTTGCAAAGCCAATTTTTCAAGCGAATTCGACCCAGCGCAAAGTGCCACCACTTGCAGGTGTTCTTTGTGATTTTCCACGATGTCTAGAGTTTGAACACCTATCGAGCCAGTCGAGCCCAGAAGACTGATTCTGGTCAATTTAGAATGCTGCATCACTTCTGTTGCCGCCACCAGTTTTAGCTCGCTGCAGAGCCATTTCGGCTTTGGTTATTACATCCTGGGCAGACGTTCCATGCTTGGGGAATGAGGCATATCCAACGCTGACTGTAATACGCCAGTTGCGATCTACGCCTACAAGTGCGTCAGCCGAGACTGTTCGCAACATTCTATCTGCGATGATTTTAGCTCCCTGACTGTTGGTCTCAGGACAAATGACCAGAAACTGACTGTGAGAATAACGAGAAGGAACATCAACGTCTCTTACTGCTTTTAAAACCAGCTCAGAAAATGACTTCAAGAAAGCATCGCGGCTTAATTCGTTTCCAGCAGCCACTTCCTCAAACTGGTCGCACTCGACCATTATTACAGCCACGGGACGCTTGTAGCGTTTGGCACGACGTACTTCCGAGATGAGAACTTTGATTATCGCTTGCTGGTTATAAAGTTCGGTGACAGAGTCAAGCAGAGCGAGGCGCTCCATCTCTGTTGTATCCTTGTTCTTCATGCTCAATTCGGCATTAGCTACATATCCATAACCGGTCAGCTGCTCCTGAGCCCGATTGCCCTTGCCTTTTGCCGGATCGTGCCACTCGGCGCGCAGCTTATGTAGCTTGCGGCGAAAAAGCGAATCAGGACCAAAAAATGCTTCGTCGTCTTGTGGGTTCTTGCTCATTGCCTATTACTCAAAATCAAAAAAGTGAGACCTTTCAGACAACTATATCATTCCTATACCAAGGTCATATAACTTGAAAGAAATAGGTTCAGATTATCTAAATATACTGGGATCTACGCCGCGCTCATAAATGCGCAACCTTCCTGGGTTAGGAGGCAAAGTGCGGTCATATTCAGGACGATTAGGGGGTAATTGAATAGAATCGAGTACATTTCGGTCCACCAGTCCCCGTAAGACCCCTACTTGGGTCTGTCTATAAGCCCCATAGTCGGACCCTGTGCCCCAGTACAAGAAGCCAAAACCGCCAGCCCATGGGTTAAAGTCGAAATTGGGCAAGTACGGCGAGCGAAAAGGAGTGACATTATTGTGCTGCCATCTGCCATTGATGTTCTGAGCCTGTCTGTACTGGTCACTTGCAGCATCCAGTTGAGAAAGAATTTGTTGTTTTAATTCAAGGGGCACAGGTGTCCGGTCGGTCTGATTCAAAGCCGAGAGCATGTAAGGCGATAAGTTTCGAATTGCCTGTAAGGTCATAACGTCACCCAGACCCACTTTAGCCCAGGCATTATTGGGATTTCGATCCACCATGTCTTTGTAAACAGCCTCTAGAGCATTCAATTCCTTGACGCCCATTTGATTCATGTTCTGCAAGAAGCGCATGGCAGGGTCATCATTTGGCAATGATTTAATTGCCTCCAGTCGAGTTGCGGCTCTGTATGCGTCTTGAATTCTAAGAAAAGCCGGGTCTTGAGTATTGATGAACTGATCCACCTTTTGACGCTCCAGAGGCAAGTCAAGCCTGGTTGGAACGCCGTTCACTTTGAGTTCTATACTTGGAAGATCTGGTGGATAGTAAAGACGTTTTCTTGGCTGTTGAATTTCTCCGGGTGCAGCAGTTGGAGGATTGAATTGCAAATAATAACCACGACTGTCCATAGCATGGACAACCTGATAATTACTTGGCAGATTTTCGATCGAAAGACTTTTAAAACTATTGCCTGTTATAAGCTCTGACTCGCCCGGCGGCATTTTATTAAAATCGGTAGTGCCAGATACTCGAGTATCACGTGTGTCATGCGAAAGCCTGCCGTCATTTGGAGGATAGCGATTAGATAAATAATCTGAGGCAGCCAACAAAAGATTTTCGCGAGCAGCGCTTGCTGTTTGATCAGTGTTATTGGGGGTGTCCTGAGCGATATCAGGCTGATTCTCTAGACCGTTTACCATAGGTTCGACTCAAATTGGGGATTTCGAGTGTCGCTTGTGAGCATCGACTAATGACAATATCCTGTTTCAAGACGCTATAGTCAATGTGAGTTCTACGTATCCGCCCGAGTCATAACTCAAAGCAGAACCTAACTATGCCTAAAAACCTAAGCAGTATCATACTCATAGCTGTAGTAGTTCTAATAGCTCTGAGTATTTCAATAGGATGTCTCTACCTGGCTTATACAAACCAGGCAATGAACCCACAATAGATTTCTAGTCCGTCGCTCAGGCGAATTCGGCCCGTTCTTTGATGAAGCGATCGATTAATTCGTCTACAGTCAAAAGACCAATTTGACCATCACGTCTGTGACGCAAAGCCACTTTACCTTCTTCCTGTTCTTTATCACCGATCACCACCATATATGGTGTCTGCTGCATTTGAGCTTCGCGAATTCGGTAATTTACCGTTTCGGCTCTTGCATCCATTTGCACTCTGAAATCATTGTCCCGAAGGCGTTTCATAAGCTTTTCACAAAACTCGTGATGTCTGTCGGCAATGGGCAAGACAACTGCTTGAGTTGGTGCCAACCAGAATGGGAAGCTTCCTGCATAATGTTCTATCAGTCCACCGCAAAAGCGCTCCATTGAGCCAAGAACAGCCCTGTGAACCATTACTGCTTGATGTCTCGATCCGTCTTCGCCGATATAACTTACGTCGAATCGTTTGGGTAAATTGAGGTCAACCTGAATAGTTGGACCCTGCCATTCACGCCCGATAGCATCAAACAACTTGACGTCGATCTTTGGCGCATAGAAAACGCCACCACCTTCGTCGACTTCGTAATTGATACCACGCTTAATCAAAGCATTCTCAAGACCGCTAGTGGCCATCGCCCATTCTTCATCGGTTCCCAGATATTTTTCTGGACGCGTCGACAAATAGCACTTATAGGTGTAACCAAAAGTGGTCATCAATTTATCGATCAAATCGAGTACACCATCGATTTCGCCTTCCAGCTGCTCAGGCGTACAAAAAATATGCGAGTCGTCCTGAGTGAATCCGCGCACGCGCAACATGCCGTGTAAAACGCCTGAACGCTCGTATCTATAAACAGTTCCAAGCTCAGCAAACCGCAAAGGAAGATCGCGATAACTGCGCAAACGATTCTTGTAGATCATGATATGACCAGGACAATTCATTGGTTTGCATCGATAAGGAGCACCATCGATATCCATTGGCGCATACATATTTTCGCCGTAGTTTTCGAGGTGTCCTGATACTTTGTAAAGCTCTTCTGATGCGATGTGCGGAGTATAAACAAACTGATATCCGCGCCTACGATGTTCTTTGCGCCAGAATTCTTCGATGGTATCACGAACGGTGGCTAAGTTTGGGTGCCAGAAAATCAATCCGGGACCAACTTCTTCGTGGACCGAGAATAAATCTAGCTGTTTAGCCAGTTTGCGGTGATCACGTTTTTCTGCTTCTTCCAGTTTTTTCAGATACTCATCGAGGTCTTTTTTGGACCACCAGGCAGTAGCATATACACGTTGTAGATGCTCGCGTTTTTCATCAGCTCTCCAGTAAGAACCCGATACCTTCATCAATTTGAATGCTTTGATAAAAGAAGTATTGGGAAGGTGAGGTCCGCGACACAAGTCATTCCACACCACTTCGCCTTCTTTGTTTTTCATCAAATATAAAGTTGGATTGTGGTCTCTGTGTTCTTCGAGCAATTCTGCTTTGAATTTCTCGCCCTGCTTTTTAAAAGTGGCAATTTGCTCGTCTACATTTTCTATGCAATGGCGAACTATCTGTTGATTTTGTTTGACTATTTCAGTCATACGCTCTTCGATCCGAGTCAGATCTTCAGTTGAAATATTGTGATCTGGGATCTCGAAGTCATAATAAAAGCCATCTTCAATAGTCGGACCAATTGCAATTCGAGCTTGCGGAAACAAAGACTGCACAGCCTCTGCCATCACGTGAGCGGTCGAGTGGCGCAAAAGTTCGATTGATTCTTTGTCTTTTTCAGTCAAAATCTGGACTATGTCACCCTGATTCAGAGGGGTGTACAGGTCGCGAATTTCTTTGTTAATCAAAGCACCGACAGATTTTCGGAAAAGCCCTTCGCTTATACTCTTAGCGAGGTCGGCTGCCGTACTGCCAGGTTCCATTGATTTCTTGGAGCCATCAGGCAAAAGTACTTCAACTGGTGAGTCTAGTTGAGAGGCGGCTCCAGCTTGTGATTGAGTCATGGTAAGTTCTCCTTTCAGCCGGCATCTACAAACTGCCGTTACTGACGTGACATTAACATGGCAATTTTAACAGGCAAAATCGGTTTTGAGTTCGTTTATGAAGCTCGACAACTTGGCGTCAGTGGTAAAAAATCGAAGACCAAAGGCATCCCAACGAGCTATTGCAGAACTTGCGTTGCCATCATCTACAAAAATATGGACCTTTACACCCAAAGCTTCAATTCTTTCTAGAATTAATTCAAACGACGGTTCTGCAGGTTCAAATTGCAAATTTCGCATCTTTTGACTGACGAATAATTCTAGATTTTCGCAAAGCATCTTGATTTCATCTTTAGGATCCCGGCAAAACAAATACCCATCGTCTTTTGCCCCTCCATATTTTAGAGAAATAGGACCGTTGCAAATTTCAAGCGAATAGCCCTGCCAAACTTGCTCATTTCTCGTTTCGTGCCCAGTCGGACTCAAAGAAAAGAAAGAGATGAAATCTTCGTCTTCAGAAAGTAATTTTGCCATGGGCAATATCATACTTGATCAAATTTGGAATTTGGTCTGAACGAAAACTTCTCCCATGATTCGCGACAATTTTTGCAAAGAGGCATTTTTGACCTGGTCGTTTTTATCAAGAGCCAGATATTCAATATCACTAAGTGGTGTACGTTCATTTTTTACGACTCTAAGTCGCACGCTGAATTCTGGGTCTAAGGTAAGCGCATTCAAAACGGTTATTGGCGCAATTGGATTTGACGCTACGCCGCGTCTGACATTCACATCCTCACTGGCAGCTCCTTTGTGCAGAATATCAAGATCATTTGTTAGCGCGAACATTGATTCAAGTTGATCATTTTGAGTACTAAGAGATCCAGTTATGTACCAGTTCTGCACCTTCATTGGGTATGAACGTCTGAGCATTCTTCTTAGAACAATCGGAATTAACGCCCTGCCTGAGATTTCCTTATGACTTTTCGACTCTGAGCTCAAATCAGGTAAATGCAATTCACCGGTTTGAAGATTTGCTGCCATAGCTGGGTTCAGCATTCCAACAAAATCTCGCCATCCGTCAGCTCTACCCGCGCGTCTTGCCAAGTCAGCGATATCTTCTCGTATAGGTTTCATAGTAAAATCACACTTGAAACTACATTAAACCTAAGCGTTGTCTGGCTGCCATAGCAACTTCTGGGTTAACGTCGTTACTTAGATGTTTAATCACTTCGCTTGGACATTTTTCGTTTTGGACCACTCCAAGGCGTACATCACAACTTACATCTTCAGCTAATTTTTCGAACTGGCTTTGATCGGCGTTGATGATTCGAGCAAGAGCAGCACGTGCTTTTACTTCAGATGCAAGCAAACTTTGATCGAACAGCTTCATGTCTGGAACTGTTTGTGCCTGACTCAAATCCAAACTGGGAGTCAGACTAGGTCCAAAATTCATCGCTTGGGTAGTGGCCGGTCTTTGTCTTTTACCTAAAAAATAGTCATGCAAAGCTTTTTCCTTTGCTGATTCGGTCAGAAAAACTTCTAAACAAGAGCGATCTAATCCCATTCCATACGAGTAATTATCTTCCTCGATGCGCGAAGCTGGAGCGCGATACATCTGCTCTTTATCCATTTCGTAAACTTCAGGCTCAGCTGAACCTGGACCAGCTAATACAGCTCTTAAATTTTGATACGAAGCAGAAGGAGATTGTTTAACCTCAATCCGGTCCGATTGACTCAGCTCCTCGTGGCGCCAGTGTCTAATGGCGGCTTTGTTTACCAGTCGAGAATGTTGTACTTTATCGTCTGAAAAAAAAGTTGTGTAAAGTGAATTATCAAAATCTTCTTGCGTGATTGAAGTGTCTAGACCTTTGACTGACGGATGTTTTGAACGCTCAGATTGCAAACGTTTTTTTGTAGCCTGAGAGTCGTTCAACTGGTAATAATAAGATTCCAACCACGATGGTGTATTTTCGTGAAAGGAAAATGAAAATGATTGATTCATAGTCAAGTCCTCCTGTTTGCGATTTAGCATGCAACAAAATATCGAGGCTTGCCGCCTAAAACTGGGTAGAAGGCTTGTATTGGAAAGAAGACTTCCACGACCACTTACTATCGAGTCTTACAAATGAAAAAATCGTCGTTGCTAATTATTTTTACGTCCGTAACCTCACTCATAGCGGGTCTTGAAACTCGCGCTCAAGGCATTTCAGAATACGGTGGCTTAATGGCCATGCCTAAACCAATGGGATCCGCTCAGACAATGGGAGGCAGTATGAATAAGCTTTACGGCGCTCCTACCAGAGCACTACAAGGTTTAGGAGCGACCGGTCAAACTGGGGGCAGACCAAGCCCATCTGCAAGAAGCGCCAATCTGGGTACTCCAGTTACCCCCGCAAAAGGTGCCAGTTCTACTCACGCAAATAACAAAGCCGATGTACTCAAACTCTCAGCTCAAGCGCAGGAGCACCTTAAGCAAGCTAAAGCCTTTGAGAAAGCAGGAAAATGGAGCGAAGCCGAAGCGGCCTACAAAAAATCGCTCGGTATTCGAGAGACCTACTGGAAAGACAGAGACCCAGCTATTCCCGACATTTTAAATGCCCTTGCTGAAGTTAGTATCGCTCAAGAAAATGCAGAAGCTTGTCGCAAATATTTGAACGCATCACTGGTGGTGCTAGGCAAATTATACGGACCAGGCACTGCCCATCGTATCAAGCCGCTTGCCCTACAAGCATCCTTATATGAAGCTCAAAACGATCCCGGTCGTGCACTTGATTCGTATCAACAATGTAAAACCCTTGCAGACCGATTGACCCCTGCTGAAAAATCCAAATATCTAATGCCCGAGCTTTCAGAAAAAATAGACCATAAATGTGTCGAGCTTCTGGCTCAGCTTTCGCAAAGACCATCTGAACACAGTGAAGAGTCGAGCAAAACTACCCAAAGCACTAGCGAAACTCCTGCAAGTAAATAAATCAAAAAAACTTTTGTACTTGGGAACCTTTACGACAAATTATCGTCGTTAGGTCTCTGCGGTTTTCTCTTGGGTCTAACGAATGGTCAAATCTTCTTTATGCAGCTTTTTGCTGTTGACCTGCTGTATCCAACTTCCCTGCCAGGCATTAAATCCTGACGGGACATCTCCCGTCTCGCGTTTACAGATTGAGACACCAATTTTGGACCAAAGTAATAATTCAGCATTGAGCCGTATCTACAGATTAGAAGCGGCTTTTTTTGGATGCGGCTATAACAAAGAAGACTTACATCAAAGAGTTAATCGTTTAGAAAACAACGTTTTTGGAAGCATATCTTATGATGCCTTAAATGATCGTCTGACGAGGCTTGAGCGAGCATTAGGCAAAGAAGCTCAACTCAAGATTGAAAATCCAAAAGTCTCAAAACCGGTCCCCAGGACTCAAAATATCGCCAAAGATTCCCCAGATAAAAAATTCGCCGATTTACTTAATAGAGCTCAAGCCGATATCAGTCTCAGACGCTATCACGCAGCAGCAGAAGAACTTATGAACGCTATTCAAATTAATCCATCTTCTTCGCTGGCTTTTAGACAGTTGGGGGATGTACTGGTCGAGCTTAAGGATCAGGAAGGCGCTTTGGAAGCCTATAAAGCTTGTTTTGAAAATGATCCTTTTGGCGAAAATGGAAAATATGCAAAAGCAAAATTGTTATCTTTGTCTGCACACAACGCTCGAAACAAAACGGCTCCACAAGACACACAACCGGTAGTCGAAAACACGGTGAATACCGTAAACAGACAGGTTCGTGAATACGCAAATCGAATGCAATATGAAAGTCAAAGAAATATACAGCGCATTTCGCGCGAAGCTGCTTTTGGATTGAATCAAAGAAATAATACATATGCTTTTGAAAATGCAGATGCCTATTTAAGACGAGCTCGCCAGGGTCTTGGAGGAGGTGGAGCTGGTGGAGGCTTCGCTGGAACAGGCCAAGGTGGAAGAAATTACTATCCAGGTGAAATCAGCAATTTGAATTATTTACGCAACAGTTGGGCTCGCACCGATGCAAGAGTAAGAGCCCTGGCCGTACAAAGAGAGGCTGCTCAACGCGCCGCATATGTTGCTGAAAGCGCAGCCAACCTAAAAGACCAATTGTTGCGTCCACAAAAGAAAGGCACTGCTCGTCTGCGTGCTCTTGGTACCAATATTTATGTTCGTTATTACGGTGATGAAACACCAAGCTCAGCCGAGGAAATAGTGCCCGAAGATCCAGCTCTTGAATTAAGAGCAAAACCAGAACAACTCAAACGTTAATTTCGAGGCGAAAAAAAAATGCAAACGTTCAACCAAACAAATAACACGAGTCTGATTATATTAATTCTAATTTCGTTAGCTGGACCTGTAGAAGCTCAAAATGAGCCAGTTTCATCTTCTGATGCCTGCTGTCAGAGCAATCGTGTTGAATCAGCCAAAGAAATAATTGACCAATCTAAAAAATTCAAACTAAATGCTACCGAGACTAATATTCGCTTGAAAGATGCAATTCAACGAGCTCGAATGCTTAAAGGCGAAACAAATAAACTGACTGGCGAGCTTGAATCAGGTCATATAGATGCATATAAAAAAAATCTAGCCGCGTTCATGGAGCATGCAGAAAAATACAAAACTCACCTTTTGAAAACAGAGCAAGACTACGGACATTGCAAAGCATCTGAAGCAGCATACAAAAACCAGCTCACATCATGGAAGGCTCATATCGATTCTTATCATATAAGAATCCCCAACTTCAATCTTGCTGATTTGAGACCCCCAAGAGCCTGTCCAGAGATGAATGCTTCAGTACAAGAGTCGACCAGTCTAGTCAACTCTATTCGCACTGATACACAACGCCTGATTACTTCACAGCTCGAACTGCAAAAAGCACATGCACGTCTTGAAACTGCAATGCAAGCGAATTCAGGACAAGACGTCCAAGTCCTGAATCGCAGCAAATTGCTAGAAGCCGAACGACAGCTTGCCGGAGAATTTGCAAGTTTGAAAACCGAACTTGAGTTGTTGAACACACAATACAAAGCAATCGCAAAAACTTCGGACCCAAGAGGGACAGTTACAATTTCAAAAGTCAGCGCACAAATGAAAACACCCAAATAATCCACCTATTAGGTGATAGTGCCCAAGACCCTGGCAGTGCTAAGTTGGAATTGGGGGCTAGTTTTTATGGACGTGGCGGCGGCGAAAGCCAATCGTTTATTGCATGAAGATACTGCGCAATTAAATGCGTTAGATAAACGCGTAGTGATCAAAGCGCAAAAGATTTACAAAATGCAGCTGGACAAGACTTTTCACCAGTGCGACGTCTTGTTTGGCGGACTGCTTGTTACAGAATGGTTTGCAGGAGTCTTGATTGCATTATTCTGGTTTCCTCGCACCTGGAATGGCTCTGTATCGGACACTCATCTTCATGTGCTACTTGCAATTTGGCTTGGACTTGCCACTATTAGCTTGCCAATTTTTCTAATATTTAAAATGCCAGGAAAAGCTCTTACAAGGCATGTTTTAGCGGCAGCACAAATGATAATGACTTCGTTCATCATTCATCTTACTGGTGGGCGAATAGAAACTCATTTTCTAGTATTTGCAAGTCTGGCTTATCTTGCTTTTTACAGAGATTGGAAAGTACTTGTGACAGCAAGCCTTTTTGTTTTGGTAGATCACATAATACGCGGTATTTATTTCCCACTATCAATTTATGGTGAAGCAACGCCACAAACCTGGCGTTTTCTAGAACATGGTTTCTGGATTTTCTTTGGTGATATTTTCTTTGTCAATTGGTGCTTAATCACACGAAAAGAAATGTGGGAAATGGCAAAAAAACACGCACGCCTGGAAAACACAAATGAAATCATCGAAACTCAAGTAGCAGAGCGAACAACAGAAGCTAAATCGGAAAAAGAACGATTTCAAATTTTATGCTCATTTGCTCCGGTCACAATTTTTGAAACCGATGATCAAGGCAACTGGACTTTCGTCGGACAACGATGGAGCGAACTTACGAGCCTGTCTACAGAAGCGGCTCTTGGAGCGGGTTGGCAAAGCTTGATTCACATTGAAGACAAGTCAGACGTTTTAAAAAGTTGGACCAAGAGTATCCGCAAAGGACGCAACTGGGAATACGAATTCAGAATCAGAGATATTGACGGCAAATTAAAATGGGTGCGTGGAGAAGCAGTGCTTTGCCGCCCAAATCCTGAAAGCAAAGCAATTTTCATTGGCTCGATCATGGACATTACAGATCGCAAAATGAGTGAAAACACAAATCGACGTATGGTGTTGATTGCTCAAAAAGAAGACTTCCTAGCTACTCTCAGTCATGATTTGAAAAATCCAATAATCGGAACAAATCGTATTCTAGAGCTCATTTTAAATGGCAAAATGGGACCAATCTCTCGTGAGCTAATTACTATCATGCACAAATTGAAAGAAAGCAATACTTCTTTATTGCGCATGATTCAAAATCTGATTGCTATATACAGATACGACACTGGTGCCGATTATTTGAGTTTTGAGCTCGTCGACTTAGTGCAATTATCTCGCTCAGCAATTTCGGACATCACTTTGCTTGCAGCAGATAACGAAGTAGAACTGCAATTTAAAGTCGACAACTCGCTTGACGAAAATTACACAGTAGTTGCCGATAGAACATCACTTGTACGACTGTTTTCCAACCTGTTAGACAACGCGCTCAAATTCACACCAAAGAACGGAAAAATTACAGTCGCACTAAGTGGCACAGAACATCATATCAATGTTGAAGTAATCAATAGTGGGTCTTATATCCCAGAAGATAGTCAAAAACGACTGTTTAACCGCTTTTACCAGGGCGAAGAAGGCAAAAGTTATGTACCAGGAACTGGGCTTGGCTTATACATATGCTCGCAAATCGCCCAGGCACATCATGCAGATATTTCTTGCACGAGCACTCCGGACGATGGCGGCGAAACGCGTTTTCGCGTATCTTTCGAATCAGAAAAACAGACTTCCTCAGGCAGTCTTGAGCAACTCGGAGTTCAATCCTCTTCGCAGCATGATAAAGTTCACTATAGCGCGTGAAAGTGATATCTTTCCTTTGCGAACCCATGTATGCAAAATGAATGCAGAATCAATCAACGAGCGCTCCTCTGGGTAAAGCTCTAAAAGCACGCAGCGTAACACTGCGTCTTTTTTGAGTGCTAGCTTGAGCAGCGCAATTGAATCTTGACGAGTGCGAGCTTTTTCATTTGATACTGTTTTCAGTACCACGAAATACAAGTGGCTGGTCTGATACAACTGCGCAAGCAACTCATTTTCACGCTCGGTGTTCAAATAATTGCTCACCCCGAGAAAATTCCAAAAAGTGAGCGAACTTGCTTTTTCTTGCGAAATAGATTCTGAATTAGCAATTGGTTTTATTGCTTCTTTTAAAATCACTACCGCTTTATCAGCGTTGATTTGCTCATTTTGAGTAAGCGATTGCAGTCTCAAAGCCAGACTCAACATCTCGCTTGTGACAGACTTAGACTCCACCAGGTGTTGTCCCACGGCTTTACCAGATTCAAGCTGACTGATAAGGGCATCTTGAACTCGCGATTCATTTACAAGACCTGCTTTCATTAGCAGTTCTCCAAGCAGAATTTTTTGAGCATCATACGAGGGCATGCGCGAGAATGTTTCATCGCTAGCCCTTAAACTGCGCAGTTTGCTAGAAACAGTTTGCTCTTGCATTTCGCCGGCACGCAATTCGCGCTGCAAAGCAAGAGTTACGCGCAAATAATCGTCTGAAATAAAATCAAGCATGACGAGAACTTGTCCTAACGGAAAGCCCGAACAATCTGAAACTTTAAGACCAAATTCCAGTTGTTTTCCATTTATTTTGCTTGCCGATACAAGCAACTCGCCAAGGCGAGTGCGATTGGTGTCGGAGGTTTTAATTCCAAGAGTTACAAGCGCCTCATCAAATTTGAGTTGACTCATTTTCACTATATTGAGTGCCTGGCGAGCCTGATGAATATTGATGATTTTGTCTCTAAGCATAGACTGTGCTTGGATAGCATCGTGCAATAAATGCTCGTGCAGACACTCAAGAAAAATGAGTGCTTTTCCAAGCGGCAATCCAGTCATTGACGAAATTCTCAATCCGCAATCCAGGTCCTGACGGTTTACGATGCCGAAGTCAATCAGTAAACTGCCCAGGCGATACTCGGTATTATCGATTTCGTTTTTGTTCATGGTAAGTTTTAGTCCTCATATAGGCATGCTAAATCAGCCGCAGATGCAAGGCGCACAAATGACGCCAAGAAAAAACAATGCGGGTCCAACACCTGCTAGCAGGTTTAGTTGCCGAATAAGTAGTAGCAAAATAACCGGTTTTAAGTGCCGATTAAAAATAGAAACTTAGTAAGAATTGAATTTGATAATTGAGGCTGGTAAGTGTCGCGAATAATCGCAGCGCAAAAGGCGCTTCTTTTCAATTCAACCAATCCACACTAGTCTATTTAATCCAGTTTGTCAAGGACGAATTAAACGGGTAAATTGAACCAGACAAATTCCCCCTAAATATGAAGCGAAAAGACGAGCTAGAGCAAAAAAAATCGAATGAACTGGTTTCTGCCCAGAAAATAACTTTTTTGGGGTCGGTAGTGATACCCTCGCTTGTAATCACTTTGATTAAAGCCTTTCTTGAATTTGTTGCAAAAATTCCAGGGACCGGCAGTCTCAAATTTATATTGATTGAAAATGGCATCTTTTTTGCCATGTTTCTGTTTATTGGTGCCATTGTTTATGTGTTTTTAAAACGCAAGGTTCACAAACTGGATAGGGCACCAAAAGTCAATTCATTTTTACCAGGTGCTTCAATCGACAAGTTTAGACCATTCGAAATGCGCACCCCACCCGAATATCCAATTCACACAGAATTCATAAAAACGGCAAAATCGCTTAGAGGCATCCGTTATCTGATTTTATTTTCAACAGGTGGAATGTTTATTTTGACTACGTCCAGCATGCTAATGGGAATGTCGGTTAGTAACATAATTGGATTTCTTTGCATTCTTTCGATGCTTGTACTTCCAATCTTTTATATCAATATTGTCCTACGCTTTCTGGAAGAGTCACTGCGCGAAAATTCTTTCCATCTGGCTCACAGCGAAATTTTCGAGCTTGAGATGCTCTCGCTTTCACGCGACTATTCACAGCAACATGTGATGTACAAGCTAGGATTGAAGATGGGCAATATTCAGAAAAACTATCACGTGCGTCCAATGAAAAGTAGCGAGAAGAACTTTTCTGAGCTTGGTCTAGAAAGTAACAATTGTCCTCAAACAGTTTCAGCTTATATAAATCCGGTTACTGGAGAACCGCTTGCTTTAGCCACCCAAAATGGTGTGGTCTGGTTATCGAATGCAGAAATAAGACCTTTTTTCCTTCCCCCACGCAATACAACCAAAATGCTTACTATGGCGCGCCCTCTAGTTCCGCTCGACTACAACAAAGGAGTCAAGTTAATAGCTGAAAAAGGTTCAAACGCTAAGTTTAGTTCCGCCAATGACAAATTTGTCGGTACATGGCACGGGTTGTACTGTTTTGAAAGATCTCAAAAGGCTCAATATTCTTTTGACATTACTCTGGTTCAGTCACCCAATGGCGGACTTTCCGGGACCTTTAGCAAAAAATTTCTTGGTCCTTTGTACGGCAAAGTCACTATCGACGCTGTAGCGTCAGGAAACGAATTGTATTTGAATGTGATTTACCATTTCTGGCTCTGGAAATGGCTCGAGAAACCTGAACTCTGGGCAGGAATTTATGACCCAGAAAAGTCCCAGATTACAGGTACATTCAAAAAATCCGATTTGACCGGCACATTTGTCTTGTCCCGCGACTACAGTTAGTTGGGACTTTCCAAGCTTTATCACACTTTAGTGTGGGTGGCAAAATCAAACTAAAATGTGATGTGCTACATGTCGCTTTTTGCCATAGTAGAAATGTGAACTGCAACAATTCACAGGACCAAAAGTCTCCAGTGAAAAGGGCTGTGCTTGCCCCACAGCTCTTGCACTGGCGTTAGCACCATATGAAGTATCAAGTGCTCAACAATAAGTTTTTTTCAACCCTAAACCCCAACCAAGAGCAATCAGCTTGTGTCTAAGTAGTCATTCAAGCCCGAACATGACGACTTACGCAAGCTGAGCTGCTTTTATAAGAGTTAAGACATTCTCTGGTGAATTAGTGCTAAATTTAGCTCGTCAGTCTATTGGCGGGTAATTTCGTGACAACAACCAAGACCGGCTCGACCGGAATAAAAGACCTTTCAGAGCGCACAAAGCCACTGCGAGACGATGTTCGTATGCTTGGCTCATTGCTTGGACAAACTATTGCAAATTTAGAAGGCGAAGAAGTACTTGCACTGGTTGAAGAATTCAGAGCACTGACCAAAGCAGCGCCAAGTGAAGAAAACAGAGAACGCCTGGCTAAACTGACTAACAGTATGGATCTTGAAACAGCACGCAAACTGATAAAAGCTTTTGTTTGCTATTTCGACGTCATTAACATGGCAGAGCAAAATCATAGAATAAGACGTCGTGCCCAGCGTGAATCGCAACAACCGAATTTGATTGAACAGGATTCACTTTCATATGTTCATCGTCATATAGAAGAAGCAGCCGAAAACGCAAACAAACTCTGGCAGACATTTACCAACTTAGACATAGAAGTAGTTTTCACAGCTCACCCTACAGAAATCACGCGCAGAACAGTACTCTTGAAACAGCTCAAAATGGCTCACTTACTATATTTACGCGACCATCCACCACTTACCAAGAAAGAAAGCGATCAAATCGAAGCAGGTCTTGCAGGTGTGGTAGAATCGCTCTGGCTCTCAGATCATATTATTTATTTCAAGCCCTCGCCTCTAGATGAAGTACGCTATGGTTTATCACTTTTCGACAGTGTTGTAGTTGACTCAATCATCGATGTACACAGCGAACTCGATTTGCTTGTAAATGAATTAGCACAAAAGCTTAATAAAAAAGTTCCCGAAAATTTGACCTATACTACTTTTGGTTCGTGGATTGGCGGAGACCGTGATGGCAATCCATATGTAACCACAGAAGTAACTCGCACCACGCTTGAAATGCAGCGCAAAGTAATTCTTGAAAAATATTTGAAAACACTTGAAAAAGTTTTCAACGAATTAAGTCACAGTGCCAATGTTTTAAAAATGGATCAATCACTGCTGGATTCAGTAAAACAAGACGTAAAGCTATTTCCTGAGGTGCACGAACGTTATTACCAAAAATATAAATTCGAACCTTTCAGAAGAAAGCTTCTTTTCATTCAAGAAAAATTGCGCCGGACTTTAGATACAAAAGAGCATGGATACAAAGGACCGGACCAATTTTTAAGCGAACTAAAAATGATGTTTGATGCATTGCAGAAAACAAAATGTCGACACAGCTTAGAACAGCTCAAACGCTTGATGGTAATGGTAAACATTTTTGGTTTCCATTTAGCCAAACTGGATTTGCGTCAACACAGCGCCAGACACAGCCAGGCTTTTGCTGAGCTTTGCAAATCGTTTGGCATCATAGACGATTATGAAAAAATGGACGAAGAAAAACGCATAGATTGGTTGTGCAAAGAAATCGAAAATAAAAGACCTTTATTTCCTGCCAAACCAAGCTTTTCTAATGAAACCAATGAAACATTGGCGACTGCAAGCATGATGGCAAAAATGCAGGACGAGCATGGCATACGCGCACTCGATACTTATATAGTAAGCATGACCAAAGACGCATCCGATATGCTCGAAGTCCTTTTGCTCGCAAAAGAAGCTGGAATTTATAACCCCTCAGCCAAACCAAATGACCCGAGCAAACATAGAACTATAAGTATCGTTCCTTTGTTTGAGACAATAGAAGACTTGCGCAATGCACCAGTGTTGTTTGATAAATTGCTTTCAAACAAAGTTTATGCAGATTACCTGACTTCTCGTGGCAATTTACAAGAAATCATGATCGGCTATAGCGACAGCTGCAAAGACGGCGGAATCGTAACTTCGAACTGGGAATTATACAAAGCCCAGAAAAAGCTAGTCGAACTTGCCGATTCACGCAATATAAAACTGCGCCTCTTCCACGGTCGCGGAGGTACAATTGGACGCGGGGGTGGACCAACACACCGAGCCATTCTTGCCCAACCACCTGGCACTGTATCTGGTCGAATAAAAATAACAGAGCAGGGTGAAGTGATCAGTTCTAAATATTCAGTACACGGTATTGCAGTAAGAAATTTCGAGCGTCTGGCTGCTGCCGTCATAGAATCTAGTTTGACTGAAAACAAAAAGAAAAAAACAGGAATCGACAAGCCCGAATGGCTCAAACTTACTGAAGACCTATCGCAAGAAGCATTCAAAGCCTTTAGAAGTCTTATTTATGAAGACCCGGATTTTCTCGAATTCTTTTTGCAATGCACACCAATTACCGAAATCAGCAGACTACGTTTAGGATCGCGCCCATCACGACGCACCAAAGGTAGTACTGCAATTTCTGATCTGCGCGCCATTCCCTGGGTATTCTCCTGGACCCAAAGCAGATTTTTATTGCCGGGCTGGTATGGCTTTGGAACCGCGTTTAAAACGCTTGCAAAAGATCCTGCCAAACTAAAACAGATGCAAGAACTATATAAAGAATGGCCATTTTTCAAAGGACTTGTGACCAAAGTAGAAACATCTCTTGCTATTGCAGACATGAAAATAGCACAGCACTATGCAGATAGTCTGGTGGAAAACGAACAAATCAAAAACAAAATAATGGGTCGAATTCTAGATGAATTCGAAGCAACAAAAGACGCAGTGCTTACACTTTCTGGTCAAGAGTTTCCGCTTCAACACTCAGAATATTTGCACAAATCTATCGAACTGAGAAATCCTTATATAGACCCATTGAGTTATTTACAAGTGCGCTTTATCAAAGAGCTTCGTGCCAAACTAAAAGAAGTAAGCGCAAAGCAAGACGCTACAGTAGCACCTGGAGAATCAGGCGAGCCCGACACACTTCTTGATACTGTTTTGATGACAATAAACGGCGTGGCTGAAGGATTGCAGAGCACCGGCTAGACTTTAGCGCTCGCCCTCGAGTTTGCCTGTGTAATTTCTGGAATATTCAAGCGACATATAATCCGGATTTTCACGACTATCAACTGTAAATCTGCGCGCTACTTGCAATGGATTATTATTCATCTGATCTTGATAGGATTGCTCTTGTTCAGGCATTCTTCGATGCTTATAAAAACCTACAAGATTTTTCAACACTACATTTGTTTCGCGACTTTTTGGACCATAACCCTTTTTAAATATCTCAAGTGCCAATTTATAATTTTCATCTGCTTCTGTGTAATAGCGATTGCGATCATATGATATAGCTACTCGATTATGAGCTAGACCAAGAACCGGACTTTCTTCTCCAAAGGCTTCAGAAATTGCTTCAAGCGCATTTTGATAGTATCTAATTGCATCTGGAAAACGTTGCTCGCGCTCAAGAATAAATCCCATAGTAAATTGGTATCGCGCAAGCAATAGTGGATCGTCTTGCAGACTCGACAAAACATCCATAACACGACGACAGTGTAATTCGGCATTTGCAAAATCGCCTTTGCGAATAAGATAAGTCGTCAATCCAAATTCTGCATCAGCAAGAATTTTATCGTTTCGTGGATACGCTCTGACTGCTGCATCTATTTTATTGTTATATTCTTCTCTCATCTGCGCATCGTCCAGATTAGATGGCGCTGCTTGCGTTTTGCTTGGAAGATTGAACACCGCCGACAATCCTGGAAAATTCAATGGTCTGTTGTTCTGATCTGGATTTATATAAGATGACACCACTTCAAACCCAAATAAAAATACCACGGCCACAAGCAGAGCAGTGCCGGCTGGTGCTACCCAGCGCATTCTGTGATTAAGAGGTCTTTGACGTGGCGGCTTATTATCTTTGATTCCAAGCAAATCCAAACGCAAGTCAAAAACTGTTTGGTATCTGTCTTGCGGATCTTTTTGCAAACATTTTAAAATCACATATTCAAGTCCGGTTGGTAAATCGGCTTCTTTAAGGTGAAGACTTAAATTAGAAGGATTTTCGTTTAAGTGCATCAATATTGTTTTGATTGGATTCTCGCCAAGAAATGGTGGCACTCCACACAATGTTTCATACATCAAGCAGCCAAGCGAATAAATATCAGAGCGAACATCTAACTTATCGCCCTGACATTGCTCGGGACTCATATAAATCGGGCTTCCAAGCACTTCTTCGCCCGAGGTAAGTTTGAGGGTATCAAGACCTGCACGCGGCAAAACTTTAGCAATGCCAAAATCTACAATTTTCACACGCTCATCGCCATCTACTAGAAGAATATTGCCAGGTTTTAAATCTCGGTGAATAACACCTTTGCAATGAGCGTGTTCTAGCGCTTCGCATATCTCGATAAAAATATTGATTGCCCGCAAAGGCTCTAGATGACCTTCTTTAGCAAGTATCTGTTCAAGACTGGACCCTTCAAGATAATCCATGACAAGAAAGGGAGCACCATTTCGAGATTCTCCTGAAGAATAGACCGATGCCAGGTTCACATGTGTCAATCTGCTGGCGGCAAGCACTTCCTGCTTAAATCGTGTCGCTACGTTTTTATCTTTAGCTAGCTCACTGCGTAAAACTTTTACGGCAAAGACTTTGCCAAGGACTTTGTCCATTACTTTGTAGACGCTTCCCATGCCGCCTTCGCCCACGCGACTCAAAACATCGTAGCGATCATCAAGGCCCGCTTCGCTGTTAAGGTCTTTCTCTGCCAATTTTGCCGCACGCCAGGGAGGGTCCTTCTTGTTACGCTCGTCTGTCTCGTCGACAAATGGTTCAACTTTGGCAAGCACAAGAGAAGAAGACTCGACATCTTCTTCTACAAGTTCAACCGTTTTTTCTTTTTCTGCTTGTTCAGCGTCCATAGTAAGTCGCTTCGAGCTGCAAATAAGTTATTCCCAGTTCGAAGCGGACTTGTTTTAATGAATTATGTCGAGCGCCGGATGACGACGCTCATAAATCTCTTCGCTGCCTTGTGTGTCAGTGCGTTGGATTACTGTAGTCTCAGCTGGAACGACTTCTTTACGCACTATATTGGGTCTATAAGCCACTTTTCTAGCTTTGCGCACTTTCTTTTTTACAGTTTTCTTCGGCGCATGGCTTATATACTGGCGTTCCACAGTTTTTACCACTGCTGGCTCTTGATGCACTGTAGTGGTAAAAGTGGTTTTATTGGTTGGTACAACCACTTTTTCGTGTCGTTCTTGAACCAGGGGCTCGTTTACAACCGTTGTATTACCGTCCTGGTCTTTTATTTCTTTAGTACGTACAATTTTAGGCTCCATCCAGCTATCGACCACTTGCGCAGGTCCTGTTTCTGTCACCTCTTGCACTGTGGTCTGATCGGCTCGCGCCGGTACTTGTGCAAACAATCCAAGTGTCAATGTCACAGCTGTAAAGCCAAGCAAAAATCTTTTCGTGTTCATATTTCCACTCCCCCGTGGACTCTCAATTCATCTACCAGTTTTGGTAGCACGGAATTTTAGGGTTAGCGTCTGTTTCGAAGACCTGCTTGCTCTCTAAGCGCATCAACAGTCATTTCGCCGATTTTTCTATAACCGCCAGGTGAAAAATGGACCATATCTGGAGCAGCCAGCTTTTGTTCACGCCATCTATTTATAGACCCTGGACCGCCCATTTTGGCTCTTAAATCCAGGAACATCAGACCATTTTTCTCTGCCAGATCTCGTTGAGCACTAACTACGCCATCAATGCCTTGCAAGGGGCGTCCTTTTATATTTCCGTCGGCGGCACTAACGACAAGTATTGCCGAGTTGGGTGAGCGTTGTTTGACTTCATCTATAAGTTTCTGGTAGCGCGCTCTGAACTGGGTATCGTTATAGGGAGCATTTGCATCATTAGTACCAAAAGAAATAATTACAAGATCCGGCTGTTTTCCTTTAATCGGACCGTCGAGCCATTGTTGCGCATGAAGTGAAGGATAGTTTGATGAAACACCACCTTTTGCCACTGCCTGGAAATCAGTTGGAGCAATCAAATTTAGCTGTGCTTTGATTGATTCGGGCAAAGTATTTGCTGCCACGTGCGAGTCACCAAACTGTACGACAGTAAGAGGCTTGCCGCCATTATTTGCTCGCTCTACAGCCGCTTGTAGCCGGGCTATTGCTGCGTTTGCCGGGCGCGGTCTATCGTTTGATTGTGGACGCTCTTGAATGTCTGGTCTATCAGGTCTTTCAGGTCTTCTGCCGGGCGGAAGATTCTGGGGGGGCATATCCTCTGGATAATCCTCTTCATTGTCGAGCGGAAAATCTTCTTCTTGATAGGGTTGGTCGAACTGGAATTGTTGTGTGATTTGAGGAATTAGCTTGAGCATGTCGAACGGATTAAATTGATGTGGTCTGAACTGGTCAGGCATCGGTCGATACTGAGCTGGACCCCAGTTTTGCGGCGGGTATTGCTGGCGATAATATTGCTGTTGATTGAACTGTGGTTGATTAAATTGTCGATAACAGGGACTTTGATTGAATTGGTTGAATTGTCCAAACTGATTGAATTGTTGATTGCAAGCAGGCTGCTGCTGTCTAAAATTGGAATAGTCTGGCCTGAAATTAGAATATTGTGGACCAAACTGGTTTTGATTGAAATTCATTTGCCCGCGAAAAATCTGGCTAAAGTCCATGTTTTGCGGCTGCATGAAGTTAAATGCCAGATTGACTTTAGCATCCTGATTTTGTAGCTGGCTAAAATTTTCGCTTGATTGAAAAGGACTGTAAGCCAGCGTCAAATCACCAGAATTCAAACTGGTGGGTTGAGTCGGTTCATCAACTCTTTCTCTGGCAATATTCAGCTCTTGATCCATGATTAAATTTTGCATTTATAGATGCATTGTGACCACACGGTTTTCCCCCAGCACAGGGCTCATGGGCAAAAACTTTTATTTTCCAATGCAAAAGCGAGCAAAAACCTGAGTTATGACTTCTTCACTAACTTCGGTTCCGCAAGCTTGAGACAGCGCAATTATGGCTTCTTTCAAATCAGTAGCAAGGCAATCTTGGGGCAGATCGTCTTTTACTGCCAACTCCAACAGTTCAAGCGACTGCATAGCCTTAAGACAAAGTTCGCCCTGGCGCTCGTTCACTGAAGCACCTTTGTCTTTGCTGCCAGAAAAAACAAATCGTGAAAGACAGTTTCCTAACTCTTCCATGCCTTGTCCGGATTTTGCCGAAATCGATATTTGGTCGATTGCAGATTGTGGTTTTTCGGTTTTGCAATCTCCAAGGTCAATTTTGTTTTTAACCATGACAAAAGGCTTTTCAGCATTTTTGCAAATCATTTCTTCAATTTGCTTGTCGGTCTGATCATAATCTTTAGACCCATCAATCAAAAACAAAACTAGATCCGCCTGGTCTATAGAAGCGACTGTACGGTCTATTCCTATTTGCTCAACTCGGTCTTCTGTGTTTCGAATACCTGCGGTGTCGACTAGTAAAACAGGAATGCCCGCAAGCTCCACAAGCTCTTCTATAGAGTCTCTTGTGGTTCCTGGAATTTCTGTCACTATTGCGCGCTCGAATTTGAGAAACTGATTCAACAGGCTTGATTTGCCAACATTGGGCTGTCCCACAATAGATACACGTAATCCTTCTCGCAAAAAACGACCAGCTCGCATTGTTTGAGCAAGGCTAGTCAAGCGCGCCTTAGAGTCCACTACAACTCGTTCTAGATCGTCTAAAGGCACTTCGCCCACTTCTTCAGGAAAATCAATTCCCGCTGTGATACGAGTCAGCAATTCGACAAGTTCGCTTCTTACATTTGAAATCTTGGACCCAATTTGTCCGCTCAAGGCTGCTTGAGCCTGTCTGCTCTGGGATTTGGTTTTAGCTTGAATCAAATCCATTACAGCTTCAGCCTGGGTAAGATCCATTTTTCCCGACAAATAGGCACGTTGGGTAAATTCACCTGGTCGTGCAAGGCGAGCACCCAAAGCCAGCGTAAGCTCCAGAATTTCGCGGGCAATAACCGGACTTCCGTGACAATTTATTTCTACTAAATTTTCGCCTGTATAACTTGCAGGCTCTCTATAAGGAATGAGAACAACATCGTCTACACAGATTTGCGTTTGAGGTTGAAGAATGAAGCCATGCATGGCTTTATGGCTATTGCCTTTGAGATTGACCGGCAAAAGCGCATCTTGAGAGGAGGAAAAGAATTTCTCGGCAATAGTAAATGCTTCGGGACCAGATATACGAACGATAGCTATTGCGCCAGACCCTGGAGGAGTCGAGATCGCCGATATAGTGTCCAAATTAGTTGGTGATGAATTCATACTGAAAAAATCTACCACACAAATTGAAAATCTTTGGAGATCCTATTGAACTCAGATAACTTGGGTGGTA
>CAZFKB010000011.1:0-48747 GCA_964519785.1 uncultured Candidatus Obscuribacterales bacterium | reverse complement strand
TCGGCGGCAAGGCAAAGCGGGGTTGAAGCTGCCAGCAGGCAACTTAGGGACAGCAAAATTTTTGGCGCTTTTGTCATAAAAACCAGAACATTGCCTCGCAATGACAAGATTCTAGGGCCAAACCGGACGCGTTGGAAGGGGGAAATTACGTATAAGTGTAAAACAATTAAATAATAGAGATATAAGAGGCCCCGTTTACACGTAGACTATTACACTGAGGCTATATGGCGATCCTGTACCAGGCAGGAAGGACGTAACGACGCGATGACAACCACTGTTCAGGGTTCGGATAGCAAAGCAAATGCTGCCAAGCTGGGCGAAGTTGAGGAAAAAACCGAGCAGATGTTGCGCAGAGCGCGTCTTGCAGCGGCTGTTTTTACCCAATATTCGCAAGAACAAGTAGATAAAATCGTCAAAGCCATGACTATTGCAGCCATTGAGGCTGCTCCAGCGCTCGCTCAACAAGCCCATGAAGAGACCCGCATGGGTCTGACCGAGGACAAAGTTTTGAAAAACTTTGTTGCCTCAGAATTTCAATATAACCAAATCAAGAACACCCGCACATGCGGCATCGTCAAAGAATATCCTGAAGAAGACATGGTCGAGTACGCAGAGCCCATCGGTGTTATTCTCGCTTTGTCGCCCGTAACCAATCCGACCTCGACTGTTATTTTCAAAAGCATAGCTTGCGCTAAAACTCGCAACGCCATTGTTTTTTCGCCTCACTTGATGGCTGCGAATTGTTCTAACAATGCAGCTCAAATCGTGTATGAAGCCGGGCTTAAGGCTGGCGCACCCAAACATTTCATTACCTGGGTAGAAAAGTCGTCTAAGCTCAGAAAAGAAACTGAGCGCATGATGAGCCATCCTCAGGTTGATTTGATTTTTGCAACTGGTGGAACCCAAATGGTTCGAACTGCTTATAGTTCGGGTAAACCAGCCCTTGGTGTGGGTTCTGGTAATACGCCCTGTTATTTGCATAAATCTGCCGATATTCACTCTTCGGTAAAAGACATTATCACGTCGAAAACTTTTGACAATGGAACTGAATGTCCAAGTGAGCAAACTCTTGTCATAGACAGAGAAGTGGGCGAGCAGGTCTTGCGCGAGTTCGAGCGTCTTGGTTGCTATGTTTGCAAACCGGAAGAAGTAGAGCAAGTCGCAGATGCTGTAATCGAACCTAAAACTGGTGGAATGAATTACAGGTTAGTGGGTCAACCCGCCTATAAAATCGCTCAAGAAGCCGGACTTGATGTTCCGCTCGATTGCAAAATAATTTTGTGTCCACTTGAAGGCGAGCTTCGTCACCATAGACTGGCTGTTGAAAAATTGATGCCGGTTCTTGGATATGTTTTTGTTGACTCGGTTTACGAAGGCATTAACCGCTCGCTTGATATTAATTACGGTGGCGGCACTGGACACACTGCTGGTGTCTTTGCTCGTGACGAAGAAGTCATTGCCCTTTTTGCCGATTCGATAAACGCAGGCAGAATCATTGTCAACTGTCCAACTTCGATTGGCGGTCTTGGTGGGGTCTATAACAATCTCAATACCACGTTGAGTTTTGGTTGTGGTACCGGCGGTGGTAACATTACTTCGGACAATGTCGGCATCAAGAATTTGATTAACTACAAGAAAGTTCCGCGCCGCACTGTTTACGATGTGGTATTTCAGACCACAAACAGTCTGCATGTAAACCCAGGCAGCATAGATGTTTTGAGTCATCAGAAAACAAAGTCTGCAGTAATCCTCACCACTAAGTCGGCTGACAAACGCGGACATCTATCTGCTGTACTCGAGAAAATGCCGGAAGATTGCAAAACAAAGGTTTACGATAACATTGGTGTCGAGCCGGATTTCAGTGCAATTAAGTCGGCTGTCGATTTTCTTAAAGCCACCAAGCCCGATACTATAGTGGCGCTTGGCGGTGGTTCTGTTTTGGATGCTGCGAAATTGATTCGTTTGTTCTACGACTACCCCGATATGGATATCAATCATCTATCGGTAGCGTTTCTCGATTTTAGACATAGAATCGCTCAGTTCCCCAAATCCAACAAAACGAAGTTAATCGCCATCCCCACCACATCTGGTACCGGATCTGAGGTGACACCATTTGCGGTGATGCGCGATAATGAGAAGCAGAGAAAAATTTCTTTTGTCGATCAAACTTTATTGCCCGACATTGCAATCGTCGATGCCAATCTGACAAAAACGCTTCCCCTGACTATTACCTGTGATACCGCATTTGATGCGCTAACTCACGCGCTTGAAGCTTTGGTGTCAGCTGTGGCCTTTGACTACACCGATGGTCTGGCTCTGGAATCGATGCGATTGATTTTTGAAGCATTGCCGATGATTCTTGAAAATCCAGAAGACATCGTTTATCGCCACAAATTGCATCACGCATCATGCCTTGCAGGCATGGCGATCGGAAATGTTTCAGTGGGTGTAAATCACGCTCTGGCGCACAGTCTTGGTGCTACTTTCGACGTTTCGCACGGTCGGGCAAATGGAGTTTTCTTGCTTTCGACTCTCGACTATAACGAAAATGTGCCTGGCAAATTCGTTTCAATTTCGAACTATCACACCTGGGTCGCCGACAAAAAATATGCACGGGCTGCTGAATTTCTCGGTCTCTACAAACCAGAAGAAGGCAAAGCCGATACCGACGAGGAAGTGCGTAAAGGCATCAAAGCCCTCAAGCAGCGTATTTATGACATCGGTCGCCTCTGCAAACAACCGCTAGCAATTTCGGAGCTTGGAATCAGTCCGGAAGACTTCCAAAATAAATTGCCTGTATTAGTTAAAGCTGCTTTTGAAGATCTGAGTATTAAAACTAATCCTCGTTTTCCTATGATCGAAGAAATGGTTCAGCTTTTTGTCAGCGCCTACCCCGAACGCCAACCGCCTAAATAGATATGACTAAATTAAAACCACACGAAATTGTAATAAACACCATAACAGTGCCAGCTTATTTTAATGGCGAAATTAATGGCGCCAAAAAATTTGCCGACGAATCTCAAAGCCCTGTTTTGATTAATTTTGCCGAGTGCACATTCATCACCGTAGATGGACTTGAATGGTTGGAAGAATTTGTTTCTTCTGTAGAAGCAGGTGGTAAACATTGTCGTTTTGAAAATATGGCTCCTAGTATATATAAAGTCTTTAAAGTGGCCAGAATAGACTGCTTGCTCAGATCGTGTGGAGCTCCAGTTATTCCTGAAGGGGCTGTTTGTTAAAGTTCTGAGGCTCTTTTCGCTCGGTATATATTAAATCTGTGTCGGGGGCACGGTTTCTCCCATACTTTCAGATGGGGGGCACGGTTTTCCCCAGTGTCTAGACTGCCCCGTTTGTATAGAGTAAAGGCATGGAAGCGAACGCCATCCCCAGGCGATGACCGCAACCAGACCCCGAAACGAATACTTCTCGAGGCGCAACTCCAATGTCAGACGGTCAAAACCCCGAAGCAAAAGTCAACGACAACGTTGCAGCTTCGAGCGCGACCGAAAACGACTCGACTTCGGTTCACGAAAAGCTTTTGGCAGACAGTGGCTTGACCAGCCCGCCTGTTCAGTTGGCTTCAATGAACTTTGTGCCAAACACTCTTTTCCAAGAAAATCAAGGCAAGACCGTCAACCAGATTGGCAATGATGCAAACCGCGCTTTTCCCTGGAAAGCCGATTTAAATCAAGTCGCCCCCGGATTCAACCCTGCTTCGGCTCTTCCTAATCTTCTTCAAAATCGTCCTGCTTCTCAGTGGAAAGCCGACCTTCAAGTTGCTCCAGCTTTTAATCCAGCAAACCCCGGTTTGAGCCAGGGTGTTTTTAATCCTGCTGCCGCCACTGTACGCCCTGAAGTGAGAATTCAAAATCAAGGCATGCAAGAATGGCAGCTTTTCGGCAATTCACCAACCGTTATCGGTAATCAATTCCCAGAAGCCAAAGTTATGCAAGGCGATGGCAATCAAGTTACTATCCAGTTGGGCAATGCAATGTTCCGCGTGCGTAAGGGAGCTGGCGTCGATATGGTGGTTGCTGGTCAACAACCACAAAGTGTTCAACAAGCAGTGGTAGACATCCCTTTGGGTAATGAGCGTCTTCGTATCGACGTACAGTCTGGTTCGATTGCTCGCTTTGCCCTCACCCCAGCCGGTTACACTATGTTCGAGTCTATCGAAGCAGATGGACGCAAGATTAAATTAGAAAATGGACAGGCTGCTCAAGTTACTTATCCCGATGGACGCAGAGATACTTTGTCTCAAGGACGTCTCGTTCGCACAGATTATGGCGACGGCAAATCTTTTGAAGAATTCGATCAAACTGGCAAGCCGGTCAAAGCTCTTAAAAATGGCGTCTATTATGAATATCAAAACGGCAAACCAACCATGGTTCGCAGTGAAGATGGCAAATTTTTCCAGGCTAATTACGACGCACAAGGCAGAGTACAAAACTATGTAGTTGGTAAAATTGGTCCGAACAATCAAGCCCAAGTAGTCGAACAAGGCACCCGCGAAGCAAATGGCTTGCGCATAACCAAATTGAATACCACCACCGGTCAAGCTGAAACAGTTAATCAGTTGGTCGGTGATGTTGCTTTGAGTCCAACCGGTTCGATTCAATATCTCGATGCAAATGGTTTCAGACAAGAAGCTAATGGTGTCAAAACCAAACGCGATAGCCGTCTAATAAATACTATGGTTGAAACTCCAGACGGTCAGATGATTGCTCAGCAGATTCAACCACTCAGATCTATCGTTTATCCAAATGGCAGATCGACCGAATATATGTATTTGTCCGACACTAATGCCAGAATCAATGGCATGGCACCAGGACAGAATTCACCTGATGCTGTATTCAGCTATGCTCGTCGCAATGCCCAAGGTCAGGTAGAAGAAATTGGTGTTCGTATGCCGGAAGTGCCGGGCCAACCTCCACAGTGGCTCGAGTTTCGTGCCAATCGCGTGGCTGGAAAAACAGCATTCACTAATGAAGAAGTTCAACGAATTGGTCAAATTTCAGCCTTGCTCGTTCCTGGCGATGCTCAGCAAACTGCTTCTAATCTTGCCACTTTGCGCTCTATGACTGCAATGCGCGAGTTCTTGCCCCAGAGCCAGAACGAAGTTACAGTCGGTGTTCAAATTGATCAAAATACTGGCAAACAAATTCATGTGTATGCTAATCGCGATTATCGTGTATTTGATGAAAACGGTGCCGAGCATAAATTCGGTCAAGATGGTGTTGTTTCTACTTCAGCTGATGGTCGCAAATTCTATTACGATTATCAAACTGGTAACACAAGCTACCTTGATGGAAACAAACTTCAAACCGTGGCATGGGACGCCAGCCGCGATGTACCTGGCGACAAGCAAGTAATCATGAACGTAGCTAATGCTCAAAAACCAAATATGGAGCGCTTTGGTTCACGTTATAACGCTCAGCAAATAGAATTTACATATGACACCGCCGGCAATATCTCTGCTTTCAAAATCAAACAACCAATCGTTGATGGAAATCAAATCTCAGGATGGAAAGAAAGCAATTATGTTCGTACTTCGGGCAATATGTGGAAGGTTCAAGAGACTGGTGAAGAAAGAGAGTTGAGCGTACAAAGAGACGATAAGGGCAATGTGTCTGTTTCTGGATACAAAATGATTGACGGTCAAAAAGTCGCTGTCAATAGAACTTTCCAGGCTGATGGCAGTGAAGTAGTCGGTACTGGCGCAGGTGATCAATACACCCCACTCTATCAGTTGAAAGCACCTCCTCCGCCAATTTCGCATGGTCCAGTTCGTTTCCCTGCAAACGTTCCACCTCCCGACTATATGATGAACCGTGCAAGAGCCATGTATGAGGCTCAAAATCAAGAGCCTCAAATGAACGATGCTGTTTACAGACGCAATCCTCGAGATCAGGGCATGAGACCATATCAAGCTGCACCTGAAACTGAAGACATGCCTTATGAGTATAATCCTGACATGCAGCCATCATACGATCCACGCAACCCTCAAATGCAACCACAACCAGAAATGGATCCTAACGATCCCAATAATCCCAACAACCCAAATAACCCCAATAATCCACGTCGCAGACAAAATCCACGCAGACAATGGAGAGCCAACCCTTATGAACAAGGTGGCACTCAATTCCGCCGTCAAACTGTAGATGCCCCAGTGAGCCTCACCAGATAATGACCTGTCAACTTTGCACTGAAGCTTTGAGTTATCCATTAGAGCGTGTCATCTTCAGCGATGCCAACTGGATTCTGCGTCATAGTGCCGAAACGGATATTCTGGGTTATCTCGTTCTTCAATCGAGAAGACATTTTCTAGATCTGTCCGAAGCTACAAAAGACGAGTGCACTACATATGGTGGCGTTTTGAATTTGGCAATGGATCGTATTCGCAAAGTAACTGGTTGCGAACGTGTTTATACTTTCAGTCTGGCAGAGGCTGTCCCGCATTTTCATGTGCATGTGATTCCTAGAGCGAAAGACTTTAATCCTCAGTACAAAGGACGTGGGATTATGTCTTATCCGCTAGTGCCTGCTTGTGATGAGGAGTCTGTGCGTGAGATTTGTGCCAATTTAAGGGCAGAATAGTAATGGATTCGTCTTATCGAATTAGACAGATGCAGAATGATGATTTGGGCGAACTCAGTTCTGTTTATGTGCGTGCTTTTGAGGACCCCCAGTTGAAAGAAGATTGGAGCGCTGCTGCGGCTGAAGCGCTACTTTTGGACTGGTTCAAACGCCAACCAGATTTAGCTTTTGTTGTCGAAATCGACCATAAGCCGGTCGGCGGATTTATCGTAGGTGTTCGTCCCTGGTGGGACGGCAACCACCTAGTAGACGGTGAGCTCTTTATCGATCCAGAGCACCAGGGGCAGGGACTTGCAAGCGAGCTCATAAGGCAGACCCTTCTGACTGCAAATGAAAAATATTCACCAGTATTGTGGGAAACTTATACGTTTCGCGGTCAAGACTTTCCGCTAAAATGGTACAAAAAATTGGGTTTCAATGAAATCGAAGATTGGGTCATGATCAGAGCCAATGTCAGCCAAATTCTAGAAAATCTTTGAGGGGCACAATCCACTCTCCATGAGCCAGAGCGCCTTTCCAGATGAAATAACTGAACGTTATCAGATCAAAGAAATTATTGGCTCTGGTGGCATGGGCCAGATTCTCAAAGCATTTGATCCTAAACTCAATATTGATGTTGCAATAAAAATTCTGCACAATTTAGATTCAGACATAATCGCAATCCGCTTGCAGCGCGAGGCAATTGCTGCAGGCAGGCTTCAACATGTAAATATCACCAGAGTCTTTGATTTTGGTCTCACATCAAACAATGTGCCTTACATGGTAATGGAATTTTTGGAAGGCGAAATTCTTTCAGAAATACTGAGTGAAAGAGGCTTTTTGTCAGTAAAAGAAACGATAGAAATATTTTTGCAAATTTGCAGCGGGTTGGAACATGCTCATAAGAATGGCATTGTCCACCGCGACTTGAAGCCCTCAAATATAATTGTCACTAAAGACGTTTCTGGAAAACTAATAATAAAAATTCTCGATTTTGGGCTGGCTCAGCTTGAAAATGTCGAACAGAAACTCACCGCATTTAATACCACGGTAGGAAGTCCGCCTTATATGAGTCCAGAACAAGTCTGTGCCCTGGAAGTTGACTCACGCTCTGATATCTATGGTCTGGGCTGTATTCTTTTTGAAACATTGACTGGTGTTTTGCCATTAAAGGGCAACACGCCAATCGAGACAATGACTATGCAACGAGATCTTGCACCTCCGCTCATTAGCGATAAAAAGCAGGAAGCTAATTTTCCTTTGAGTTTAGTCAATCTTGTGGATAAGTGTTTAGCCAAATCACCAGCAGACAGGCCTCAAACGGCAATGGAGTTGGCTTTAGAGCTTGACTCTATCGGACACGAAGTTTTGAGGGCCCAGTTTAGCACTCCTGAACCAGAGCAAATTGAAAATTTCCAGGCTAAGACTTCTTCACGCAAATTTGTAATCACTATTGTCAACGTAATTGCAATATTTTCTGTTGCTGCTTTTGCCACGTATCAATATTTTGAATTTCAAAGCCGAAAAGATGCAATCAAAAACAAGCTTTTAGATCAGTCAAACAAAAAGCCTGCCACTTTGAAATCGCTGGCACCAGTGGTGGAGACAAATAAACTTTTAGGTAAAGGACCCGAATTTGTTTTAAAGACTTCGCCATCTAACCAGTTGGTATGTACATTTAGCTCGACTGTACAAGATGAGGATTTAAAAAAAATTGAAGGCAAGCCAGTTCAAGTAGTCGAACTCAAAGGCTGTCGTCAGGTCCAGGGACCAGGACTCAAATATTTAAGTGATCTTCCTCTTGTGGCACTTGATCTCGATGATACCCAAGTTGACGATCAAAGTCTGAAATATTTGATACCACTAAAAAGATTGTCGACCTTAAGAATATCATCTGACAATTTAAGCGATGTTGGAGTCGAGCAGATAGCTAGAATTAAGTCTCTAGAAATTTTGTCCTTGGCTTCGAAGAATATCAGCAATAAATCGGCCGGTTTGTTGACCGGTTTGCCTAATCTTCGATTTCTTGAGTTCAATTCTAAAAAAATTGATGACAATTGTGTGCATGATTTAGCGAAGCTCAGGTTGCTTCAGGGTATCTCACTCAAAAATACCTCGTGTAGTGCCGATGTAGGATACAAGCTCGCACGACTGCCACTTGCAAAATCAATCAGCCTCGAAGGCAATTCTGGTATTTCTGAGAGAAGTTTGAATGCGCTTGCAAAAGCCGGTATCAAGCAACTGAATCTAAGTGGGGTTGCGCTGAAAAGAGAAGAATGGCAAGCGATGAAAAATTTAAAAGAGCTTTTTCGTCTTGATGCAACCAATAGCCAATCTGCGCCAATCGATATCAAAGCATTGACTGCACTTGAGAATTTAAAATATCTGGATCTACATGCCAGTCCAATTGTTGATGACAGTTTTTTCGACACCTTGTCGACTATGAAGCTTCAATATCTTGATTTGAGTGATACCAAAATCAACGATAAACAATTATTGAAATTAACTAAAATGAATAGTCTTGTTAATCTCAGATTGAAAAATTGTCCTTTTATTACTTCGGAAGGAACCACCCAGTTCCATAAATTTTTCAAATTGTTATGGCATCGTGACTGTGTTTTAGAGACATCCTCATCGGGTAAAAACGTAGCAATCGAAGAGTGAGATTGGTGAAGAGAATATGTCAAAATTGGAATTTGTCAATGAAGGTAAAAAGGCTCTTGGGGCACCAGATTCAAGAGTGGTTAAAGCTCTAAACAAAATCCATCCGTTGCCAGAAGATTTCTTGAACTTTTGCAGCGAACACCATGGACAGATTCCCAAAAACGGTTATGTAAGAGGAACTAAGCTTCGTATTGGCAGATTTTTGAATTTGATAGATGCGAAATCCAAATTACCCGGGCCGTTTTTGCCCCATTTTGAGGACTCTTCAGTAGATGAGCGTGTAATGAGGAGTATTGCAGGAATAACAGGTTTCGAGAGTGCAACAAGCAGGGCCTTGCATTATGGTGAGCGCTTAATTCCATTTGCAGCTTTGTATGTAGGAAAGCATCATCCAGATGAAATGTGCCTCGATAGGTATTATGTCGATTTTCTTTGCTTCGATTATAAAAAGGGGGGGATTGCCCCGTCTGTAGTTTTGTGGATGTCCGAGAAGGCTACTTCTGATTTTATGCGTTTTGATGAGGGTGAAATTGAGGAACCAGACTACAAAAAATTTACTAAACCGATCGCAAAGTCGTTTTCTGAATTTCTAGAACTTTTGAGCTGATAAGCGTGCTAAAACCAAGCACTACGACTGCGCTGCTGTTTGATATCTGATACCGAATCCGATACTGACATTCTTGTCATATTCGATTTGTCGCCGTTAGAGTACCAGAGTAAGCTATTGTCGGTTACTGGATAAGTTGGCTGATTTTTCCAGGTCGGACTGAAATTTCCATCTTTGTCCTTTTTTAAAAATATTATTGCTCTCCCGGAGCTAAAGCCTGATTGGGGAATTCCTCACCCAAATCCTTTCGAGTAAAAACTAAGAAATTTGCAGGGCTGTCCTGCTATCGTCAATAGTGTAACTGCATCAGCCCGAAAATTATATTTCGGAGTTCCATTTGAGCAATTCAAGTTTATTTGAATTGGGCAAATCTGTCTTATTTCAACCAGAGCAATGAGGTCTGAGCTGCGAATGAGAGATCTAACGCCGGTGTTTCGATGCATGAAAAAACCGATACAAGCACAAAATAATAGGAATAAGAAAAGTTTGCTGAAATTGTTCATTTTATGCTCTGTTTCACCAGGAGCCGCCTCCGCCGTCGTCGTTATTTCCTGACGACGAGTCGCTACCTGAATAGTCGCTTGAGGAGCTTGAACCGGTATAGCCAGAATCCCAGTTGTAAGAGGGCTCGTTGTAATAACTGTTATAGCCGTAACTTGTATAACCTGGCGAGGAGCGATAATACACACGATTCGATTCGATGCAATAGCAGTTTGAGCTACAAGAACAGCAACAAATACAAGTATTTCCGCACCGACAACCACAATTAGAGCGAGCCGAAAGAGTTTGATTCTGCAAAGTGAACATCAAAATGAGTACGACAACACAAACCAATACAAGCGGAATGTAATTGGCTGATTGACCTATGCTCAACGATTGAAGAATATTTGATGAAAGTCCATTTAAATCTTCAAAAGATAGGTCGATTCCGCTTCCAGGCTGAATTTTTTCAGCATTAATTTGTACGGAGCCTTTTTCAAGAATTGTTTTTGGTCTTATATTTCCTCCAATTATGCAAGCGGCCGGGAGTGTTTTGATTGGACCATTTAGCGAGGTGAACACCATAGTGAAAGTGTTTATTGGTTGTTGCCATCGATGTCCAGTTGGTGACCAGTCAAGTCTGCCGCTGCTTTGTACAGCTCCTCTTAGTTGATAATGAATATTGTAGGTATTCAGTCCGTTAACAGTTTTTTGAGGCGAGCCAATTTTTAAGTGGTAACGATCTGCGACTATTGAAACTGTGTAAGGAACATTTGAGCCATTTTGATTCGAGACTTCTTGAATTGAGATATCGCGATGCTGTCCATAGATTCGCTCTATCCCGTGGCGGGGATTTTTTGCGAAGTCTATAGCAATTGATTCGCGCACATCTAGTGTAGAGTCTCTATGAAGAATGGCTTTGACCGCAAAGGTCTTGATTGTTTCTGTCGCATTAGCCGCACAGCAAGTGCTAGCTAGTAACCCAAAAGTGACAATGAGCGGTTTGATTTTTAGTTTTGTCATTTTCCTGGACTCAGTTCTGACATTTTATTTATGCCCGTTTTTCCTAAACCAGGCTCAACTTTGCTGGACTGAGAGTTCAGTGCTTTTAAAGGTCGGTTTTGGTGGAGTAAGAAAAGTTCTTGAATTTTTTACCCAATAGTTTTCCATAATTTGTTGCTGAGTTATTTTTGGTATCGAATATAGTGTGAAAATAATCTGGTCTATTTGTTCTTGTATCATCTTTTCTCGCAAATTTAATTGATTTACGAAGGTCTGAATTTGCTCGAATGTTGGCTCAGGACCTATTTCTTGCTTAATGCTTTCAAACTTTTTTGCCAGATCAATTGATTCCCGTACAAGAGTGTTCATTTTCGCTTTTATTTCGCAATCGGGTTTTTTGTATGGAATTCTTCTGATATCGCCTATTTGAAAATTGACTGTTGGATTCAATTGTCCAAGTATAAAAATTACAAGCGATGAATTGAGAAACCCGAGCAAATAATTTAGTTCTGACTCGTCTTTGCAAAAAAGAGAAGAACTGGCAATATCAAAAACGCTATTTGGACTAAGCAGGCGAGCTTTGAATCCGCGTGTTCCAATATAAGAGTAAGTAATACCGGTTTGAAAATAAAAGTCTTCCCCCGGCAAGGTCTTAGACTGACCGCGCTTTACACGCAACTTCCGAATAGATTCTCCCTGGTCTTTCCACCAGAGTCTGTAAGGTGTAGTGGCAAACCATTTTTGACCACCGCCTTTATCGTAGGAGACATAGTCGTCTATTTCAAAATTTTGTATTTCATTTACGTGCTTGACGAACCGTTTATTGTCGCAAGTAAAAAGTCCATTTGTGACCGTGATTCCGTGCGAATTATCGTCGAGTTTTGGCAAGCTCGAAAAAAGTTTTGCAATTTCGAGTGGACAGTCTGGAAGAATTGGAGTACCAGAAATCAACTGGCTGATTTCTTCCATTTCTTTGCCCGCAATGCTTTGGCAAGAAATAGAGCAAAGGCTGTTTTTAATTGCCTTGCGCTTATTTGCTGATTCGCGTAAGTCGATATGCGAAACCTGGTATTCTCTTTTTGAGTGTTCAAGAGTGACGATTACGCTGCTTACCTTTTCGCCGCTTCTGGATTGAAATGCTCCCGAACCCAGGCTCACTATAGAAGTGAAATTAAATTGGGCAAGAAGTTTTTTTCTGAGTGCTTCGTATCTGGTGATATTTAAAAAACTCTGCTGACAGATGAAGCTTATTTTGCCACCAGGTTCAATCAGTCTTGTTGCCAGGTCTAGAAAAGCAGAATACAAGTCATAGTGCGCGTCTTTATATTTAGAGCGTAGAAATGCCACCATTTTTTTGGGCAACAATCTATAGCCTAAATAGGGCGGATTTGCAGCAATCGCATCAAAATTCAACGGTAAATGTGTTGAATCGAATTTGGTGTTGTCGTATCTAGTAAGTAAAAAATTTTGTTCTTTTACCCCTAAAAGCAAGCTGCCAAGCTCTTGTTCCCCGGAGTCGATACAAAACAAGTTGGCTTCTGGAGTATTTGGATCTGGTTTTAGATTGTTTAAATCCAATGCGCACAAATATAGTGAGAGGGCAGAAAGTTTAATCAAGCCTGGTTCGACGTCAAGTCCCCAGATTCGCTCCAGGGCTTTGTTTGCGCTCAGGTTTGTCTTTGAGCAAAGTGATTTTAAAGCTTCGACCAAAATGTGTCCGCCACCACAGGCAGGGTCAAGAAAAGTTCGAGTTTTTTTCGATATTACCTGGTCGGCTAAATAAGACGAAACCCAGGATGGTGTGAACCATTGAGTCAGTCTTGGCAGTTCGTCAAAGGATCTTGACTGTCTGGCTTGTGTATAGTTCTCTTTGTTTTTGCTTTGAATAAGTATTTGAAAAACCCATGCAGCAAGTGAGCAATGGAAAAAATCTCTGCTCAGAGCAATTTTGAAATCGAAGACTGTTGTTTGTTCGCTTTGTGCTTGCAGTTCATCTAAATAATGACCAACGGACAAAGCAAGCGGGCTTTCGTCTGGTATCGAGTCTGCAGCCAAAGACTTTATAGTCGAAAGACTTATCGAATCCAGATTGCTGGGGTAAATTTTTCGTGCGGCAAGGCTGAAACAGGCTGCAAGCCAAATACAATTATTTAGCGAGTGGATGCCTTGTTTTGACAGGATGTCAACAAAGGTTTTGGCAGCGTCCAGGTCTTTGAGGTGGTTTATTTGCGAAATGTCCAAAAAGTCTCTATGTTTAGCCATTTCTTATCCGAGAAAACGCTGATTTGACGCTAACACAATGAAGATATCACTATGATTGTCAGCTAAATGTTGTCATTTGGTGTATAAAATCCAGTATTAATCTCCTAAGTAGATTGGAAGGAGCCGAGAGGAGCTTGGAAACAACTATGGTCAACGCAGGTCTGGAGCATGTAGTAGCTGCATCATCGCGAATTTGTGAAATTCTGGGCGATGAAGGAAAGCTGATTTACCAGGGTTACGACATTAACGAATTGGCTGAAAAATCCAATTACGAAGAAGTCGTCTATCTCTTGTGGAATGGTCGCTTGCCGCGCAAGAAAGAGCTTGAGACTTTGCAGGAAGAGCTTGGCGCTAACAGAGCCATTCCAGACGAAGTGACCAAAATGATGAAAACTTTTCCTAAGGACGCTGTTCCGATGGAAGTTCTCAGAACAGCTGTTTCAATGCTTTCTATGTACGATCCCGATTCGGAAGACATGGACAGCAAAGCGAATATGCGCAAAGCAATCAAGCTCACCGCGCAATTCCCCACCATCGTTGCTTACTGGGACTGTATCAGAAACGGTCGCGAGTGCGTCAAGCCCAAAGCCGAGCACAGCACTGCTGCCAGTTTCCTCCACCTTCTCCACGCTGGTAAAGAGCCAGATCCAGTTGCAGTCAAGTCGCTTGACGTAGCTCTTGTTCTTCATGCCGAGCATAGTTTCAACGCTTCAACTTTTGCTGGACGTGTAGCTGCTGGTACTTTGACCGACATGCACTCTGCTGTTGTAGCTGCAATCGGCGCTCTCAAAGGACCACTCCACGGTGGCGCGAACCAAGAAGTAATCAGAATGCTTCTTGATATTGGTTCGGTCGACAAAGTCGAGTCTTATATCGCCAAAATGCTCGAAGACAAGAAAAAGGTTATGGGCTTTGGTCACCGCGTGTATCACACACTGGATCCTCGCGCAGTTCACCTCAAAAAAATGTCCGAAGAACTCGGCAAAATGAAAGGTGACACCAAGTTTTATGATATGTCGGTCAAAATTCAAGACCTGGTCAAAAAAGACAAAGGATTGAATGCAAACGTCGATTTCTATTCAGCTTCGGTCTACTACCAGTTGGGTATTGCAGATGACTTGTTCACCCCAATTTTTGCAATCGCTAGAATTTCGGGTTGGACAGCTCATATTCTCGAGCAATATGCAAACAACAAGCTGATCAGACCAGATGCCGACTACATCGGACCGATGGATCTCAAATACGTTCCAATCGAAGAAAGATAGACCCGATTAAAACTCAAACCGATAACGGTTGAAGTTTTGAGTTAGGTGTTTGCGCGCTCTTGATAGGATGCGAAAACAATCTCGAGAAATTCTTCTGGCTTGGCGTTGGCAGTTTCATCGCTTTGCATCTTGCGGTCTAATTTGTCGCGAAGATAAGTTTCAAGCTGAGTTGCAAGTTTTGGTCGATACTCTACCGCCAGTTTCTTGCGGCGGCGCAAAAATTGCAGTAAAAGCTCGTAATCTTGAGGGCTCAAGCGTCCGATGTCGAGTAATTGATCTGGCTTGGCATTAGTTTCCAGACTGATTTTGTCGAGTGAAAGGTCCTGGGTTCGCTCGCGAATTACTATTGTGCCTGCTGCCATGTCTCCCAGGCGTCGCTCGTGCTTGTCGATAAGCATGATCAGAAGTCCAATAAAAGCCAGTCCGCTGTCGATAATGCGAATGAGATTGCGAATAAAGACCGAAGGCCAGCCGATCGGTTGTCCGTTGGCTTCTACCACTCGTATATGAGTGAGCCTTTTGCCTGGAGTTTGACCTTGCCAGAGTCCCTCGAAAAGTATGTTATATCCGGTATTTATGACAAAAATGACGAATATGGCAAACATGCCAAGGTATACGAACACTTTGCTTTTGAGCTCGGTGGGCAGACCCATTCTGTCGATGCCCATGCAAATCAAAAGCATGACTATCACGAAAGCAAGAATGGTTAGACCTGAAATTATCTGGTCAATCAGTGCTGCAAGTATGCGATTTCCTAATCCTGCAAGTTCGAGGTGTAGGTCAACATTTTCAGGGGTAGAAATCGAATAGTCGGGCTGGATCATATTTTTGAATGAATTTAGAGCGCTGGATTAGTCAACGAAAACCTGAATGGACAATGCTCGAGGACCTTTTGAAAATCCTCGACCGCTCTGGGATAGGCAAGCTTGACAATGCGCAATTGAAAGACCTTGGACGACTTTACAGAGTTACTTCGGCGGATTTGTCGAGAGCACGAGCGCTTAGGTTGGGGGCTGAGGTTGAGGGTTATTTGAACAATTTGGTCATGCGCGCGCACAATCAAGTTTATCAGAGGGATAAAAACCGGTGGAAGGACTTATTCCACTTTTTGTGGATTGGATTTCCTCATTTGATCCGCCAAAACATTTTTTACGTGGTGCTTGGTTTTTGTCTTTTCACAATTCCTTGTGTGGGATCGTATTGTATGGTGCAAGCAGACCCTACTTTTGCCCAGTTAGAAATCAAAAAAGGCGAGCCTCTAGTAAGTGAGGACTTGTGGAATATGATTGAGAAGAAGCACATGTGGACTGATGCAGCACAAGATCAAAGTCCTACTGCGTTTGGAATGATTGCAACTAACAATATTCGTGTTTCCATTCTGGCTTTTGTTCTGGGAATCACATTTGGCTTTGGCACCATCTATATTCTGATTGTTAACGGGATGTCTATTGGTAGTACATTTGGTGTCTGTCAATTGCACGGAATGGCATTACCCTTGATGGCATTTGTTGCCGGGCACGGAGTGCTTGAATTGAGCGCAATCTTCATAAGCGGCGGGGCTGGTCTGCTTTTGGGCAAGCACATGCTTTTCCCGGGAAAATTGAGGTGGGCAGATTCATTAAAAATTGGTGCCCGCAAAGCCTTTGGTATTTTTGCAGGTACTGTCCCTATGTTACTGGTGGCAGGCTCGATCGAAGGCTTCGTCTCACCACGGACCGATTTAGCGGTTAATGCGAAGATTTTAGTTAGTTTGGCTACTGCTGTGGCTCTTGCTGCATATCTATTTGTACCTAGAGGCGAACCTAAAATTTCATCAGAAAGTGAAGCATTATCTTGATTCTTGAACTAGAATAGTAAAATCCTCGTTTTATTTTTGTAGTTTTCTTAGTAGCGGTCTTGGTAATGATTGGCATCCTGAAGAAATTTAGTAAAAAGAACACTCCCAATAAAGCTCGTAAAAAACGACCTCTGCCTCCGGGGCAGAGATTGATTAAATACATGGTATTTGCAGGCTCTATTGCCTTCACCCAGATTTGGGTCAGTCAGCAAGGCATTCAGGCCGATCCTACAATTGAGCCGGAAGCTCCTATTGAGGCTCCATTCGAGCCAGGAAACGAGCTTTCTCAGTTGAGTGAAGAGCTGGTCAAAATGAACAAGTCTAAGACCAGTATTGCTGGTATATATGCTGTTGATTTGGAAACTGGCGAATTTGTTGATGTAAATGGAAATAAGCCATTCTCTGCAGCAAGTATTATCAAAGTGCCAATACTCGTCAGCTTGCTCACTGCCTGCGAGCGTGGGGAAGCCAGTCTCGACGATATGCTTGAAATTAAAAAAGAAGTGGTGACAAGCGGTTCAGGCTATCTGCAGTGGCGCAAGCTTGGTACCAAAATTTCGGCACGTCACGCAGCTCAGCTGATGATGACCATTTCGGATAATACTGCCACCAATATGCTTATCGATTATCTTGGTGGCAAATCGAAACTCAACCGTGAATTCAAAAAATGGGGCATGAGAGAGACTAAGATAAACAATTATCTGGTTGATATCGAAGGCACCAATGTTACCTGCCCATACGACCAGGTATTTTTGATGGCACGCATCGACAAAGGCGATGTAATCAATGAAGAAAGCAAAGCCTTTATGTACGAGCTCATGGGCCATTGCAAAAATCGCTCGATGTTACCCCAAGGGATTGGAGCAATCGATCCATCTGCCGACATTATTCATAAGACCGGTACTATCGGTATCATGGTTGGTGACGCCGGTATTGTAACAACTCCAAGTGGCAAGCGCCTGGGAATTGCGATTCAAGTTCAGCGTCGTCGCAATGATTCTTCGGCAAGTTGTCTTATTCGCCGAATGGCTGCGATTACATACAATCAGTTCGAAAATGACACCATGTCTATTCCCGAATCTGCTTTCGTTCCAAAAGTGCGTGTATCTAAGCACCACTCACGGCACCACATTGCTCGCTCTAAGCACAAAGTAATACACAAATTGATTGCATCGAAGAGCAAGAAGAAAAAACGCAGATACGCTTGATCTCTAAGCTCTGCCAGTAGAACTAGAGTACAAACAAAAAACGCGATGTAACCACCGCGTTTTTTTATTTCTTTATTGACTATGTATTATGGTGTATTGCCTGGACCAGGGCTGAATTGCGCTGGGGGAAATACTCCGGGCATAGACTGCATCGATTGCATAGGCTGCATTGCTTGCAGTCCTTGCATCGAGCTTGAAGGATTCATCGGCATCGGCACATTCAAGCCAAGGTTTGAAGTTCTTTTGGCTTGACCCAAGAGACGTTGACCGTTTTTGACGATACCGTGCGACTCTTGAATGTGCTGGGTGATGACAGCGATATCGCTTTCAATTCTGGTGAGAACTGCCTCTGCATAATGGTCGGCGCCTTCTTTGATGCGTTGAGCATCTTCGTCAGCTTCCATGCGAATACGCTCTGCTTCAGAGAGTGCTTCGCGACGCATCTGGTCAATTTCGGTGACCACTTGTTTACGAATGCGCTCTACTTCAGCTTGAACAGCTTTGAGAAGTTCGGATTCTTGAAGCATTGCTTCAGCCTGTCTTTTGGACTGACCAATGATTTGTTCAGCACGACGTTGTGCTTCAGCCATCAAGTTATCGCGTTGTGCCAATACATCGGCAGCGTCGGTCAATTCTTCGGGCAATCTTGCGCGAGCTTTGTCGAGAACATCGAGAAAGTCATCGGCATTGATCAATTTATATTTGTAGAACCCTGCAGCATCTTCGATGAGGTGCTCAAGCAAGTCCATGTGTTTATACACTGTGGTTTGCTTATACATCTGGGTTTGGTTTCCTTGCTGCGCAACTTGTTGTTGGTTGTTGGCAGTGGGAGTAATTAGTGTCGTCATTGTCTTACGATATGCCTCTGCTAAATTGCCTCTTCAAATGGTCATTAACTACGGACGGAACAAACTTCGTAACGTCTCCGCCTAAGCGGACAATTTCTTTGACTGTTGACGAGCTGATAAAAGAATACTCGGCTTTGGTCATCAGAAATATAGTTTCTAGTTCAGGTAAAAGAGTTTTATTGGTCTGCGCCATCCCTAACTCTGCTTCGAAATCGGATATAGCTCTAAGTCCCCGAATCACGCAAGATACGTTGTTTTGTTTTGCGAAATCAACTAAAAGACCTTGAAATGAACCGACTTTAACATTGGGGATATCCCTTACTGCTTCTTCGATGAGGTTAACTCTGACTTCCATTGGCAATAGCGGTGCTTTACCGGGATTGGCAACAACTGCCATCATTACTTCATCAAAGAGTTGGCTGGCTCTTTTCACTATATCGAGATGCCCGAGAGTCATTGGATCAAAAGATCCTGGATAAATGGCCCGAGCCAATTAAGTACCTCCTCGTCTCACCTTGAACCTAGCTACCATTAGAATCTTCATCCATTTTAATGGCGATTTTCCATTTGCAAAATGATATCACGCTACATACTTGAAACCTCAAAATGTAAAGTGGATAAGTTTGTAATTTTCTCGATATTTGGGCGATATAGAATCGTCTTCGATTATAGATTTTTAATCGTGGTGGCGGCGCGGCGCTAGAGACTTTTCCAACTGGTGAAAAATCATCGTGACGGATCGACAGTACCTTTTATATCGTATTGACTCACTAGATGAGTAAATGCATCAGGTGGTTGTGTTTGCACCAGATTTGATATCAAAAATTTGAACGTCTGAATTTTCTTGCCAATCTTCGTTCTCTTCGCCCTCTTCATCCTGAGGCTTAGCCAGGGGAAGATAGAAGCTGAAAGTAGAACCCTGACCAATTGCTGATGTAGCAGCGACACGACCATAATGTTTTTCTACGATTTTTTTGACTATGGTCAAGCCCAGTCCAGTTCCCTTTATTGTGTGGACTTTCTTTTCTACTCTAAAGAAGCGATCGAAAATACTCGCAAGTGCATCATCTGGTATGCCTATGCCGGTGTCTTTGACGTGTACTCCAAGCTCTTCGCCTTCTTTGTCTTTGTAGGGCTCGATAGTGATTGTGACATCGATATTTCCACCCGAGGGCGTGTACTTGATTGCATTGGTCAATAAATTGATGATTACTCGCTCCATCGACTCCTGATTTATGTTGACTGTAGGCACTTCGCCAGGGTCGGAGCTGTGCGGATAAACGAGGTCTATATCGCGCTCTTTTGCCATCATATTGACTGCGCGTGCTGCCGCTTCAATAGCTCGGCGCACGTCCATTGGCGCCATTTCGAGTTCTTGGTCCGCTTCTTCCAGACGGGACAATTGCAAAACGTCATTGACTAAATGCATGAGCCGGTCGGCTTCATTGTCGATAATTTGCAAGAATTCGCGATATACATCCGCTTCGAGCTTGTCGCCATGGTTGCAGAGTGTGTCTACATAAGATTTGATTGAAGTGATTGGAGTGCGCAACTCGTGCGATACGTTAGACATGAACTCGTTCTTCATACGCTCGAGTTCTATTTGCTTGGTAATGTCTTGCATGATCATTACTGAGCCAATGAATTCTTTTTTGAGAAAAATTGGCGAGCTATGCAAGCGTACGATCCGCTCACCAAGCTGAATCGATTGAATAATAGGTTCGGTAACAGCGATTGCCGATTCTGAAATTTCTCCTGCTTTCTCTAAAGAGCCTGGAGTGACAGAGTCGGTAAATGCCTGCACTATCTGGCAAATCATTGGTGCGTCAGGACCTTCGCTGCAAAAGACCAGTGGTTTACCGAGCATTTCTTGCGCTTGTTTATCGAAAAGTAAGAGCGCTGCCTGGTTTACGATTTGAACTTTATTGTCTTTATCCAGCACTACAACGCCATCTGCAATAGACATCAAAACGAGTTCTAACTTGTTGCGCTCTGAATTGAATTTGTTTCGCTCGGCCATGAGCGAGTCTACGTTGTGCTGGTCGTACAATTTCAAACGACTGGACATATAGTTGAACGCGGTAATGAGCTCGTCAATTTCTTTGCCTGCCTTCGTTCCAGTTATCTGGTGACCGAAGCGTCCTGCCGCGATTTCGCTGGCTCCTTGAGCCAGAGTGCGAAGTGGCTTGTTGATGATTGCATAATTAACCCACACACCTAGAGCGCCAAGGATGCCGACCAGTCCAAAAATGGTGAAGAGAAAATAGTTCGTTTCTTTGGGCGTACCTAATAGAGTAAATGTGTCGTTATCGAGACCAACCCAGCAAACGCCAAGGTCTTTATTGTTTCGTCGCATCAGTACGGCGAAGTTTGTAATACTGCGATAACCTTTGGGACTTTTGTGAACGCCTGGAACGCTGTATTTATCTAGCGGTTGGGTATAAATCGGAAATACGTTTTTTAAGTCTTCTTTTGAATTAGGGTCGAGCAGTACATTTCCGTTCTGGTCGCAATAAACTACATACACAAGAGCGGGTGTGTGACCCTTTTCGGTCAATATGTAATATCTGAGCCCTTCCAGATTGCCAGAATTGGTCAATGCCTCAGCGCCCCCTCGAGCGAGTGCGTGAGCTAAGGCCAGACCGAATTGATTAATTGAATCGTTTATTTGCTGCTGAGCTCGCTGAACCCAGACCCAGGCAGTAAAAGTGACAACGCCCGAAATGCAAAGCAAACCGAGGATGACGAGCTGTTTCTGGATAGAAATTCGTCCCCAGTGAAAGCGCGATTTGGCTATAAGCTTGATTAGATTTACTTTGATATCCATAAAATCAATTCTTTAAGGCCATTCTTATAGGTTTAGCGGTGGGCTGTCAAGGGAAGATTTTAGACAGATTGTACTTTGAATCTTGAATCGATAACATCAATGAGTACCAGAGCAGAAAACGGCAAATGGTGGCAGTTCAAGGCATCGAACTTTAACGAGGGCGAAGTGCTTGATTTGGTCCAGGAACACATGTATCTCGTAAGGCAAATCGCCAAGCGGTATAGCCAGGCATATCCTGACAGTAACGACGATCTGGTTCAAGTCGGTTGCATTGGTTTGCTCAAAGCAATTTGTTATTACGACCCGAATCGCGCTAATGCGGCTAGTTTCAAAACGCTTGCCGCTTGTTACATTCGTGGCGAAATCAGACATTATCTGCGCGACCATCTGACTCTGGTTCAAATCCCACGCCGTCTTTCTGAAATTAATCTGCAGATTTGTCAGCTTGAAGAGAAGCTTGCTCGCTCACTCGAACGATCGCCCACTGTGCAGGAATTGTCCACCTTTTCGGGATATTCGGTGCACGAGATTCTGGAGGCGCAGAAATCCTGGGATGCTCGTTTACATTACGAATCTCTAGATGGCTCGCCGGAAGAAGATGAGCGTGAAGATCGACGGGGCTTGAGCGACATAGTTGCCGACAAGCGCTATCAAGACTTGCTCAATATGTCTGAAGATAAAGAAGTCATTTCGCAAGCACTCAAGTCGCTAGGCGAAAAGACTCGTCAGATAGTGGAGTTCGTTTTCTTTTACGACCTTTCCCAAAAGGAAACCGCCTGTGTGCTTGGTTTGTCCGAAATGGGAGTGTCTCGGGCGATTAAGTCAGCTTTGCAGAAATTGAAAGAGACTATCGACTCGGTCGAATCGGACAAAAAAGTGCAAAAGTCCAAATAACCACTTCCTGACATTTAAGATTAAATCGAAGATTATGCACTTCTAAGCCCTTGAAAATTGTTTAGAGCCTGCTAACATATGACGCTTTGTAGACCTTTTCTACTGGAACCTCAGAGCAGACCCTAATCGTGAGGCAAAGGCGTGATGGACAGAGTTTTACTTTCCGACGAGGAAAGATCCGCAGCAGCAGTGCCGCTGACCCAGTTGGATGGATATCTGAAGACGATTATTCGATTCAAACTAAGAGAATTCATTCACTTGAATCCTTGTTTCAACACCGCACCCGCGCTTGATATGAATGCCTATCCAATAGATGTACGCAATTACAGGCGTATACTGACTATGGAAGCGACTGAAAACGCAGTGCCTAACAGGTATTCGCATCTACCGCTTTGTGTGGGCACCTGTCCCCATAAGAAACGTGCCAGAAATCTGCGCAATCGCCAGGGAAATTGTCGCTAGATTCTATATATAAATGAATAAAAAACAGGAGATCCCTGAGGCTTCTCCTGTTGGCTTCCTGTTTGGTCGGGACGAGAGGAATTGAACCTCCGGCCTCACCCACCCCAAAGGTGCGCGCTACCCCTGCGCCACGTCCCGATAAGCAGTATTATATTGAGGTGCTCTGTCCATTATATTACATTTGTCTTTGAACCTTTATTTTTGGCGACCTAGTGAATTTAGACCCGCAATCATTCTTCTCCTTTCCACTTGATGAATTTCAGCTCGATGCTATAAAGCACCTTGAAGATGGCAAGAGTGTCGTGGTCTGCGCTCCTACGGGCTCAGGCAAAACTGTCGTAGCAGAATATGCAGTTGAAATTGCTCTTTTGTCGAACAAACGTTGTTTCTATACAACCCCTCTAAAGGCGCTCTCCAACCAGAAACTATTTGATTTGCGCAAAAAATTTGGCGACGATCGCGTTGGACTTTTAACGGGCGATGTTTCTTTTAATCGCGAAGCGCAAATAGTAGTGATGACTACAGAAGTTTTTCGCAACATGCTTTACGGTACTGTATTTGGTGACGTGCGCGATAATCTGCGCGATGTAGCATCGGTCATTCTGGACGAATGTCACTATATGAACGACGCTGAGCGCGGCACAGTGTGGGAAGAATCGATTATCTATGCACCAGAAGATATTCAGCTAGTGGCGCTGTCTGCTACTGTTGCAAACGCAGACGATCTTACAACCTGGATAGACGAAACACATGGTGCCACCGAACTAGTATCGTCTGATTTCAGACCGGTACCACTGCGGTTTTATTATTTTGGCGACCGACAAATTTTTCCACTATTGAGTCCTGGCGGCGGAATAAATAAAACAGTCAAAGAGCGGTTTGGCAAGTCCAGGCGCTATTCTCAAAAAGAGATGCGCGACGCAAGAAACAGACAGGGCAAAGCTTTCAATCATCCTGGCGATGTGCTTGCCACTCTTTCTGCCAAAGATATGCTTCCGTCTATTTTCTTTTTGTTCTCGCGTCGTGGGTGCGAAGAGCAGATGAAACAGTCGAAAGGTATTCCACTTTTGTCCAAAGCCGAAATGGCTGAATTGAGAGTATGTGTCGATGAGCTTACTGCAGGCAATCCTAATTTAAAGAATCATCCACACATGCCATATCTGCTTGAAGGAATGGCTGTGCATCACGCAGGTATGCTTCCCAGCTGGAAAGGCGTGGTAGAAAAACTTTTTCAAAAAGGACTTTTGAAAGTTGTTTTTGCAACTGAAACGCTTGCAGCCGGTATAAATATGCCAGCACGCTCGTGTGTCATAAGTTCGCTCACCAAGCGCGCCGACGAAGGTCGCCGAAGCCTTACTGCATCTGAATTTCTTCAGATGTCTGGGCGGGCAGGAAGACGCGGCATGGACGATGTCGGTCACGTTATCGTTTTGCACAGCATGTTTGAAATTGCTGATGATGCAGCAAAACTTGCGACTGCAAAATCTGATCCATTGTCCAGCCGATTCACACCATCCTATGGAATGGTGCTCAATTTGCTTGAACGACACAGTATGGATGAATGCCAGGAATTAATTGAACGAAGTTTTGGTCAGTTCATAGTCAACAAACAATTGGAACCGCTCCAGTTTCACAAAATAGCTTGTGAAAAGGAACTTGGACGTCTAGCTAATCCTTTGTGTCCAGGCGAGATTGGCGATCTTGATCTGTATCAGAAAAAACTTGCCAGTGCACGTGCCGGTCACAAACAAATCAGACAAATGCATAAAATCCCTTCTAACAAAGTACCGGATTTAGAGCAAGCGATAGAAGGTATCAATTCTCGAATCAAAGAAGATCTGGCTGTGGCAAACTCAATGCCGTGTCATGGTTGCCCGGTGCAAGACCCCTGTAGTAAAAAGGGACACCGCATCGAGAATCTAGAAAAGCGCATCAAAGATATTGACCGACGTGTGGCTCGCGAAACGGCAAAATACTGGCGCACTTTCAGCTCGTTATCGAAAATTCTCACCGCCAAAGGATATCTGGATCCAGACACACACAAGCCTACTCATAAAGGTCGCATGACTGCAGCAATTCGTGGAAGCAACGAGTTGTTTTTGGTCGAAGTATTGTTGTCTGGCTTGCTGGACAATCTTGATGTAACCGAACTTGCAACTGTAATAAACGTCCTTGTACAGGAAGAAGGACGTGGTAACCAGGAGATGAATAAGCGTGCTCGTATTAGTGGCACGGTTGAGATGGTATTGAATGAAGTAACCATAATCGCAAAGCGATTAATTAAGACTCAACGCGATTACGACATAGATATTCCTGTTCATTTTGCAAGACACTTTGCCCCCTTCATAGAAATGTGGGCGAATGGCGCAACTTGGAAGCAAATTCAGTTGGCTAGCCCATTTGATGATGGCGACATTGTTCGTGCTATTCGACGTACTCTTGATCTTGCTCGCCAGTTCGCAAGGGTAAAAGGATTGCGCCCTGAACTCATTGCTCGTCTTGAAGATGTAGAGCGAGCCATCAATCGCGACGAAGTGCTGGAAGACGTTTAGCCCTTAAAAAAACTCGCCATTCTCGCGTTGTTATTGCCATCGCATTTTTTGACACGGGTCAGGTGTCACCTGTCACCTGTCACGTGTCACCTGTCACCTGTCACGTGTCACCTGTCACGGTTCACGTGTCACGTGTCACCTGTCACGGTTCACGTGTCACCTGTCACGGTTCACGTGTCACGTGTCACGGGATCCGTTAAATTAATTATGTAGGTAGTAGTCGCTTTGATTTTTCGGATTAAATCTGACTTTTGTTTTTTTCGTCAGATTCGACGGCGATGGGCTTTTCAATTGGCTTTATGTCGATTGTTTGAGATGATGTTGCCGCAATCTGAGAGGCTTGTTTGAGTCGTTCGGCTTCGGCTGCTTTTTGAGCGGGAGATTTTATGTTTTTGACGATGAAAGTAACAATGATTAGAGCCGCTATTGGCATAGAATATTCGCGGAAGTTTTGAAAAGATCTTGCGATGAGATAGCCTTCAACGTCCAGGTAGCGCATGAGAGTAAAGACTAAAAGGCTCATATAATCGCCAGCAGGTGTGAGCCACATAAGACCCATGATTACAATGAATCCAAGATTGCCATTGCGAATGGCGGCGATTCGAATATTTTCTGGCATCCAGGGTTCGATAATGCCCCATCCATCGAGTGGTGGTAGCGGTATCAAATTTAGTATCAGCATATAAGTCTGCAAAAAGATGAGCAGTGCAAGACTTGAATGTAAAAGCTCATTTGTAGGAAAAGCTTTGAAAGTGAGGATAAAAGCAACCAGGCAGAGAAAAGAAAAAAATGGTCCGGCAAAAGAAACTGCAGAAATCCACATCTTAGAGCGAAGCAAGGAATGTTTAATATACACTGCTGCGCCTGGAAGCGGGATGCCGCCGATTAGCAAGAAGAAAAGTGGCAATACCAGAGTGGTCGACGAGTTGAAATAGACTATAGGGTTGAGCGTGAGATAACCACGTTCTTTGACAGTGGTGTCACCACCAGCGTAGGCGGTTATGGCATGTCCGAACTCATGTAAGCACACTGACATGATCCAGACGACAATAATAAAGATGGCAGATTCCATGCCCTATATTTTAATCGTTTTCTCGCATTTGGCACAAAGTGAAAGAATGGTTTCGACCACCTCTTCTATAGACAAATTATCCGTGTCTACATTAATAGCGTCGTCGGCTTGACGAAGGGGCGATTCAGCACGAGTAGTGTCTTTGTGGTCGCGCTCAATAATGGCTTGAAGAATTTCTTCCAGTGTATCGGGTAAGCCCATCTTCTCAATATCTTTGAAACGGCGCTTGGCGCGAACCTCAGGGCTTGCAGTAAGAAATATTTTTAGCTCGGCATCAGGCAGTACAACTGTTCCTATGTCTCTGCCGTCGAGCACGGCGTTGCCAGCTTGAGCCATCGCTTGTTGTTGTTTAACTAATTCTTGACGCAATTCTTTTTGAGCCGATACAGGACCCACCAACTCAGAAATTTCAGGAAGTCTTATATCGGTAGAAATATCTTTGCCTTCTACAAAGACACCAGTGGTGGCACCTGGTTTAAGGGTCAAATTACAGTTTCTGGCAAGATTTGCAAGGGCTGGTCCGTCATGCGGCAAGACGCCATGGGCGCGAGATAGCCAGGCTACTGCGCGATACATCGCTCCGGTATCTATATAAAGATAACCGAGTTTTTGTGCCACCATTTTTGCTACAGTCGATTTGCCTGCACCGGCCGGACCGTCGATTGCTATTTTCATTATGGTGTCGATACGAAAAGCTTTTTCCACCAGGGCAGCGCGACGTAGGCTTCATAGCGTTCTTTGTGGGCGCGAAGCGCGTTGCGGGCTTCTTCTAGTTCTTCTTTGAGAATTTGGGTTTGAGTACCGCGCATTTCAAGCAAACGCATGGAGTTTGCCATTTCTTGCATATGTCTGAGATCTTCAAGATGCATCAATCGTTCGGTGGCGAGCTCTTTTTGAGTGTCTGCCAGTTCGCGCAACAATTTCTCTACGTCGGAGGCACGGTCAATAACAATCGTTGGATGTTGTTCGAATCCGTTTTCCATCGCATTTTCTGCAACTTTAACTAATTCGTTGCCAGCTTTTTTGCCTGCTGACAGAAGTTTTTCTAGAGAAAAGCCGAAGTCCAGCGTGCTTTTAGTTGATGATTCAGGTGCTTTGGCTGGGCTTGTAGAAGCCTCGCTTGAGTTCGTTGAATTCGTGCTTGCTGAATTCACGCTTTCTAATTCTTCGTTTTGATTATCCAATTTTGGTCTTGCTATGTTGCTTGTGCTGCGTCTGATGCGGAATCCCGGTGGAGGCAGAATACGCCATTCGACTTCGCCATCTAATTTCATTTTGCGGGCTTTCCAGCCCTCAGGTAATTTGTTGCCCCATTTGCCGGCAATACTGCGCTCGATAGCTGGTACAGATTTGCCGAGAATTCCTGCTGCTTCTTCGATTGTCAGAGCTGGACGCGGGACATCGTAAGAATAGATGATTTCTGATTCTTCAGCGCATTCTGAGTCTTCATCGTGATTGTCTATACAATCTTGGTCTTCGTAAGTAGTAGAAGGTGAAAAATCTTGTCCGGGAGTCGCCGATTCTTCAACATCGACTACTGTGTCGAAATCGGCTTGCGGCGCTGTTTGCGGCGCTTGTGTAGGATTTGGAATATCTACTGACTGACTCATTTCGCTTGCATCTCCACCCAAAGCGTCGTTTTCATTTATGCTGAATCAATTGTCGGATCAATTTATAGAGAAGACAAATTACATGTTTGCCACACTTCTTGGCAAGTATTGCTGCGAAATTTGGTGTAATGCCCAAAAGTAAGAAGGTGACAGGGTTTTGACTCCTTGCCACCTTCTGTTGAAGCTTAATTTCTGTGCAAATTTTTACTTAATTAAGCGTGACTCAGCTTTCGCCCAGTCGATATTGCTGTGGAAAGCTTCGATGTATTTGGGACGGTCGACTGGTTTGTAATCACGGAACCAGGCATGTTCCCACACGTCCATGACCAGAATCGGTACAAAGCCGGCTACTACGCCATCTTCGTGCATATTGATCCAGTGGTTTGAAAGTGTTTTGGTTACTGGGTCTTGGAAAAGAATTGCCCAGCCCACACCGCGCATGGCGCCGACTTTGAAGAAATCGTTTTTCCAAACATCGATTGAAGAATAAGTTTCGGTAATCAATTTACCTAGAGCGCTCGACTCTTTGAGTTCGCTGCCGCCCGACTTCATATTTTCGAAATAGTATTCGTGCAAACGCATACCATTGTATTCAAAGCCATAACGACGTTTCAGTTCGGCATACTCTGGGGTTCCGCTCTTTCCGCCTTCGGTCAATTCAATCACTTTTTGATTGAGTGTGTTTGTGTTGGTGACATAACCTTCGTACAGTTTGAAGTGGATTTCCAATGTTTCGTTGGAAATACCGTTCAGGTCTTTCAAGTGAGAAAAGTCCTGCGCTTTGTAAGCGTTATAAGAAATTTTGTGTTGTAGCATCTCTAGCTCCTATGCAAGTCTTCGGAGTGTTCGCCTTGCTTGGACAGCAAGTAAGTACGAGTCTCCTCACAACGACCTATAGTGATAGCATAAAAAGCTTCTCAAGGGGCTCTCTGAAAGCCCTACCAAATCACAAGGAAAGATTAATTCGCATGCGAGAATCCAAGCGGACTGGTATCACATGCGGTGATAGCAAAAATTATGGAATCAGGTCGGTAAGGCGCTTGCGAGTTTTTGGTGGCGCAGCTTCTTCGGGCGGTGGTGCGCCAAAATCAGGTTGCGAAGGCGGCAATTGCTCAGGTTGAGCAATTGGCATCGGGGCTGGTTCGGGAGCCGGAGCCTGTACTGGTGGTGCAGCTTGTGGCTGCATTTGAGGCTGTGCTTGAGGTTGCATCTGGGGTTGATTGAAAGTTTGAGCAAAACTATCTGGAGGCATCGGTTTGTTGTCTGGACTCATGTTCCAGCCGAGCACCTGAAAAGCCACATCGCATCCGCATTTGCGAACATGACAAATGCCTAGAGCGAGCATTGCTTGTTCGACTTTTAAAATTCCTTCGGCAATCATATTGTTGAGATAGACTGCGCTGTCGAGCAAAGTAGTGTCTACCGCGTTTATGAGCAAAAGCATTCTGCCCATTAATTCGGTGTCTTTTGAGCCCTGCTTCAATGCTTCTTCAATATCTTTGGCAGTTATGACTCCGCCTAATTGCAAGAATTGATAGAGTGGCAAATTTTGTGGTATGGCTTGAGTTGTCGGTTTGAGTTGAGCCATAGCTTCATCTACGCTCATACCTTGCTTAGCCACATAGGTTAAAACTGTTCCAGCATCTGCTTTGGGAAGTCTGCGCTCAGCAACATGTTTTTGAATTGTCAGAGCAGATTGAAGTAAAGGCTCGGTCAAATAGTTTTTTTCAATAAGTACTTTACCGATTGGTTTTTCTTCGAGAAGTCCAACTTCGACCACGCTCATCATATTGTTTTCGGTGAGAATGCCTGCCATGACAAGCAATTCGCCCAGACGAATATTTTCCTGGGTGGGAATATTCAGACCGCTTTCTTTTAGAGAATCTTCAAGCGAAATCTGGCGTTCGCGACAGGCCTTAAGTCCAGCTAAAGCCTGCTCACGCGAGATTTTTGAATCGCGAATCAAAATTTGAGCATTGAGAGCTGCAGCCAAAATTTGTTCAGTGATGATGCCATAAGTTACAAGCACACGTCCTAATGGCAATCCTGCCAATTTGGACTGAGCCAGTCCGGATTCTAGATTTTCTTTGGTAAGGAGTTGGGCATCGATCAAAAGTTCGCCAAGCTTATTGGTTAGACCACCAGCTTGTTCTTTCCACCCGGTCTGAGCCAGGGCTTCGTCAAGCGTAATGCCCTTTTGATTTGCCAGTGAAAGCCCTTTCAAAACAGTTTCGAGGTCGATTAGACTATCTTTGACCATCGATTGAGCTTGCACAGCTGCTTGCAAGTTTGGCTCGGTGATAAAACCAGCCATAATCAAAACACGACCAACTGGAATAGACTGCTGCTTTGCAATCAGCATCCCTTCCTTGAGCTGATCAACGGTCAATAATCCAGCACGGGTGAGTAAATCCCCTAACTTGACCTGCGACGCGTTTTCTGACATTCCAGCCCCTGATATCTAATACTTGGATCCTACCCAATATTATCGCAAAGACTTTCAAAAGACATAAAAAACTGACCGAGGTATAACCCCCGGTCAGAAATCTTTATCCACGATGTTTTAGAACAATGATCCGACTAAATGCGGAACAACCCTCGATGTGGGTTTAATTTGTGAGTGGATTTAGGTTTAAGTTGGCAATCCTCCGGTGTGATTCGGAACCAACTCTGTTTATATACCCAGACTAAGCGCCGAAAAGGGTTGCCTGCACAACAGTTTCGCCAAAAAACTGTATGTGAGGGAACACTTTTGCGTAGTTACCATATGGTCAAAAGCTTTATTTCCTGTAATACTGGGTGTCTATTACAAAAAAGATGTGTGAATGATGGATAAGTTCATCCTTTCAGCCAAAAAACGCATTCTTGTACCGGGCGTATTGCTTGTGGTCTTATGTGGTTGGTTGGGGATTTGCTACGCACATTATATGAGTTATTGGCACGGTACAATTTTTCGTGTCCAGACAACAGACTTCAATCTTTTGCATCGCACACTGCCACCGCTTTTGTCGCGCATGATTATCGAAGGGCGCGATGACCTTATTCAAGACACGCTCAATTCGACCTATGGGCTTTTGGGTCTTGTTGTCACAGATGCCACGGGCAGCAATATTCTTTATAAAACAGACAAGGTTTATCACCGTGAATCCTGGCAAGCCAATGCTCACGAGGAACTTTTGAGCAAGTGTGATGAGCCTTACGACCTGTTGTTAGAAGGTGCTCCGATGGAGCCTACTTATGGATACGAATCGCCGCGCTCTCGCAAAGCGGTCAGGCTGCCCACTTATGTCAATAAAAGCCAGAATAGCGGACAGATTTTGGGACGTCTTTATTATTTCAGAACAGTGCCGCCTTCCTTCCTTAAAGACATTGGCGCTTTTCTTTGTAAGCCATTCGAGATGTCGTCTTCAAGACGTGGATATCTATATATTTCAGTCAATTCACTTACATTGTCTGCCGTTCTTTTGCTTCTTTTCTGGCTGAGAAAGCGCGGACTGATGCTCAAGCAAAAAGAAATCGAACTGGTGCGCTCAGAGCTAAATGCCCGCAAGAAAGTATTGGAGCAGCTCACAGGCGAGCTGAATGCTCAAAAAACGCGCAAGGCTTGGCTTGAAAAAGAAGCCGACCGAGCTTACAAGCGAGCGCTAGGATTGCGTAATTCACTTGAGAAGCTCAAAGAATCTTTGTCCGTTACCTCGGCTGTAGCGGGAACCCAGCAAAATTTGATGGTGCAAATGCGTGGTCCTGATTCGACCAACGAAGGTATTAAAGTGCGCCCACCAGCTCATCCTTCAAGCGGAATACTGGACGAAATCGACAATATTCTTCCTGGTTTGAGTGAAAATGCAAACGCGCTCAAACAGCAAGCAAGCGTGCTGCACGATTATTGCGCAACGCTCGAACATAGACAACACGAGATGCAAAGAATCGTTGACAACGCCTTTAATGCGTCCCTTGGCAATTTTGTCGAATCTGACCCTCACGCCATGGTCCCTCCGGCGATGCCGGGTGCCGAATCCATAGACATGAGGCCGTCCTAGCTCTGCGCTCGTTTGGGTGTGATAAAATACCGACTGGGGTAGATTCTCCCTGTGTGGGGTAAAATACTGCATGCCCCGCCATTCTCTTTGGAGAATGGAATTCTCTCGATCATGGGTTAAAGACCAACCTTTAATGAATCCTGTTTCCAATAACAGAAAACATCTTTCTCTCTCAGCTGTTCAAGATGCAAGCAGCGAGCCCGTTTACAAACGCGGCGTGCAATATTATCGCCGCAAAAAAGTCTTGAAATACGAAGAAAGCGACGATAAAGGTCAGATAGTCGCTCTGGTCATTGGCTCAGAACCTCAACCTTATCGAGTCGAAGTCAATATAGTCGACGAAAACACATTTACTGCAGAGTGTTCGTGCCCTTATTTCGAACCTGTCTGCAAACATTCTGTAGCGGTATTGCTCACCCACATCGCTAAAGTAAAGCCGGGCATCCGCTTCGACGTGCACGAAGGCGAAAGACGAAATGGTCAACCTGAAAAAGAAAAAGCACCGAAAGCCAAAGATTATTTAGAAGACCCTTACGCCAAAGATGCAGTTAAAGACCCAGCTGAAAATAACGGCAATATGGAAGAGCCAAACTTTGAGCTTGGGCTGCTTGTGCTTGAAAAACCACTTGCACTAATTGTCGGAATTATTCCTGAAAAGGTAGAAGGCAAAGTCAATATTTTGAAAGTTCCCCCAGAAGTCGTGGGAACGCTTGAAGATGGTTCGCGATTGCATAAGTTGGCTCGCTATCTGACCGATCTGCCCCAGACAACCAAAGGGCAAGCCGGCGGACATCGTATTCCACGCGGAGATGAAGGGCTTGTGCTCGGACACTTGAGTCTTTGCGCCAAGCTAATAAATACAGCCGATTCAAAAGAAATTACTTTCAGTAAAAAGCCTTTGCTACCACGAGCGGTGCTTTCAGAAACTGAAAATGGTGAAATTCTCTTTCGTTTGGAAGGGGTGAAAGAAGACGGGACTACAGTCAATGAGCCAGTTTTCTTCATGGGACAGTCTAGCTGGGTAATGGCAGACCATGTTCTGTATCCAATTAATATCAATTCGCTGCACAAGCTATTTCCATTTTTTGACAGTTATGGACAAATGACTGTCAAGCTCGATTTAGTCACCAAGTTCTTGGGCGAGCTTTCGGTGCTCAAGAAAAAAATGGCAGTAGTATTAGACGAAAGTACTGCACCTTTTCCTACTGTTATTTCAGAACCACCCAAAGTCGTCATTCAATTGAATGAAAGACGCGGCGCGGCTGTTACAAATAGTGAAAACGAAGTTGCTTTAGAGGTAACGCTTGGATTTCAGTATGGTGACCTTATTTTGTCTTCGCGAGACGAGACCAGCGCTGTTGAGGAAGAAACTTATACAAGAACCATTTCAGACAATGGCGCAAGCGTTTGGGTGCGCCGTTTGTGGGATCAAGAAAGTCAAATCAGACTTTTTTTGAATAATTTGCACCCCGAGAAACTTGTGGCTGACAGATTCTTTTTTGAAGCCGAACCAGCTCTTGAGACAGTCTTTTATTTGTCAGACGAACAGTCGATTGGTTGGAACATAACTGGATGGGAAAATCTGTCGCGCTATAGGGTCAAACCAAAACCTCTTACAGTCAAAGCAAAGCTTTCGCTCAAAAAAGATTCTTTCAAATTTGGTTGTGACCTTCTCTTTCTGGTCGAGGACGAAGGCAATATAGTAGAGTTGCCTCAAGATGTGGTTTTTGCTGCATTATTCAAGAACAAAGCATTTATCAAAGCACCGTCAGGAGAGCATGTAAGGCTTCCTATCCAGACTCTGCTTGGTCTGCTCAAAACTATCGGACAAGGGCAAGAAGGTGGACTGAGACCTCTTTATCAAGCGTTGTCTGTTTTACATGCCCTTGAGACACATGAAATTCCTTATGAGGCAGACAAAGGCTTCCAGGAGTTTGTCACCAAGATTCATAACTTCCATGACCTTGAAAAAATGGAAATACCAGCCAACTTCCAGGGGCAATTGCGCGAATACCAAAAAGATGGGTGTAATTGGCTTGGCTTTATGCGCGAGTACGGGCTGGCAGGTGTACTTGCTGACGACATGGGTCTTGGAAAAACTATTCAGACTCTGGCTTTGCTTTCTAACCATTATGCAAATAAATCGAAAGGCACAAATAAAGCGCCTTCTCTTGTGGTGGCACCTACCTCGGTTATTTATAACTGGTTGAGTGAAAGCAGAAAATTCACACCCGATCTCAACTGTGAGTTGTTTATGGGGCGTGACAGGACCGAGCTTTTAGTTAGACTTTTGAAAGACAAGGGTAAAACTCCCGATGTAGTCTTCACTACATATGGTATCATCCGTCGGGATTACGAAGAATTGAAGAAAATCCAGTTCGAGTATGTAATTCTCGATGAAGCACAAAATATCAAAAACCCCGAATCAGTGGGTGCCGTTGCTTCTAAGAGTTTGAAATCTTTCCATAGATTGGCTTTGTCCGGTACTCCGATCGAAAACAGATTGAAAGAATTGTGGTCGCTTTACGATTTCTTGATGCCCGACTTCCTTGGAAATTACAAAGACTTCAACGAAACTTTCGAACGTCCTATTGAAGCTGGACTCGAAGGTGCTGGTCTTAAATTAAGAAAAATCGTTCACCCATTCATGTTGCGCCGACTCAAAAATCAAGTCGAAAAAGATCTGCCCGAGCGTACAGACATCGTCCATCTGTGTGAATTAGATGATGAACAACGTTCTATTTACCTTGATGTTCTAGACGAATGTCGTGAAAAAGTTTTTGCTGATATCGCATCACGCGGTGTGGGGCGATCTTATGTGTCTTCAGTTCTTGCAGCTCTTTTGCGCTTGAGACAGGTCTGTTGCGACCCGCGTTTGCTCAAGAATCGCGAAGTACCAGATTCTGCTGGATCCGCTAAGTTGGAAACACTTGTGCATATGGTCAACGAGCTTATCGACGAGAAACACAAAATTCTCATATTCTCTCAGTTTGTAGAGATGCTCACTCTCATAAGAAGAGAATTTGAAAAAACCGGGCTGGTTTATGAATATCTGGATGGACAAACACCAGCAAAAGAACGTCTGGAAAAGGTTAATCGATTCAATGCGGATCCAAATATTCCAGTATTCTTAATCAGTTTGAAAGCTGGTGGCACAGGTCTAAACTTGACTGGTGCCGACTATGTAATTCACTATGACCCGTGGTGGAACCCTGCAGTTGAAAATCAAGCTACCGACAGGGCGCACCGTATCGGGCAGACCAAGCATGTTTTCAACTATAAACTTATTACCCGCGGAACAGTTGAAGAAAAAATTCTTGGATTGCAAAAGAAAAAGAAAGAGCTCGCAGAACTTGTGGTTGGTGGAGACGAAAGTGTCGCCAAAGAACTGACAAGAGAAGACTTAGAATTTCTCTTCTCGTTCTAGGTTTTCTTTTTGTTTTTGTCCGTTTCTTTTTTTGAATCAGACTTATATGGATCGGCGCCAGGGAGCATAGCTACCCATTCGTTGGTAAGAGTTTCGTCGAAGAAAAACAAATAAGTATTTGGTGGCAATTTGTTATCTGTACAAAATTTTCGTAGCGTGGAGATTGTTTTTTCTGCATCTGTGACACACATATCGATGCAAAAACTTTGTTCGTTTTCAAGACTTGAGTCTATGATGCATCCCAACTTGGTTTGGAGCAATATCTTCTTAAGTTCTTCCTTAAGAGTTTCACGCTTGCTTTCAGAATCGTAGGGGTTTTTGTCTTTTGAGCCTAATGCACAAAAGATTTCTCCATGTTTGCTAAATCGCTCAGAGGCGAATGGGCGGGCAGCCAAGCTCGTTCTCAGATTTGAAAGCGTTTTTTCGTCGATGTCCAGTTCGTAATAAGGTTTATCTGGCAGCCGATTTGTAAGTAATCTCTTTAGTTGAGCTATTTCTTTTTGCAGTCTAAGGCAAGAGGTGTAAGTCGATTGTTTGCTTGTGCCTTTACGCGTTTCGACTGCGCCAATCCATGTATACAAGTCCTTTTCGCCAAGTGCGAGTTCGAGCATTTCCCAGGCAATGTTCTTGTCTTCTTTTACATTGTCTCCGTGAAAGGTTGGGGCCGTGATGATCACACCAATTAGATTTGCCGGCATTGTGCGAATTTGAAAACTGAACGAAGGCAATTTCGCATTTGTATTTTTCTCGATAGCATCTTCGATTCGTCTGTGCGAATATTTGGAAAAATGTCTGTAAAAATTCCAATTCTCGAGCTTTGGTGCGCGTTCTAAAACTGTCTGCACAAAGGGATCCAGAGCGAGATTATTGTCGCAAGATATGGCTAGATAATTTTTGATAGTGTCCGCTCTTTCGGTGCCGACTTCGTAGTTCAAATTTTGGTCGAGCTTTCTCAAATGGTCTTTTGACCACGATAGCCAGAATTCTCCATAATGATCGTGATTTTGAGTGGCGCTCAATTTAGCTTCGTCTTTCTGGAATTGCCTCCAAAAGGCGTCTATAGCTTGTAGGGTCTTAAGTTTGTCACTGTATTCCTTGTCTTGTGGTTCTAGAAATTTCCAGCGCTCCGGGCGTTTGAATGAAAGTGGTTTTTCTTGAGTGGTAGTCGTTTTTCCACAGCCATAAGCCACAAAAGAGACTAGAAAAATGATTGACAGTACAAGTTGAGGTTTCATTTATCGTGGCAATCTATCAGGGTTTCGCATTTCTGGAACAGTTGAGTCTGGTTCCATTCCAATCCATTCGCTTATCCATATGTCATCATAAAATTCTAACCACGAGTTTTTGCCATAACCATTTTTACTTGAAAAAGTTCGCAATACTCTGGTGGCTCTATCGATGTCTGTAATGCAGAGATCAAAGTAAAATTTATCAGCTAGGTCAAAGGATCCGCCAAGTGCACAGCCGCAATTCTCGGCTCGTAAGGCTTTGTCGAGTTCGCTTATTTTTAGCTCTATTGCTTCTGGTGTTTTAAAAGTATTTTCTTTTTTGACCGTGAGATAGCAAAACTTTTCGTTGTATTTTGAAAACCTTCTGCTGTCAAATGGAAATGAAGTAAAGGCATCACACAAAACATCATAGGCGTTTTGTCTTTCTTCTTCGTTCATCTGAACAATCGGCTTTTCGAAGCGCTCTTGTAAAAGCTTTGTCTTCAACTGATTAAAATCAGCAATGAATTTTTCGCACGCTTCTTCTTTTGGTAAAACTTTATCTGATTTTTCCGTTACAAGTGCACCGATCCATTGATCCTCATTGTCTTGTCCGATTAATAAATCGACTATTTCGACCGCTTTCCTTCTAGATTCCGCAGAATTCGATTCTTGCATGCCGGATTCTTTATACAAAATATTTATGAGGTGTTCTTTGCTCTCACTGCATTCTATATTGAAATCGTTGAATGTGCCATTGTTACTGGTGGCAAGCAGAATTTCTATCAGATGTGGTGGCGCTTTAGGACGAGTGTTCATGAACTTCCATCCCTCAGTCTTTGGCGCTTGTTTAACCATTTCTTCCACCAAGGGCCGATTCCCCCAGTGTAAGCGGCTGGTCAATACAAGAATATTTTGGGATGGGTTATCGGGATCTGTGCGTAAATCCCATTCTATGTTTGGATCGATATTGAGTAATTCTTCTTCGATCCACAATTTAGCGTTATCTTTTGCAGCTTTTCCTTTTTCTACTATCCGCATCGCTTTTTCTTCTTTGCTGAAGCGCTCCCAGAACTGCATTATTTTGGAGAGTTTTTCTAGTTTATTTTCACCTTGTTCAGAATTCGATGAATCTGCAAAACGCCAGCGAACGTATTGGGGGCTTTGATCTGTCGGTAAAAATACTCCAATTGCGATGATTATGTTGCATAAAATGCCAAGCGAGCAGAATATTTTTTCTTTCAATCCAAACCTTTTTTCAGGCTTGAAGTCGCGATTGATTTCGCGATTTAGTTTGTAGATTTTTAGCTGGACTAAAAAAATGATGAAACTGTCGAAACATACTCTTGAAATATCTATCCAGTTGTAGCCTTCGTGTCTAAAAAGAATTCCTTCGATAAAAGGTGCAAAAAAGAACAAAAGACACAGAAAAACCTTAGGCAAGTTGACATTTGAACTCGCCTTTTCAGCCCGATCCTCAAGTAGTCCTATGAGTCGATAGAGTGATATGAACAAAAAGAATGCATGAATAAATGCATAAACTCTGGGATGTTTGGGCTTTGCTACTTCTAGAGCCAGGAAGTTTTTGTATGCCCAATAAAGCAAATAACAGCCCATCGTGCAAACGCTCATTATCCAGAATTTTGCAGGCGATACAGAATAACCAATGGGCTCTGCTTTTAAAGCCTCCTGATTTTCGTGTGGTTGATTAGAATTAGCTTGTTCGGGAATTTCGGACACTTGGCGACTGCTCTTTTGTGTTACTTAAATCAAATTTTGCAATGTGCGAAAAGCATTGTCAAATAAGCTTATAACGCTCCGGGGAATTTGTTCATCAAATCAAGAATAAGTGCCACTACCGCAAGGTCGGTCAAAAGTCCGTGAGCTAGAATTGCCGACCAGAGAGTGCCTGTTCGTTTATACATAACCGCAAGTCCCGCTCCGTAAAATGCCAGTGCAATTGAAAGCAATTCGGCTGCCACTGGATATAGTATCAGTCGAAAAATGAAATAATGATAGAACGCATACAGAAAGGACGAAACTATGATGCCAAAGTGCTTGAACGGCGGCTTTTCAATTTTTTCCAGTTCTTTGAAGACTATACCGCGCCAATAAATTTCTTCGATAAAAGGATTGATTGTAAAACAGTAGATGTTCAGTATCCAGAGCCATTCTTTGCTCCATCCCATTCTTACCATCAACTCAACAGTTTTTTGATCTGAGATAACATATTTTCCTAAAGTTTCGTAGGCAAGAACTGTGATTCCACTAAAAGCAATTGCGATGACTGTAATTTTCCAAAAGTACTGTTTTGTTGTGCGCTTGAGTTCTGTTTGCCACAGTTTGCGACCAAGTATTACTGCTGGTAAGAGACATACGTAGTGATAAATTGCATAAGCCCAAATGGCACTGTTGAGCAAATAAAGTCCCAAAAGCATTGCTAAAACTGGAAGCAAGCTCCAGAGCACTATGATTAGTGTTTTAGATGGTAAATTCCCCATTTATGGAACTTTCAGGTGCGAGGTATATTTAAAGATATAGTTTAGTCGAGTTTTTGTAATGTCCACCGGTCCAGAAGATTTTAGACCAAAACGAAGAGAGCTTGCGCTTTCAGAACAAAGTGTCGACCAGAGTATTGCTGACCCTAAATGGAATCTCAATTCGATTGTTGGCGATACGCGCGTTCAAAAGACTGATATTCCACGATATCGTACCTCTACCGGTCCGACATTTTTTCGAGACTCGCAAGCCTTACCTCATTTTTCGGACAGAGTTTCACTGACAAGACAATTGACTCGGGCGCTTAAGACGATTCGAGAATCTACCGAAAGCCCTCGCCGTCCAAATCATAACGACAGGGTAGCGGAAAATAGTTCTGAGCGCGAGCAGGCAGAACGGGCTAAAAATCAGCAACTCAAAACAGCTGAGGTTTCTAAAAAAGCAAAAGCAATGATAGCATTGCTCAAATCAAATCCTGACGCTGTCGCAAAGCTTGCTTCAATAGCAGAGAGTCCTCAAGGTCAGGGATTTGCCGAAGTGTTTGCAAGTATTTTGCTCGATAAGAATACCGATAAGCTTGATCAAGAATTGGCTAATAAAGCTGTATTGACTTTAGCCAAAGACAATCCGGCTTTTGCCACTAAGCTTGCAACAGAGCTTGTTCAACAAGTTGAAATAGCTCAGACAGATCCTTCCAATGAAATTTCGGAGCAAAATCTAAAAGCCGTTCAGCTTGCTCAAGTATTGAGCGCGCCTGAAAATAAAGTATTGTTCGATCAAGTTGTGCAAATGACCCTTGCACAACCTGCAAAGTTCGAGAATGCCATGATTTTGCAGGAGTTGACTAAAGTTCAGCCGACACTGTCTTTGGTTGAGCCGAATCGAGAAATTGCAAAATCGGATTCTATCCAGCTGGCTTCGCTCGATACCAATATTGTTACTACAGAGCCACTTATTTTAGAGCCAAGACCGTTGACTAATCCTCAGATTAGCGAAGTGCAATCAGATTTGACTATTGCAAACATGAATTTTGTTCAGGCCGATTATCAATCTAGTGTGAAACAGCCTCAGGCATTTGATGTGATTGATCTTGTTTCCTCATATACATTTTCTCCTGAATTGCAAGAGCCTATTCAAACCGTTAAAACTCTAGTCAATAACTGGACTCCAGAAGATAACGCAAGAATTGAAATGCCATTTAAACAGGCAGTTCAGTCCGAAGTTTATAAAAATAAAGATGCAAGTCTTGAACAGATAAAAGACCAATTGAGCACCGATCTTGGTATCACACAAGCAAGCAAGTTTGTAATCGAAATTCAACCCCGGGCTAATGAGCGAGTCTTAGCTCTGATTCCAAATCCATTAGTGGTACAAGAACGTCCTGAAATTGTAGCGGTTACGCCTCCAGTAGTTTCTGAGTCCGAAATTCAAAACGCCAGAGTCGAGTCTCAAAAATTGGACAAGTTTATTCTTGATCTCAATACTAATACCGAAATGACTATGGCAAGTCGTTTTGCCGAGTTTGTCCGTAGTACGAGCAACTCAACTAATACAGCTCTTGCCTTTCGTCAGGTCATTATGGCTATGTCTAAAGCCTCGAACCTATCTGGACGTGAACTTGCTCAATTGGTCAAGGATGAGTTGAATTTGGGACTTTCTGGCAGTAATTTGGTGGTGACTAGCGAAACAGATTCTATTGTATTAAATACCATTTCAGAGGCATCTAGCACGCTCAGCAGCGAACTGAAGCCTCTAGCCTCGGCAGTAATTGAGGATGCGCCGGCAGGTACGCTCAGCGCAAGCCAGATTGAACAAATCAAGACTGCTCTTGTTTCAGCACTGAACGACCCATTCAAATTGGCGGCGCTCGAGCAAAAGTTATTGCAGAATGGTGTGATGCAAAGCGATATAGATAGTCTGAAAGCCCGGGCATTCGAGGCTTCTAATTCAGAGCAGATAGTAACTGATGCACTTGCAACAAATCGCATACGCAACGATTTGATGCATTTGGTTTCAGAAGATCGAAATGAGCGTGTTCTTGCGGCAGAAGATCTGCGACTAAATAACATAACAGGGCTTTCTCTAGCTGGAGGAGAAATCGGATTGGCGCTTGAGCAGTCTGGCACCAAAACCAGTGTCCAGATTTTTATGCCTTCCCAAGAGCCAGACCAGCCACCAATTTCAATTGAAATGTTTTCTTATGGAGCGTCTGATTCTGACAATCAAGAAAGCGAGCGAATGCAGGAGTTTGCTCTGGCTTTTCAATCTTTAGATTACAGCGGTTTGCCTCTTCAAATAGCAGACAAGTCCGGTAACATGTTTACTGTTTCTTCCTTCTTCGATTATTCGGGCACAAAGCCTGGCGTGTCAGAAGATCAGGATATGTACACAGAACCTGGACAAAAAAATGATCCCAACTTCAATCCGTATGACTACATAAGAATTGAGCAGCCAGCAATTGAACAGAATTATTTGCCTGCGGATCAATATGTTCCAGAGTCAGAGCAAGAATACGATTCTGAGGAAGGTTATGAACCTGAACAAGAATTTCAAGATCAAGAACAAGATCAAAATCAGTATCCGCAGGAAATTCTTCCGGAATACGAAGAGCTCAACTCAAATTCTATTAAGCCAAACTTGTCATCACTTTTTTCTAACAATACGCTGTATAGAGCACAAGCTGCTGCGGATCTAGCTCAAAACGGCGTGGAAGTATTTGTTGAAACCAGTGAAGGAGTCTTTAAAATTAGTGCAGAACAGACAGTGAGTGCGGTCTCTCGTAAAGACACATATGTTGTTCGACTTCAAGATGTTAACAATCCGAATCAGACCGCTATCATTGCTGAAATCGAGATTGAAAACGGTGGATTCAGTAAATATACGCCACCAGCTCCACCTTCGATTAATCTGAATGGTGCGATAGTAACGTATAAATATAACGGCCAAACTTTTAGCATTCCAGGCGAACAGCTGCGCTAGTCAAAGAGCTAACATCAAAAGCGATTTCTTTCCAGGTAGCTAGCAATTGCACTCGGACGAAGTCGCTATGGTTTGGCTCCAAGTCTTCAAACCAGAAAATAGGATTTCCATCTTGCAGTAATTCTGTTTGCAGTTTTTTGAGTCGTTCTTCATTAGCGTGTATTTGCCAGGGAAGGAGGTTGTCCTGAATGCAAAGTCGAGCAGCTGCACCACAGGCGGTGCCAATAGCCCATTCGATTGGATGAAGGCGATAAGCGCCGTTTGTTATATGGGTGGTGCCTATATTTTTGCACGCCGCCATTACATTGTCGCCATCAATTGGCACAAGTGCCCCATATGGAATTTGAAAAGGTTTGGTCGCTTGTGCGGCTCCAGCTTCTTGTCTTCCGTGTATATCGATAGGATAAAGTCCTATGCCTACAGAGTCGGTAAAGAGGCGGGAGCGCGCACCTGTGAAATACTGTGCTCCAATATCTTTTTCGGTAATTGTAGTGAGAGCCTTTATGCGACGCGATTCTCTTATATAAGGATAAAGCGATAAGCCATCCTTTGAGCCGAGCAAATCTTTGCGCAGCATGAAATGCGGAAATCCGCTGCCCGCGCCATTGTCGTGCGGAGCTTCGGTTTGTAGCCAGTATAGAAAACTGAGACTTATATCTTTGGCCTTTCTCAGCAATAAAAGCATTTCTTCTTCGTTCTTATCAAGAAAATTCATATCACGCGTGTCATTTGACTCCCAGTTGATCATCGAAATGTCGCGCGGGTAAAACTCTGGTTGAAAGTTATCTTTGTCTATAAGCCGTCTGTAAGTCCAGAATGGTAGAAGCTCTGAGGTCGTGCCATCTTGATTTTTTCTATGGGCCAGTTCGAACATCTTGAAACCAAGTAGACTGAATTTTCGGTAGTCGCGCAAGGCTTCGTAGTCCTTTGGTTTTTCGATCGTATGATTTTCGCCTTCGCGCATTTCCAAAATGAATGGATAGACAAAATCTTGAACATTCTCTTTATTAGCTTGTGGGGGTGCGTGTGGCTCGCCGGTCTCTTCTTCGCTTTCTTGACCAAATAAGTATTTTAAATTTGCCAGTGGGAGCAAGTCACCGCATTCGGTGGCGTCGAGAACGATTCGGGGAACAAATTGAATAAATTCTTCGGTTTCTAAATTGAGACAAAGGACTTTTTCTACTTTGATTTTGTTTTCGTTCGAAGCGCCATTGCTTTTTGTGTTTACCTGGATACATTTGTGTCGTAAATAAATTGATAGCGCACCATCTGCAATACTGGGCTTCAAGCGACTATCCAAAACGTCTAGGGCTGCCTGGGGTTCGAATGACAGTCTGGTGACCCATGAATTTCCCGGGTGGAAATATTTTTGCTTTTTTCCTTCTACACTTGCAATTTTTAGATAGTGCTTACGAATGTCCAGGCGCAAGTTAATATAATCCAGTGTTGCACCTGTGGTTTCTACAAGCCAATTTTCGTCCAGGGCAGAGACGCCCTGACTGGTCATCTGGCCGCCAAGCCATTTGGTTTCTTCTGTAAGACATACTTTTAAGCGCTTGCCATTTGGATCTGGCTTAAGTGCCGCTAGAGCAGCTGCCACTCCTCCCATACTGCCGCCAAGAATCAAGACATCGCAATCTATAGTCTTGACTGGTGGCTTTGCCAGGATGGTTTTTATTTGAAGTTCTTGAGTATCTAAAACTTGAAATGAAATCATTGCACAAATATACACTCTTTGCGCGTATATGATGTAAGCTTGTGTCCTTATTGGTATTGGATTGGAGTTGTATATGCTTACCAAAGATTTGCAGATGCTACCGGCTCACGTCTTTTCTAAGGCGTCTAAGGTGAAATTGCTTTTGATGGATGTCGACGGCGTTTTGACTGACTCCACCATTTTGTATATTACAGACAACGGCAAACCGGTCGAGTGCAAGGCTTTTAATTCAAAAGATGGGCTTGGACTTTATTTGCTCAATCAATTTGGCATCAGTACTGGCGTTATAAGCGGCAGAGTCTCTCCGTCGGTTGAAGAGCGCGCGCGCATACTAAAATTTAAACATGTGTACCAGGGTCACATGGACAAACAAGAAGCTTTTGAAAAGATTTTGGCTGAAGAAAAGCTTGATCCAAGCGAAGTTGCATTTGTAGGAGATGATTTTCACGATGGACCTCTTGTGGTCCAAAGCGGGCTTGGAGTGGCTGTGGGCAATGCTGCAGAAGAATTAAAATCGGTAGCTGATTATGTCACTCGCTCGCCAGGTGGTGGTGGTGCGGTGCGTGAAGTGTGTGAGCTCATACTCAAGACCCAGGGCTACTGGGAAGAAGTATTGAACAAATATCAGTTAGTTAAAAAGCCGCGCTAAGAGCTTGCTGCGCGAGTATTATTAACCATCAGTTTGATTGCTGCTTTGAGAGTGGCGAAAACGCCCAAACCTTCAAGCGCTACTGCTTCAAAATAGGGAACGCCAGTGTGATTGAGGTCGTTCTCCAATCTGTCGATTGAGGCTGCATCACCGAGATCTCGCTTGTTGTATTGCAAAATCCAGGGAATGTCTTCGATTTTGATGCGGTTGTATTTCAAGTTGTCGAACATGTTTTTGAGCGAGTCGACGTTAGCAGACAATCGCGTTTGGCTGGAATCAGCCACGAAAATGAGACCGTCTACACCGCGAAGAATTTGTTTGCGACTCAAATCATATTCTTCCTGACCAGGCACGGTATAGAGCACTACGCGGGCTTTGTAGCCATTGGTCAAGGTGAGGTCGAGCGGCATGAAATCAAAAAATAAAGTACGTTCTGTTTCAGTAGCAAGCGAGATCATCTCCCCGCGACAACTAGGATTGGTCTGGGAGTGGATGTATTTGAGGTTGGTTGTTTTGCCACCAAGACCGGTGCCGTAATAGACCAGCTTGTATGTGACTTCTCGTTTTGCGTAATTAATTAAGGGCATCGGTTTCCTAGCGGCTTAAATAGCGATCTATATTTTATCGGCTCAAGGCTCAATTACAAGCCTGGAACATGGTTTATTGTGCAGTTTCATGGCAAACCAGATTGGAGTATGACATTTCCGCCCTTTTATGGCACTGCATGGCGCCATTGAGCAATTCTTGCATAGTCATGGAGCCTGGAGTGTCAGGGGTAGAGATTAAACCGAAATGTTCATACATGCTATTGCCAAGCGCCGCTTGTATTTCTTTTAACAGGGCATTCGCCTCATTTGTATCTGAATTGGGCAACAGCAATCCGAAAGTTTTATTATTTACCTGACCGATCATGTCAACTGGTCGCAATTTGGATTGGACTATTGACAATGCACGCCTCAATTCGTCGGGACTTAGCTGTTGAGGTTCTGTCACGGCTTTCAGGCAGAAGCAAGCAATAGAGAAGGGTGTGTGAAATTGGTTGAAACGATAAAACTCGAGTGCAATGAAATAAATAAAAACTTGACCGTCGTAAATGCCCAAATTCTGGTCTAGAACTGGCTGCATGCAGCCTTTCATCGAGTTGAAGTCTAGCCCCGTATCGACCGGTTGAGGGGCTTCGGATTTCTCCGATTTCATGGGCTGAGATGTTATCTGCAATAAATTGGAAGATACAAGGTTGAAAATAATTGGAATCCATTCTGCGCGTCGAAATGGCTTTGCCTTGAGCAATTCAGCCAGACTTTTGCCAGGACCAATAGCGCGAAATACAGCCAGCTGCAGGTTGGGGTCGATAGGCACGCCACTTGAAAGATCGGGATGGGCATGAAAATCGCTGTCAGATATCCGTGAATTGGGCGATAACAAAAATGCCGTTTCAGAAAGACCTCTGGCTTCCAAATAATGAATCTGGTCATTTATGGCTGATACTTCTACAACCAGACTTTCGATTCGTCTTGTAGTTGTATTAGTCGGACTTGGGCTTTTTTCGTCTTTGACAAAGCGAAACTTTCCATTGCGCACTGTGACGAGGTCTACAAGAACTTTATCGCCATTTCCACTACCGTTGGTGGCATGAATGGGCTCGCCATTTTGAGTATAGATGTCTCCGCTTCCTTCAGTTCCTCGCACTGCTAAGCGACCGGTGAGCTTTTCTTGCATGATTTTTTCTAGCACTTTGTGCAGGGGCAAATCGGCAATGCTTCCTTCTAACTTTCCTGAACTAACTGGAGCGCTCTGAGTTTTCTGCAAAGCTTGCGCTGCACCTGGAGCAGCCGGCAATGGGGGCGGAGGCGGCGCTGAACCCAAGGTCGAGCGAACTTCTTTGGCTTTGGGTTCGGGAACCGGGTGTTCGCCTGTAAATCCGCCAAGATTGATGCTCGATAAACTGTCGTTACCGCCCTCGCTGCCTGCCACGACGCCGGTCGATTCAGCCATGATAATACTGTGGATCAAGCCAGTATCGATGGTGCGATGAGCCCACATAATCTTGTTTTTGGTAATTTGACTCTCAGACATTACCCACTCAGGGTCGCCAGACTCGTCTGAAGTGACCGTCAAAATAAAAAGTTTGTCTACACCTTCAACCGACCAGGTTTGTTCAATTACTTTTCCCTGGTCTTTTTTGGCCAGTTGCAGCATTCCATTTACTACGTCGAGTTCGGGAATTCCCCAAACCTGTGGAAGGCGCGTGATTCCGGGTGATTTGCCCCCGGATCTGGGAGGAGCTGGTTTAGGACCTTTTGAGCCGAACATTAGTAATTTCCCGTGAGTTATCCCGAAATCTTTATTGCTATAAGCCTAATAACTTACTGCCCAGTTTTTCCAAAATCGATTCTTTTTCGAAGATATACTTAAGTTATGGAGTTAAAAAACGATTTCACCCGCAAGGGCAAATATTGGCATACCGCTGAATTAGAGGGGCAAATTCATTGTGACCTTTGTCCGCGAGCCTGTGTGCTTAAAGACGGTGACCGCGGGTTTTGTTTCATTCGCCAGAATCTGGGCGGAGAAATGTATTTGACCAGCTATGGATTGAGCACTGGTTTTTGTGTCGACCCAATAGAAAAGAAACCGCTCAATCATTTTTTGCCGGGAACGAGTATTTTGTCTTTTGGCACGGCTGGTTGCAATTTGGGGTGTCGATTTTGTCAAAATTGGGACATTAGTAAGTCTCGCGAAATCGAAAGATTGAGTGAGCGTGCTTATCCCGAAGACATTGCTCAAGCGGCTTTACGTCTTGGGTGTCGGAGTGTAGCCTTTACATATAACGATCCGGTTATTTGGTTTGAATACGCTCTAGATACGGCTCGCGCCTGCCATGAAGTGGGCATTAAAACAGTAGCAGTTACAGCTGGCTATATCACGGCTGAGGCAAGACCTGAATTTTATTCTCTAATAGATGCAGCCAATGTCGACTTGAAAGCCTTTAGCGAGCGATTTTATAAACAGCTCACGCTTTCGGAACTGGCCCCTGTTCTTGAAACGTTAAAGTGGCTGAAGAACGAAAGCAATGTCTGGTTTGAAATTACCAATTTGATAATTCCGCAAGAAAACGATTCGCATGACGAATTGAAAGCGATGTGCGATTGGATTGTAAGCAATCTCGGCGAAGAGGTGCCGGTGCACTTTACGGCTTTTCACCCGGATTTCAAATTGATTGAACATCAACCTACACCAGCTACAACACTCATAGAAGCTCGTGAAATAGCTATTGCCGCTGGAATTAAATATGCCTATACGGGTAATGTATACGATAAAAAACGTCAGAGTACATATTGTCCAAAATGCCAACATCTACTAATAGAACGCGACTGGTTCGAGCTTGGCAAATACAACATAAAGAATGGCTGTTGCAATAAATGTGGTGCCAAAATTAGCGGAGTATTCGACGACAAAAAAGGCAATTGGGGTCGTAAGCGGTTGCCAATACTTTTTGATAAATAGCTTTTCTTGCCAGCACATGAACCTTTGACTTAAGATAGTTCTAAATGAAAAGGGGTGCAGGCACTTGCAATTAGACAAAAAAGTCCTAACCGCGTATGCGCTGACAATTGGTTTTGTGCTATCGCCTGTTTGCGTTCTGGCTCAAGAAGATGCTCCAGATCCAGGCGCTTCACCAGATGCTAAATTGACGATTATAGACAAGCTCAAGGACAAATCACGTCAACCTTTCAAAGTAGAGCCCGAACAAAACAAATCGAGCGTTATTTCTGTTCGTGACATGGTTTTTGAACGTCAAGTCGAGCACGAAAAAAATCTTATCCACAAATTTTTGCTTGGCGTGGCCATCATGTTTTCGATTATCGCCACAATCTTGTTCGTGAGTCTTCCACCTCAGGATAACGACAAGCTCAAGGCTAAGACCAATTAAATGTGGCTTGAAAGTATATTGATGTTCGTTATTGGACTTGTGTGCATCGGCGGTGGTGGCATACTAGCTAAGCAATCATTTGAAGATGCCAAAAAAGTTCTTGAATCACTAATTTTATCTATGGGAATAGT
>CAZFKB010000010.1:31064-49387 GCA_964519785.1 uncultured Candidatus Obscuribacterales bacterium | reverse complement strand
CACATTGGGTCGTGAGCAATTCACCAAACTCAAAGTTTATGTTGGTGACAAGCACCCGCACGAAGCGCAAAAACCCCAGACTTATACTCTATCTCGCTAAAAGGAAAGGAAAAGCAAGCAGATGACTAGCGTTATTCAGTACTACGGAACAGGTCGCAGAAAGACTGCCACAGCCAGAGTTCGTCTCTTGCCCGGTAAAGGTCAAGTGACCATCAATGGCCGCACCGTAGAAGATTATGTAGGCGGACGTCACGGTTTAGAAAAAGTCTTCGAAGCTCCTTTTCAATTGACAGATGCAGTCGGTCGTTTCGACGTAATGATCTCGGTTAGAGGTGGTGGTATCGTTGGACAGATGGGTGCCATCAGACACGGTATCGCTCGTGCATTGACCGAAGCAAATCCCGCTAACAGACCAGCGCTTCGTACACAAGGAATGCTCACACGTGATTCCAAAGTGAAAGAGCGTAAAAAATACGGTCGCAAACGTGCTCGTAAACGTTTCCAATTCTCGAAACGTTAATCGATTGCAGATACTGCAAAAGAATTTCAAAGGTCTCACTTATACGGTGGGACCTTTTGCTTTGCGGTAATCGACTATTTCGAAGACGAGAAAAAGGCTTTTAATTATCTAGTTGTCGTCTGGTTTAGACGGAGTAATTATGCCTTTGGCTCTAAATGGATTCTGGAAACTGAAAAGAGCAATAAAAGCAGTAATCGATAAAAATCCAGTGATGCTGATAAAGAGCCAGCCAAAAGCTTCGCCTTCGTTAATCAAGAAGGCACCAGCAGCAAAACTAACGCATGACAAAAACAGCGCAAGCGGGATATACAGAGCTTTGCAGGATTGCATGAGCTCGGCTTTGGCAACTTTTTTGGCGTTTTGAGCCTGCGAGGCGTTCTTTTCTTTGTTTTCCATGCTGACATTTTATCATTTAAAATAGGGAAAGAAATTTGGGGAGAGTAATACTTGAAATCCAAAAAGGCTCGCCAAACTATTTTTGCAACATTGGTTTTGATTGCTTGTCTATTTCTCAATTCAGCATGCAGTAATAGTTCAAAGTCACCCGAAGATAAGACTGAAAAAACCGATACTCGTACAGTCGAGACCTTTTCTTCGTTGTTAGTAAATGGAAGCTGCATTCTAGATATATCAGTTCAGGAAGCTTGTTCGCTTAGTGTGACCAGTGAGCAAAGTGAGTTAAGCAAAATAAAAACTGAAGTCAAAGACGGAACTCTTCAAATAACATTCAACGATGTAAACGTAGCCACTGCGCCTAAAATATCAGTAGGCATGCCTGAAGTGGCAAGCATAGATATTAGTGGAGCCTGTAAAGGCACCATGAATGACATCAAATCATCATCGCTCAAAATAAATCTCGATGGTGCATCCACCCTTTTGTGCAGTGGCACTTGTGATGATTTAACTGCCGACTTATCCGGTGCAAGCGAGCTGGTAGCAAATAAGCTGGTTTGTAAAAAAGGTACCCTTAATATCGATGGTGCATCCAAGGCTAAATTATTTGTCAAAGACGAACTCAATCTCGATGCGTCGGGAGCTGCCCGAGTAGAGCTATCGGGCAATCCTCCTCAAGTTACCAAAAATATCTCTGAGGCAGCCGGTCTTTTTCCAGGCGGAGAATCAAGTGACTGAGTCCAAAGTCAATTATAAATATCTTGGGATAATTGCTTATGTGGTGGCAGCCGTAGTGCTTGCCTGTCATCTTCAAAGTCTTTGGAATAAATTTGTCTATATGGACAAGTTCAATTTATGGCCATTGATTGCGATTCTAGATTGGCCAAAATTCTGGTTGGAAACATTGACTCAATGTTTGACTAGCCCGCTTAGCGAGCCACTTTTCAGAGCTACTCTGGCGCTTGATGTTCAGGGTGTGCGAATGCGCTATCCTTCGGTTTATCACTCGATTAATTTAGCACTTCACCTGGGCAACAGTCTTTTGTGGGGTGGACTGATTTATAGAATCGCTCGCTATCAGCTAAAAACCTGGAAAAACTCTGTTTCATTCAATCCCTATTTATTGACTGTGGTGGCAACTTGTTTGTTTGCAAGTCATCCTATCTCAAGTGAGACAGTAAGCTATATATCTGCAAGATCCACTCTGCTTGTCACTTTTTATTATTTGGCTAGTTTGCATTGTTTTATGCTTGGATTTTTGACTAAAGAAATAACTCCCGGCTTACTGGGTTATGGATTCGGCTATTTTTTTGTAATTCTTGCTACATGGTCGTCGGCTCAAGGAATAACTGCACCTTGTGCATTTCTCGCTTTGACGATATTGATGAAACCACAAAAAGAAACATACAAAAATTGGCTCGTCAGTCGTCCATATGAATTTTTCGCGCAGTTGTTTCTAGCACTGGTTGTGCCTTTTGTTTTGCTGGTCAAATATGTAGCTCCAATTGGAAATGGATTCGGGCTTGAAAAATTGGACCCAATTTCTTATTTGCTCAGTCAGGGACAAATGCTTGCTACCTATTATCTGAGAGTATTTTTTATTCCTTATGGTTTTACGCTAGACCCGCCTCAACTGCCAGTTTCTTTACTGAACCAGGTGCTAAGTGTTATAGGGATTTTAATTCCGATAGCACTTCTTTATCTTGCCTACAGAATGCGAACCACGCTTGTGGTCTCGTTTTCACTTGCGCTTCTTGTTATTTCGCTTTTGCCTAACTTTGTTATGGTTCAGCCCGAAATTGTCTCAGACAGAAGGTTTTATATAGCATCGGCTTGTCTTTGCACTGTAGTAGCTTATTTATTGTCTGTTAAATTTTTCGAGAAACCAAAAATGCTTATCGCCATTTTAAGCACTCTGGTTCTTTTATTTTGTGGTCTGACAAACTGGCGCACTTATTACTGGTACGATGACCAGAGACTCTGGAGCGAGACTTACAGACTGAATCCTTCAAGCAAGCGCAGTCAGGTCATGGATATCTGGGCTCAGGCTTTTCAAGGCAATCTTGATAAAGGAGCCGAGCGTGCTGAAAAAGTGCTCAAAGATCAGGGCGATGTAAAAGAATATAGAGCAATTCTCGATCTTGTCCTTGGCACTCATCGCTTAAAACGAAAAAGATTTGAAGAAGCCAAAAAATATTTTAGTGAGGGTTTAGATCTAGCCGACAAGCAAAATCTCTCAACTGAAATAATTTGGGAAATGCAATCGGGACTTGCTGAAGCAGCCATAGCCACAGACGATTTTGCGACCGCTCGAAAATATGCAAGCGAAGCGGTGAAAGTGCAGCCAAATAGATCTAATTTGCATTTGATCCTTGGTCGTTGCTTTCTGGCAGAGTTCAATCCTAATGCTGCTTTTCTAGAATTGCAGCAAGCACATTTACTGGATAGATATAACGCCGACGTGCTTGAACCTCTTGCAAGAGCTTGTATTGGTATTGGCACCACAAAGATGCAAGACCTGGGATATAAAATTGCCACTCAAGCAAGGCAGGTTTTCGGGACAAGCGATGCCCTTCTTCTAACTACTGCTTATGCGTCACTAGAAAGTGGACATTTAGAGGAAGCGCTTGGCTATCTTGAAACTTATGCTGCTGCAAAGAACCGAAAAACTTCGGATTACTATTATTTGTTCTATGGACTATATAAACGCTTAAATTGGGAAATCCAGGCCAAAGAGGCACTCGAGCTGGCTGTGCGTATGGACCCTGATGTGAGAAAGCGTACTAAGCTATTTTTGAATCATCCAATTGTGCCGCTCAAAAAAATGCCAAGTACACAGGTCAAATAGCAAGCGCTGTATTTTTAGTGACCTATTCTTTTTTCTGGTTCATTTCTTCAAGCAATTCGGCTACTGTTTGCAATTTTTTGTGCAAACGGCGAATTTGATACAAAAGAATGACAAGACCAACGCCCAGGATAAAAGTGCTTACGCCAAGAAGAAAAACGGCTTCTGTGTATTTTTCGGTTCTTGAAACATCTTGAGACGCGATAGCAAGACAAAAGGTAAGGGCTGATATAGACCAGATTAGACTTGAAACCAGGATTGGCGCTTTGATAGATCGAATGAAAGAAAGCTTTGTCTCAAGGTCTTTTGGCTGGTTCATCAGTTTTTTGTCTCCTTTTGGCTAGATTTTACCAAGTGACAATGCAATTCGGCCTCGAGTAGATCAATATCAGTAATCGGCTCTTTGCAAGCGTGGTTCTGACAAATATATGCGGTGGATTTGCCCTGTTTTAGTTCTCGTCCTTCAAACAACGGACTGGAATGCAAAGAGTCTTTTGTTTTGACCAGTTCGATGTCGTTTGGAGCAAAGCGACATAAAGCCGATTGCAAGAATCTTTGGCTCTCACTATCGTCTGAATCGAGAATCAATACTATTTCTTTACCGACTGAAAGGTGCATATCCAGGGCGCAAAGCATATTAGCAAACTGGTCGGGAGCTCTTTCAAATAAGCTTGCATAAGTTCCTATGGTGTCTAATGCAATCTTTTGGAATTTTTCATTGTCACTAAGTCTGTATAGTCTCAAAAGATTCATACAAGTGACCGAAGTCGCTGAAGGTACCGCGCCATCAAAATAATTCTTGGGGCGCAAAATGAGACTTTCATGATTCTTGGGTGTGTAATAAAAATCTTTCTCTTCGCTTGAATAGAAATATTCAATCGATTTTTCACCTAGCAACTGTGCTTTATCGAACCATTTTGTCTCTGAGTCGCAAGCGCATAAATCAAGCAAGGCTTGCACCAGATATGCATAATCGTCTAAATAACCGGTCAATCTGGCTTTGCCGCGCCCATAAGTGCGTGCCAAATTTCCATCTTGTTCCATTTTTGCTAGCAAAAATGTGGCAGCTTGCTTGGCTTGCTCTAGATAGATATTTTCTTTTGTTGCTCTAAAGCCCGACACCAGCGCACTGATCATAAGTGCACTCCAGCTAGTAAGAATTTTGTCGTCACGTCCAGGACGAACTCGCTTGGCGCGTGCTTCGAGCAGCTTTTCTATCGAGGGTCTTGCTCTTTGAGTTTCTTCTTTAGACAATATATTCTGCAAATGCAAAACATTATTTTGGTGCTCGAAATTGCCTTCTTCGGTTGCCCCGTATATGGTGGCGAACCATTCGCCTTCCTCTTTGCCTAGAAGATCTAAAATTTCGTCTTTTCTAAATACATAAAATTTTCCTTCTTCGCCTTCGCTGTCTGCGTCTAGACTTGAATAAAATACGTTGTCTTCGCTCGTCAACTCGTTTTTGATAAAAGAAAGAATTGAACACCCTATTTCTTTGTAGAATTCTTTGCCGGTTGCAAGATAGGCATTGAAATAAACCGGGGCAAGCAGTGCGTTGTCGTAGAGCATTTTTTCAAAATGCGGAACGAGCCATCGTCTATCGGTAGAATAGCGAGCAAATCCCCCGCTCAAGTGGTCCCAGATGCCACCAAGAGCCATTTTATCGAGGGTGGTTTCGATTATCTGTTCGGCTTGTTTGCGCTCATCTCCTTCGCTTATTTCTCTTATGCGCAGCAATAACTGCAAAGTCGATGGATGTGGAAATTTTGGCGCACCGCCAAATCCGCCCCATTTGGGGTCGAAATTACTGCTGATTTTGTGCAGAACTTTATTAAAGACCGACTTGTTGAAAGAAATATTTTCTTCGCCATGGTTGTCTGTAATCGAATTCAATTTGGCGATGTGGTCTGTAATCTCAGATGCGCTCTCTAAAATATCAGCTCTGCTCTCTTGCCATGCTTGTGCTACTCCAAGCATCACTCGTTTAAAAGATGGCATGCCATGCTTGTTCTCGGGCGGGAAATATGTGCCAGCAAAAAATGGTTTTAAATCCGGTGTCAAAAAAACAGTCATTGGCCAACCACCATGTCCGGTCATTACCTGGACTGCACGCATATAAATTTCATCGAGATCCTGACGTTCTTCTCTATCGACTTTAATATTGATGAAAAGCTTGTTCATAAGCGCAGCGGTGTCTTCGTCTTCAAAAGACTCGTGTTCCATTACATGACACCAGTGACAGGCAGAATAGCCAATAGACAATAAAATGGGTTTGTCCTGGCTGCGTGAGGCTTCCAGTGCTTCGTTGCACCATGGATACCACTCGACTGGATTATATGCGTGCTGTAATAAGTAAGTACTTGTCTCGTCTTTCAGTCTGTTTGCTTTTTTATTCATTTAGACCTCTGGCAAAATCACTTATATTAGCTTGAGACACAACTGGTGTTTTTCGTGGGGTAGAAAGAGCCTTTTCATAGGCTTCTAGCGTTGCATCTAAAGTGTGGTGCCAGTTTATGTTTTGAACAGAAATGCGAGCGTTGTTAGAAAGTGTGATTCTAAGCTGGTCATCGAGCATTAGCGTGCGCATGAGCGATGCTAGTTCTGCTGGATCTAAATGATTTTCAAGAATGAGAGAGTCGTGATTGTGTTTTAGAACTTCAGACACACCGCAAGCTCGGCTGACAATCGGCACAAGCCCTAGTTGCATAGCTTGTACTGGCACCATCCCAAATGGTTCTACTCTAGAAGGCAATACGAGCACTTTGGCTCTGGCATAAATCCGCTCGATATCATTTACGAATCCTAGAAATTCAACATGGTCTTCGATTCCAAGCCATTTTGCCCTGATTTTGAGTTCGAGTCTGTCTCGTACCCCTGTTACCAACAGTTTGAATTTTTGACCTTGTTTTTTGAGGATTTGACATGCTCTAAATAATATGTCGAGACCTTTTTTGCGAAAGCCTCTGCCTGAAAATACAAACGTAAATTCGTTTTCTTCAACTGGAGTGATGGTCGAATAGTCAACATTGGTCGACGCTCCTGGATAGGCGATTACATAAGGAGCTTCTTCGTTTGCTTCAAAGACTTGATAATAATCGTCTTTCATTACGTGCGAAACAAAAATTCGACAAAGCGCATTATCCATCAAATATTTGTCGAAAGTATTGCGAGCTTTGTATCTTTTTGCCAAGGCAATTTTGGATTCATTCAGCAATTTTTCCCAGGTTTCGCCAACGCTAGACAAACGTTTGACCGAATGATTGTGAAATGTGACTACATCAGGCTCAATACATGGCAAATGTTGGCTGTGAATCAGATCGAATTCGCCTTTATGTCTTTGCAAAAGAATCTTGCTGTTGCGAAAGGCATAGCGGTAGCGCTCATCGCGGGGTAGTCCATCAGTACCTGGTTTTTCCATTTCGCCATAAGTCAGGATTTGCAAATTATGATGTTTGAAATCGGACTTATTTTCTTCGCATACAACGCTTACTCTTAGGCCGTTTGCAAGCAATCCTTCAACCAGTTTGTGCGTATATAATTCAAGACCACCATGAGGACTGAACTGGCGCACAATCATCGCGATGTGTTTTCCAACCAGAATAGGTGATACAGGCATAGAATAAGTCCTAGAAACCGGTGCTTTCCATCAATCCGTCGTATAAATGGCAGTTAGCGTCAAGCACGCCTCTGAAGCCATATTCAACAGCTTTTTTATGATTGTTTTTTGCAAGAAAGAATTCAGCAAGACAAAGTGCTTCATCTGAGTGTTCAGCTTCGACTGTAACATGGTCGAACCAGATATGATTTTCCAAATCGAAAGTATGAAACGTCTGGTGCATAGAACGAAATTCTTCCATAGCCATAATTTCGGTTGCTGAGATTGCACCTGCAATAACAGCTGGCAAATAGAAGTTCAAAGAGGAGTTTTCTTCTTTGGGGTCGTAATAATCTACCACCAGCTTCATGTACTGGCGCACTCCTCGACTTACCTTTTGGGCATTATAACCAGGCTCGATACTAGTGAGTCTATTGATTAGATCACGCAACTGCTGTTGGTGGCAGTTTTTGTAATCGCCATTTCCATACTCGTTTCGCACGTTTTCGAGAATAAATCCTACAGCCGCCTCTGGCATCTTTCCTGCTGCGTTTAGCAATAAGCGACGCAAGAGTGATGCATGTGCATCATAATTGAAAAGGACATTGATAGCCTGTCTTACAGTTAGACTTGGATTTTTTAAAAAGGGGTGACGAGATGCCTCGTGCTCTTTTGCCAGGTCACGCAAATAACTTGCTTTTGTTATTTTGAGATCGAGCACTAAGTTTTAGGTCGAGATACCAGCAGCCGTAGATACTTCATGCTTTTTTACAGCCTGCTCGTCCTGACCTCCCTCCGCGTCTTCTTCATTTTCAAGTAACCACTGCGCTTCAAGAGCGGCACGGCATCCAGTTCCCGCTGCAGTCACAGCTTGTCTGTATACGCTATCCATTACGTCGCCTGCAGCGAAGACGCCGTGAATCTTGGTTTTAACTCCGTCGGTCAGTAAATATCCAGACGGATCGAGATCTAGTTGATCGACGAACAAATCGGTATTAGGCTGGTGACCAATAGCAATGAAAATGCCATCAGCATCAAGCTGTTTTACTTCGTTTGTCTTGAGATTTCTCACTTTGATCCACTTCACTTGATGTTCTGCTGGGTCGCCGATTTCTTCGACCACGCTATCTAGAATGTAGTCGATTTTTTCGTTGCGCTTGGCTCTGTCTACCATGATTCGTGAAGCTCTAAAGCTGTCGCGTCTGTGAATGAGAGTGACCGAAGTTGCAAAACGGGTAAGGAAAATGGCTTCTTCAATAGCAGTATCACCACCACCAACGACAAATACTTTCTTGTCGCGGAAGAAGAATCCATCGCATGTTGCGCAAGCTGAGACGCCATGACCCATCAGTTTGGATTCATTTTCAAGTCCAAGCAATTTTGCTGTAGCACCAGTACAAATGATGAGCACATCAGTATGGATTTCTTGTTCGCTTGTTTTGATTACAAATGGACGTTTGGATAAATCGACAGACTCGGCATTGTCATAAATAAATTCTGTGCCAAAACGCTCCGCTTGTTTGTGCATGCGTGTCATCAAGTCTGGTCCTAAGATGCCATCTTCAAAACCAGGGAAGTTCTCCACGTCGGTAGTGATGGTCAACTGTCCACCAGCTTGCATCCCTTCGATCACGAGCGGATCGAGATTGGCTCTAGCTGCGTAGATTGCAGCAGTAAGTCCGGCGGCTCCGGAACCTAGAATTGTAAGTTTCTTTTTCTTTGGCATCAGACTATCCCTTGTCATCATTGGATAGAAAGAGGTTTTAGCGCCACATGGCAACCTCTTCGGCAATTTCAACCTTTATTGTATGCCGCCTGAGGGCTAAAAACAGCAAATTTAGGATAACTTATTAAGCGTGGTTCGAAGCTCGATTTTGCATGCCAGGCAGCTCGGGTCTGAATCCATAAGGTAGCGACCTTTTCAGCTGATCGAACTTAGAGCGCATTTCGTCTCTTTTTTTAAGTGTTATAGAAATTTGTTTTTTAATCAAATGTGGTTCCAGACCCAATTTCTTGGTTTCAAGAAAATTGGCAAGATGATCAAGGTCATTCACTTTTCCTAGATATTGCTGAGCTTTGACCAGCACAGGATGAGTGGTGTCGAAAAATTCTACAAGTAAATATCGCCAGGCTTTGACGCTCAATCGTACATCGTGCAGCTCTTCGATTGTGTTTGCGCGCGCCACAAGGTCTGCTGTTCGGCGCTCGTGTTCTGCCAGTACTATGTTGAAATGTTCTTGTGATTCGACCATTTTGCGTGTTTTTCTGGTCTTCGCCTTGGATTTGCCGCCTAATTTACCGCCTACTATTCGCAAAAATCTGGAGCGAGCCTTGAATTTGATATCAAGTATTTGTTCGCGCTCGGTCAGATAACGTCTAAGTCTCTTGAAAAGTTTGCTCAGGTCGATTTTGGATAATTGTTTGACTAATTTTTCGCGAACATTGTCACGCTTTCTACGAAAAGCATTAACCACGTCATCGCACAAGCCTATTTTTTTAGACAGACTGCACATAACGTCGTACTCTCTGATTTTGCCTAGAATTTTGTAAGCAAGGCGAATATCGCGCCCCAAGCCCTTTTTGTATTTTTCGGTTTCCCAGCCGTCTCGACGCAGCACACCCCAAATCGAGTACCAGCGTCTGAACATAACGCGCATATCGTGGACCGACTCTTTGCCCTCTTCTTGCTTCAAAAACACAAGCACGCTTTCAAGCTCGCTTACTGCTTCTTGCGCAATCTGATATTCCATACTGAGCCAGTCTTGTGCCATCAATTGTCCTTTTTGTTCGGTATATCAGCGAAAAATGTCAGATATGACTTCTTTCGACCTTTTTATAATCAAGTCTTTACCGCCGCGTGCATACACGGCTTGAGCTCTTTCAATAATAGATGGCATAGTCACCTTTGAAAAGGGCGGAAGATGATAAGGATTTCGGCAATAACAAACTAATTTTTCGCTAACTTGCTGCCAAGTGAACTCCTTTGCCAGTTTGCTCGAAGCTGCTCGAGCGCTTTGTTGAAAATTTTCATCAAGCAATATTTTTTCCATTGCCTTCGCCATTTTGTCTGCATCTTCATAAGGCAGAGAGAGTCCTGCACCTCGATGTTCTATCAATGTAGATAAATCGTCGCCGCAGGTAGTGAGAATTGGAAGTCCTGCCCACAGGTAGTCAAGCATTCTTGTTCTGAATGAAAAACGGGTTTCGGGCAAATCGAAATGAGACGAAACAGCAACGTCTGCGTCGAGCAGACAGTTCACCCTTTTGTCGTAAGGCGTCCAGCCTTCCTCGAAAAATACATATTTGTTGGTCAAGCCCAGTCGTTGACTCAATTCCATTGCTCTGTTAGCCATGTCCATAACCACCACTTTGGGATTTGGTGATTTCACGCCCATGAAATAAAGTCGCACATTTGGAATTTTGTCTTTGATTTTGTCTATGGCATTAATTACAGTTAGTGGGTCGAACCAATCCCAGATTCCACCGCCCCACAAAATAACCTTGTCCGACTCAGCGATTCCGCTAACCACGCCTTTGATGCCAGGACCAGTCTTAATAGGTGGTTTGTCCTGAAGACCAAATGGAACCAGGTCGATTAATTTTCGCAGCGAATGATCGAATGCATAAATGTCCGGAGTCAAGCGACCGATTCCGCAAAAGCGCCCAAGCCAGTAATCGCGTTGGCGTTCCGATGCGCACATGCTAAAGTCGCATGCCACCATATGTGATTCCAGAATATTATGCATAAGGCGATAGCTTGCAAGTCCGCTTTTGCCTTTATCTTTATATTGAACAAGCACAGTAAACAAATAGGGGTCGTAAAGGTCGACCACCAGATACTTGCCCATGGTGGCAAGTTTGGGAAATGGGCGCAATACATTCGATTGAATTACAAGCACATCGCACCCAGCGGCTTCGTTATATAGAACGGTTTTAGTGGCACCACAAATCAATTTAATAGGATTTGAATGTGGGTCTTGTTCCAGCTCCAGAGCATCTTGCGAAGCGACTTTTACAGGTGAAGCGATAGTGACAGAAAATTCTTTGGCTAATTGCTTACCCAATTCAAGACAACGAATAGCAGGTCCTGCCATAGACTTTGCCACAGGCTCAAGTGTGACCAAAAGAATTTTGCGCGTGTTTTTGTTTGTCATGACAATGGCAGTTTACATCAATAAAGATGGAATAGAGCAGGTCTGATTAACATGTCTTAAGCTCGGAACATTTTGGTTTTCAAAGTAGACAAAAGGTACGGTTAACAAAATGCGAGGTGCAAATGAAATACTTGACTTTAGCTCTTGCCCTGAGTACAGTCGCTTGCAATCTGGTTTTTGCAGTGCCTGCTGAAGCTCGCCACCATCACGGATGTCACGGTCGTTCCTGGAATAATGGATATGGAAATGGCAATTGGAACAATGGCTGGGGCATGGGCGGTTGCAGGCGCCAGAATAATTGGCAAAAACACTGGCGCCGTAATTGTGGTGGCTATCGTACATCTGGATTAATGCGCAACATGTTTCGCTTCTATTAACTGTGCGTATCACTAAAGCAGTGGTTGTGAGATATTTGTAAAGCCGAGGATTTGCTTGCGCCTTACAATAAAACACAACCATGCTTGTTAGTGTCATTATTCCAAATTGGAACGGAAAGCGCTTTTTGAAGGGCTGTCTCGACTCGCTTATGGAGCAGACCTATAGCGAGCTTGAAGTCTGGATTGTCGATAACGGATCAAAAGATGATTCGGTTGCGTTTATCGAAGAAAATTACCCTTCTGTAAAACTTATCAAAAACGAGCACAACATGGGTTTCGCCCCTGCTGTTAATGCCGGAATCAGAGCCGCTGCCGGCGGATATCTAGCTCTTATAAACAACGACACAGTTGTCGATAAAAACTGGGTGAGCGAACTTGTAAAAGAGCTCGACTCGCATCCAGAAATTGGTTCGGTCGGATGCAAAATGCTTGCCTATGACGATCACACCTTACTAGATGGTGTGGGCGACGGTTATAGAAGAGGCGGACTGCCAGGACGAATTGGACATCGCGAAAAAGATACAGGGCGTTTTAACACAAAGCGATATATTCTTGGCGCTTGTGGCGGAGCCGCGGTCTATAAACGAGCGATGCTCGACGATATTGGTTTATTTGACGATGACTACTTTGCTTATCTGGAAGACGTAGATATTGCATTAAGAGCTCAAAGCGCGGGTTATAAATGTTTGTATGTGCCAAGTGCGATAATTTATCACCTGGGTTGTGGCACCACTGGAAGTGGCTACTCGCCGATGGTGGTAAAACTTTCAGCTCGAAATAATATAAACACCATCGTCAAAAATATCCCAATGCCTCTTCTGATCAAGTTCTTGCCTCAGATTTTCTTCTGGCAAGCTTTTTATTTTGTAGTGGTAATTTTGCGTGGCGGTCAATTAATTCCCTGGATGTTGGGAACGCTTGAAGCTATTTTGTTGATGCCTAAAATGATCGCCAAAAGATTTGAAATCAATAAAAAGCGCAAAGTAAGCCATTCTTATATGGAACAAATTATTGTAGAGTCAGAGAAAGAACTCGAAGATTCAAGAGCACGTTTGAAACTGCAAGTGGTTCAAGGAAACTAGTTAAGCTCCTGGTCCGCCACCACCGCCACCGCCCCCGCTGCTAGCAGGAGCGCCACCAGCAGCTGCTGGAGATACTACACCTGGTCCGGCAAATCCGCCTCCGCCAGCTATGCCTGGAGTGCCACCAGTATTGCGCCACCACTGATTATTGTTGCCGCCACCGCCTGCAGCAAGTGGAATGACAATCGGTAGAGTAATGGCACAAGCCACTCCAACTAGAATCAATGCCATTACAAATCTTTTGCGCAATAAACAATGACAAGTCGGACGTAAAATGCATTTGGGATCTTGTCCAGTACTTATTTCAAAAGTGTAGACATGGGGAGAATGAACATGCACTACTTGAGGCACTGGAATATTGTTATTCTTGGTTTCGATCACCTCTGGACTTACGCTTGTGATCTGGATGGACTGTTTCGTCCCGTCGGTTCTGCTAACCCGCTCGTGTGTGTTTTGCTGGAGCTGCGAAAGCATTGTGCCGCCATTGAACTGTACAAACCCGGTGACATTGCCAGAGCTTGAGACGTTTGTTTTAAACACATTTCCCTGTAAAACTACTTCAGACTGACCATTTCTAGTGGCGTTTATGGTCAGAGTCGTTTCGGTCAAAATAGCCTCGCCATCAGCCAAAAGCAGGCTGCCGACTTTGTTTAGACTTGCTTGACCTTGTGGTTTGCCATTAATGCTCTTGATCGCTGCCTCTATATGCGGTGGCATTTGCAATTGCAGAATCAGCACTACTAAAAAGCCGAAAAAAACTTTTTTAAATGAGATGAACATCGCCTTAGTATTCTCTGGTCGCCGCGAATCCAGTTTATTGATGCCGCAGCGATTCTAACACAATCTAAAGTATCGACGCTCCATTAGCCATTTTATGACCAACAGTGATATCTCTTATATCTCTTTTCACTTCGCTTAATGGAGTTCGGCGAACAAACATAAATCTGTTTGTTCTAGACCACCAGATTTTGTCGTCTGTCACTGCAAATACGTCCTGTGGTCCTTTTTCAAGAGTAAGCCTTCCCATTGCGTCTTTGTTTACGAAAACGACTGCTTTACCTGGCATTATGTCAGCAGAACTAGAAGGACCCAAGCGTTGCATATAAAGAATCATAAAACTTGGCAATTCACCAGTGATTGGCTCGAGCAGCTCGGCTTCTACCTTAAGAGGGTAATCGATTCCGACTACTTCTTCCTGGGGTGAGATGGGGACCACTTTTTTTATTTGTACAATCGCTGATGCCTCAGCACTTTTTACCAGTCTGGTTTTATCTAGACCGCCGCGTCCTGTGACGAAAACAAAAGCTGCAAAAACAAGGGCTAGAGCAATGACCATTTTAAAAAAGTCGCCCATTTCCCTACATTGCCTCCCGTTTGACAAGAGGGGTATAGCGCAGCGTGTTCAAAAGGGTGTCACATACTTAATTTTTGAATGTCCAGAATGACTTTGCTTACTGGCGTAAGCTCAAGCATATTCAAATCGGAACCTTGCGACCACCACATTTTGTCGCCTTCCATCGTATAGACCGAGCGCGGTCCGCGAATCAAATAATAGTTTTTTTTGTCGTCCATTTTGAGAAAAATTACTGCCCGCCCGGGGCTTATGCCAGATACGCCGCCTCAGCCCTTTCCGGCGCTGTAAAAGCTGATTGAGTTTGGCAAATTGCCCTTAATAGGACGCTCAATCGTACAGTCGCCTCTAAATGCATATGCACCTTTACTGCAAGTGCCTTCAGGCGAAGTAGAGACCGGCTCGCGCAAATTTGCGATTGCTATGAATTCGGCACTTTTTACCATGTCTGCTTTGTTTATGGTGTTGCGCATATTCATGAAAAAGAAGGCGCAAAACATGGCAAAAATGAATGCAAATACTCTGCCAAAACCGTTCATATAATGAATTTCGCCTCTGCTTTGTATTACCAACATATCTCATAGTTGGATACTTGCAAAGACGCAATAAATTTTCAGAATCACAATTTGGATCATCCGGGATTCGAACCCAGAACCAATTGCTTAAGAGGCAACTGCTCTACCGTTGAGCTAATGATCCATTAGCATCATACATCGAGATGATTCAATTTAAAATGGCACGCCTGGAAGGATTTGAACCTTCGACAACCCGCTTAGAAGGCGGATGCTCTATCCACTGAGCTACAGGCGCGTGTCTGTAGATTGATTTAGCTTAAAGCAAATTACAAGCAGAATTCAACTTATAATTTTGGAATGGCAAGATCATCTTATTATCCCCTGACAGATTCAAAAAAGCCGCTTTTGCTTGTACTAGTCGTTCTCGTACTAGTTTGTGCAGGGCTTGGTCTGATTCTTTACTTGCCATATAGCAAGGCAAAATTCGTTCCTGCAAACTGGGTAGTCATTCCAACACATCCACCTTTGCAAATGGACATATATAAAATGAACAAGAAGGGAGCCGAAAGCGGAGTCCTTTCAGATTGGTCATTGCAGCCTCCAGGCGAAATCTATAAAGAAAACGACCTGCTACACCTCAAATGCACGGTCGAAAGAGAATGTTTTATTTACGTTCTGTATCGCTCGAAAGATCCAGAATCAAAAGTCCACCTAATTTATCCAAGCAAATCTGTTGAGGACTCAAGCAAAACCAAGGGAAAACATTTCACTATCCCGGGAAGTACAGATGAACAGATTGACGAAAAATTGCATAAACTTGTCGGCTTTCGTATCTCGAACTCTCCTGGACTCGATACTTTCCTTGTGCTTGCAAGCCCAACCAAACTGGATTTGCTCTCAGGCAAGGATGGAAAACCAATGAGTCAGAAAGGTTTGAAATCTATTTTCAAAACAGCTGAAGACCTCATGGGCAACGAAGCTTTTGATTCAGTAAACGGATTAGAAGCTAATTTAGCTCAAGACTCAAGTGGAGTTCCTGCCTTAAATCCAGAAGGTACGCCTGGACCCAAACCGGCAAATGCGGTTAGCATATTTATTAATAGATGCCGCATCAGCCATATCAAGCCATGATTTAGGAGAAACTACCGTGTTAATGCAGAAGATTGGACTTTCAATGATGTTGTCACTAGCGCTTGTTGCTTCAACTGGCGTTGGATTCTGCCTGGAGAAAGGAGCCAAAGGACTGTTTTTCGAACAAATGGATAGTCCTGAAAAGTCCTTGAACACTGGCGTTCAGTACTACATCGAACTTGATCGAGCAGGCTCTACGCGCAAGGTTACAAACAAAGAAAAATTTCAAAACGGTGATCGCATCCGCTTTCACCTCAAGTCGAATATAGATGGTTATGCCTATATTCTTTTATCCAGTGGAAGTCGTGGAGAACAGTCGGTTCTTTTCCCCGACCCTCAAACTGGCGATAACAACCAGGTCAAAAGAGGCAAGGACTACACTCTTCCTGAAACTGGTTATCTAACTTTTGACGAAAACCCAGGTACTGAAAAGGTAACTTTGGTTTTGTCTCGTACTCCAATTGATGCTCAAGCTTATCTTGGAAACAAAGCCGAAGCGCCCACTCTTATAGCTTCAGCCATGACCGGCTCCAAAGATTTGATACCGCAAAAGGTGCTTGTTGCATACAACGACCCTACCGTGACCAAGCAAAAGTTTGCTCAGGAGTCGTCTTCGAGCGAAAAAGTAGAGATTAGAAAAGAGAAATCCACGCCTTCTGCACCCAAGAAAAAAATCGTGAAGAAGGACACTGGAGCCTCTTCTTCGAAAGAATCTGAGGTAAAGAAAACGCCTGTTGCAAAGAATAGTAACAAAACATCACCGAGTGTATCATCACATTCTTCACACGATGATGGTGTTGTCACTGTAGTTTCACAACTCCCAAGCGGCGTGCTACACATCGATGTAGACCTTCATCATCTCTAATCTCACAGACGCTTAGTCTTAACCGAGCCTTAAACGAATCCTGTGAGAATGAATTCAAAAGGAATCTCACCTCACAGGAGTCGCAATAGGTATATGGTGCTTTTAGTATCAATTCTACTTTGTGCATTTTTACTGCTCGGCGTTGCTGCAGTATTCAATCCTGAGATTTTGAGCCCGTTTTTCCCGGGTCACGATTTCAGACACCACTAATATTCAAAACCATATCACTGGTTCGTAACCTCACCATTGGCTTAGTGAGCCACACCCCGTACAATTGCGCTTGATACAGCTCAAGCAGGGGGCGAAATGCCAGGTACAGCGACCGGACTATTTCTAATAGACTTCATAGTCCGACCATTACTGCGTATTTTCGGAAAAGCACCACTTTTGTTGATGCTGATACTTTTGCTTGTTTATGCAACTATCGGATATTTGATAGTGCGCTCTATGTACAAAGAAGGCTTATACCGTTAAAAAGACCCTATCGTTTTAATCTCTTTCTACTTTGATAAGCTCGACTGAAAGCATGTCGCTTTCAAGATTCACTAAACCAAGCGCCTGTTCGGTGAAATTTTTCATGCCACCAGCCGGAACCTTTTGCTCGATTGTACAAAGTCCTGTGTCCAACACCTGTCTTTGATAGCCATAGGTCTTGTAGCGGATAGTAATATTTTTGATTCCAACGTTGTTGTAATTGTTGACGCAAATCCAAGCTGAAGGACAGTTGAGCACCCAAAGACCAATAATGTGCCAGTCCACTAGTTGAATGGTGACATTTTTGGTCAGTTTGTCTTTGGAGGGGGCAACGTTTACATCTGTGCACGCGGTCATGCAGCCGATAAAGCAAAGACAAAGAAAAATTCTAAACACTAGTAGAAAAGGAAGGGAATCCATCCCAGATTTTGCAAAATAGCGACTATTGCAAGGGCCATGCAAAAACCTATCAGACCAAATAAAGCGCCTTCGCCCTCAGCTAACATCTTCTCTCTCCCTGGAATAGCAAAGACACGCAAAGCAAGCAATGTCCGGATTCCATGCGAATTATACAGTCTCTTGACATTGTGTACAATGGCACGCACGCGGGATCTCGTAATAAATTTAAACTTCAACAGTTGCGTAAGTGATGTTGTAATGAGGCATAGAATAGTAAAGGGCTCTACTATATAAGAGTCTGAGGTACTAGGAGGATACAGGTAGTGAAAAAAATTGGAGCTTTGTTGGCCCTTGTGGCTACTCTAGCAGTGTCAGCACCAGCCAGAGCAGCCGATGAGCCGTTAGATATGGTGACCCAAGGATCCCTCATGTTCACCCGCGTAGGTGGTATGGGTGCTGGTCTTGTAGTTGGTACACCAATTGCAGTCGTCAGAGAATCCGTCAAATCATATATCGACTTGACTCAAGGCGCAGCTGACTCAGTCGGCGAAAAAATGGGTGGAAAAGACTCAGGTCCTGTGTGCCTAGTCGTTAGCTTGGTTACCCTTCCAGCTGGTTTGTT
>CAZFKB010000010.1:0-31054 GCA_964519785.1 uncultured Candidatus Obscuribacterales bacterium | reverse complement strand
TCAATACACCGTTTCATCCTGATTCATTCAGCCTTGGAGAACTCGAAGGCGAATAGTCTATCGAACTTCCAAAAAACATTTAGACCCGGGTCCACGCCCGGGTCTTTTTTTGAGTTCCGCTTCTCACCGCCCGTGGTGCATACTGGCGAAGTGCTCAAAGAAGCCAGCGGCAAATACCTGGTTTTTAATAATAACGCTTGTAGACCAGCGTTGTGCAATCGCAGATGAAATCTGAAATAGACAAATAAAAAGAAAAGAAACAGCTACAAATTTGATTCTTTTTTTCACTTCTCGGATTTACCACATAAATCCAGAGGGGCCACCGCCCATATTGAGTGGCATGCCACCATAACCCATAGGGTTGTAACCCATTCCACCATAACCCATTCCACCATAACCCATTCCACCATAACCCATTCCACCGTATCCCATACCGCCATAGCTCATTGAGCTTGCCGCCATGGATCCAACTGTCATCAAAGTTTTTGCAAGGCTCTTTAAAAAGGGATGTCCTTTGCTTTGAGCTTGTTGTTCTTCTTGTTGCGGCTGTTGATACTGCTGTTGGGGTTGTTGATACTGTTCTTGATACTGAGGTTGAGCATAACTTTGCTGGTTATATGCGACTTGATGATTGAATTGTTGTTGCGGCGCAGAATTTCTAGGTGGTGCTACGACCGACAATTCCACTGCATTCATAAGCACTTTAATTTGCATTGGAAGCGAAGCAGTTGTGTCAGTCGATTCGCCGGGAAAAACTTGACCCTCTAAACGCTTTACTCGGTCGAGCAAAGACATCGGAGAGTTCTGCATAGACTGTCCAAACACCTTTTGTTCCATCCAGCTTACTTGTTCCTGCAAAGGAGCGTTGACTGAAGGTGCATTTGAAGGAACGTTAGGGAATTGAGGATTGCGATTGAGCGTAATCGGTCCGTTGTTTAAGTCTTCGCTACTAGACGAATAATGCAGTTGTTTTCTAGGGTCGGTAAGTTCTGCAAGCGATTGATGGTAACGACTCTGGATATAGTCATCGAGCTTGTCTACACGATCGCTTAAATCTGGATTGCCAGAAGGCTTGCCGAACGCTTTTGCTTCGAGCTGGTCCAACCTGCGACTGATTGGTTCTTTTTGAAATGTTTTGCCCAAAAGCAGATGTTCCGCCGCATCCACTCTTGGATAATCGGTACTGGGATCATCTGGAGTGCTGTCTTGTTGTGCGGCGCTTTGAGTCGATGCCGGGCTGTTTTGTGCCGTCTCATAGTTTTGTGCGACTTGAGTATTTTGATTGTTTTGAGTGCTGCTCAATTGTGTTGCATCAGTTTCTTTTGGCATTGAGGACGACAAAGACGAAAGTCGTGCCTGTAGATCGCCACTCTTAGATTCGCCGAAAACTAGCTTTTCAAGGCGTTCTACCCGCTTTTCCTCATCGTCCGATGGATAAGTATGCTCGAAAAAGTGAGTTTCAAGAGTGTTAATAGTGGATGTTAAATCAGCGCCAAAAGATGCTTGAGCCGAAAGGATCAAAACCGAAAGCGCTGGCAAGCAGTATTTGAGAAAGCGATTCATAGACTTTTATTTTGCCAGAAACTAGTCAAATCTCCTACCTAAAAGGTACACTTTTGTCACACTTGACAATTATTATTCATTTAAATGCCTATGAGCTAATTTACGACAACGCTCGGGTGGGGCTACTTACTAATGCGTGAAAACGAATCAAATATAGAACCTATTATTAAACTGGACGAAAAGCGAAAGCCAGTTCTGGTAGATATTTTCAGTGCTCCATGTTTAAACATGGACGACAAAAAGCAAGAAGCTGCGCTTGTAGGAATGTTGCTTGCCAAATTCGACAAGATTGCGCTTGATGCCGGATTGAATGAAAAAAACAAAATCTGGAAGAGCTGATTTGGCTTCTAGAAACTAATAACACAGTTCTTTTTCTCCATGAGCGGAATCGTTGCTTCTCGACTGATTCCAGTATTTCGAAGGTCGATTTTCTCTGGAGCAGATTTAAACTTGAGTAGTTCAGAAATCGCCTCATTTCCTAGCTTTACGTCTTTCAGGTATAATTCGCGTAAATTGGGCAATTTGGCCAAGAACCTCAATCCCTGCTTGTCTATCTTTGTGCCGCTTAAATCGAGCTTTTGCAAGTTCTCCAAATTACTCAAGTTACTCAAACCGGAGTTAGTAACAGAAGAGTCGTTTAAATAAAGAGTTCTGAGCATCCTCATATTGGTTAGCGACTTCATTGCCAGATCTCCAATACCTGTTTCACCAAGAACGAGCATGTCTATGTTATTTAACTCTTTGAGTCCATCTAGATTTGAGTTGCCTAGTTTGTTCTGGTGCAAATCGAGTGTTTGAAGGTTGCGACAAGTTGATAGCTGTGCAAGCCCATGTGCAGTGATTTTAGTATTGCTCAAATCTAAATTCATTAGTGATTTGAGTGTTCCTATCGCTCCTAGACCACTATCGCTTACGCTGGTACTACTCAATCCCAATGAGGTAAGCTGCATGTTTTTCAAATAAGCCAGTCCTGAATCGTTTATCGATTTGGATTTAGTCAAATCAAGCTTTTTCAGGTCGTTTAATTTACCCACATAATAAAGACTTTGGTTCTGGATATCGCTTCCATCGCTTGAGAGTTCGCGGATATTGTCTTTGCCTTCGAATTTGCCAAGAAATACTTTGTCGTCGAAATTTGGCTTGTAATCGGGACCTTTTTCTATCGGCTTTTCTGGAGTGGTTGCGTTGGCAGGAGGATCTTCTTTTGTGATGGCTGGCGCACTCGTTTTTGCAGGTTCTGCTTTAGCTGGAGCTTGCGTCGGCTGTTCTACTTTGGTAACCGGTTTCTGTTGCATGTAAAAATAAGTTGCAGTTCCCGCCACTGATACCAATAGTAGTGGCACTGCAATCATGGCGATTTTCTTTGGTTCAAATTCGATTTTTTTTGCGGGTGCTTTTTTCTTTTCTTTGCGCGCAAGTGCAGATACATTGCCCGAAGAATGATAACTCATTAAAGCTTTCAATCGCTCTTTTACTTGCGCCATGGATTCAGGGCGCCCGGTGGGATCTTTTGACAAAAGCTGCATCACGAGCTCTTCAAGACGTTCGCTTACGTCTATATCGTATTCACTGAAAGGAGGAGGTGGATCGTTTAATTGCTTTAGCATCGTTTCCATTTTGGTAGCACCACCAAAAGGAACAAACCCGGTCAAACAGTGATACATCAAACAGCCAAGCGAATAAATGTCAGAGCGTGGACTGAGTTTTTTGCCCATAACTTGCTCTGGGCTCATGTATGCTGGTGTGCCAACTGTTTCGCCCGTCTTGGTCAGATGATCTGCTTGTTCGTCTTCGGCAAATAACTTTGCCAAACCAAAATCGAGAACGCGCAAATGGTGTTCGCCAGCCGCAAGTGGAACGAGCATGACGTTATTTGGTTTTAAGTCTCGGTGCAAAACGTTGTGGGAATGAGCGTGAGATAAGCCATCACAAATTTGCATAGCAAGATTTACTGCAAACTCCGGCTCGAGTGCGCCTTCTTTTTTTATGTAGTCCGAAAGTGTAGTTCCTTCAACGTAGTCCATAACCATGTATGGCTGGTTGTCTTCGGAAACTCCAAAGTCATGCACCGAAATTATATTTGGGTGGTGCATAGTGCTGATTGTTTTGGCTTCTTGTAAAAAGCGCTTGAGTGCAGTGACATTTACCAGATGAGAATGGATCATTTTCACAGCCACGGGACGTCCAAGCGGTTTTTGCTTTGCTTTATAAATGACACCAGCACCGCCTGCACCAATTACAGTAATAAATTCGTATCTGCCCTGCAGAGGTGAAATTGGAATGCCGAAAAGTTCGGTAGGAGATGGTTGGTCACTTTGACCGGTAGTTTGATTTAAAGACTGAGGTGCCAGCCGCTGTGGTTCGGTTCGGCGCAAATTTAATCCAGGACCTGGACCAGAACCCGCAGGAGGCATCTGACCTGGCCCCAAGTTAGGGTAGGGTGGAATTTTTTCTTTTTCTGGCGTATCCAGACCGTCAGACATTTTTAACCACTATCATGGATAATATAGTAACGATGACTTGTAAGAAGATCTCTGTACCCACTTTTTTGGCTCTTTTATTCACCTTTGGGACTGTTTCGACGAATGCCCAAGAGGCTTGCGATTGCAGTCGCATCAATTCGGCTAATAAATTGATAAGTGAGGGCAGGCGGATAAAACAAAACACCCTTTTGCTGGCTAAAAAAGCTCAAGAATTAGACCAGAAGGCCGCAGATCCAAGTGTTGCAAGGGTTAGCTGGCAGGCATACCAGGATATTTTTAAGCAATATCAGCAAGCCCTAGCCATTTACACCGCTCATCGCAAAGAATATTTTGCCCATTCGCAGACCTATCATAGCCAACCAAGTATTAATCCGCGCTCTGTTGGTTTGAGCCCCGCTCCAAGTACATTTTTCAAGCCATTGCAATTAAAAACCGAGCTGAAGTGTAAGCAACTGGTTGATCTTGAGACTCAGTTATTTCAAGCTGAAACTCAGCTGTCTGGATATATGAGCAAACTGGTCATTGCAAGCCAAAGTGAGAGCGCAGCGCAATATGCAAGTTTGTGGAACGATGCCAAAAGGCTTGCTCTTGAAACTCAGGCGCAAGCAGGAAGTTTCAATCATCAAGCAATCCAAAAAGGTGCGGCAATTTCAGATAGCGTCCATAATCTGATTACATCAGCAAATCGCGACGGCGATTATACAGAGCATATGAAAGCGTATCAGGATTATTCGCAGTCAAATAATCTGCAACAATCTCTATTCAAGCGGGCTGACGCACATAATCGCTTCGCTGCATCAGTATTATCTCAACTGGATTCTATCAAGCCCGTCAATCAAGCTGCCACCACTCCTGGTGTTAGTAGTCCTGTGTCGATTGAGCAACTTCAAGAAGAAAATAGAGCATTGGAAGCTGAATACGCCAATCTTCAAGAATTGAATCGGCGTATGGAAGAAGTTAGATCTTCTTTGCCACCAAAATTATAGAGTGGCGACGGTTGCTGCAGAAAGTTTTTTGGTTTCAGATAACTCTTTGACAGCTTTGAGTCTGCGCTTAACGCCGCTCATGGTCTGGATCTTAGTTAATTGTTTGGCGAATGGAACTTTGATGTCGACATCGATATAAGTGGTCAATGTCAACATTGTGTGACTGCCATTGTTTGTTGGTGCAATATTCCAACGTCCTTCGAAAGCCTTGAATTTATCAGAGTTGACCATCGAATATTCGATGATTTTGTAAGGAATATAGGTTTCTTTGTATACACAAAAAGCTTTGCCAATAACTGGAAGATTGTCGAATTTTTCTTCAATAAGGCAGGTACTGCCTTTGTTTTCAACTTCTCTGATTTTGTTATTGCTCTCAAGTCTCAGTTTGATGATGCTTTCGTAAACTTGTTTTGGAGGTGCGTTTACTACTAGATGAGACTGCGATGCTTGTTTCTCGTGAGCAACTGCGTGTTCGACTTCATGAGTTTCATGCGCTTGAGTTTTGGCGAGTGCGGCATATGGATTGGCGTTTGCAACAGCGAGAATTAGCAATGACAAAAATAGCTTAGACACAATCAAGATTCCTCTGATTTCCAAGAGATATTGGGCAGACTGAAATTCTACCGACAATTAATGACCCAAGGCCATACCTTGAATACCTATTAACCTAAACCGAAAATTAGCACGGGTTGTAAAGAGGCGTGCCAAAGTTGGCACTGGCAAGGATTGTCGGAAAAGCGCAGCTGTCAAGAGGATGCTAAGCCTAACTAAATTTATAACTTTATATACAGTTTTAGGCGGTGTATCTCATCAAATCGCCGTTCAAATCGGCAACTCTTCCAGAAAGTACGGCAGCCTGGCTTCTGTCAGCGCGCTCTAACGAACCTTGCAGTCCACTCAAGCGGGCTTCAAGAGCCGAAATCTGGGCGCGAATTTCAGCAGCGTGAGATTGACGAAGGGCTCCTTCCTGACGCAATTTGGCTTGTTTAATGGCTTCTTGCTGTTTGTCTTGATCATTTTCAGCTTTTTGAGTTGGATTTTGACCTTGTTCTTCAGCACGTTTTTGTTCGCGGGCGCGTTCGAATTGGGTATCGCCGTATCTTTGGTTCCACTCGGTAGCTGGAATGACACCGGGACGATCGTAAGTTGGTCTGGATTTGCCTGGCTCTCTCTTGTCGAGGAATTCGCCTGGAGGTGTAACAGGTCTTTCGGTTGCGCCAAGATTTTTCATCCAGGCAAATAAGGTGCTGCTATCCTTCACTTTGCCTTCAAGAGCGCTGTTAGCGTTCTGGTCTGACACTCTGTATTGATTGTCAGCAGTCCTTGTGATTGAAACGACGTGTCCACCGCGTTGGTCGCTATAAACATTTCCTACGTTCATAACCATGATGGCCGTATTTACGCCTGCAGTTCTCTGCAAATTGTCCATTGCTGTTTTCATATCGGCGTCGCTTTGAATTCTTGCAACACCTGTATGCTCTCTGTTGTCGCGCAAGAAGCTGTTTCTAGCAAGAACAAATGCGCCTTTGAGACCAGCCGAGCGTCCCATATCTGCTACTGCATATGCATCAGTGTCGGGACCGCCAGTTAGTGTCTTTTGGTTAGTGAATTCACCATTGGTAAATTTGGCGAGATATTCGCCATTAGTGTCTCTGTTATTGATGGCTTGTTCGGTGCCACCTTTATCGATGTTGTAATACAAACCACGCTGTTGGTAGAAGTGGTTCAACATGCCGACGCTAACACCAGAGGTTGCCACATTCAATTTTTCATCTGCAGTTTGATCGCCTTGTGCAAGTTGGTCCATAGTTTTGAAATAGCTTGGTGGCAATTTTGCAGAAAAGACTTCATTAGTCAGGTTGCCTCTGGCATCAACTTTGTTTGCCGTGTATTCGCCAGTTTCAGCCATTCTTTTTGCTCTTGCAATGGCTTCGGCTGGATTGTGCTTATAAATTTGCTCCTGAACAGTGGTGGCGTTACAGGTGTTGGTGCCAGTCTGGTCGATTTTTTCTGGTTGAGCGACATTATCGAGCAAGCCCGAAACAAAAGCTCTTCTGGTGTCAGCGTTTTGGATACCATTTGCGGTAACGCCATCTCCACGCTGCAAAGACATAAGGTCATTCATTATTCTTGCAGCATCGGCAGCCTTGATTTCGCCTTTGTTGACACGCTCTAAGAATTGATTTACGCGCTGACCAATATTGGTATCTTTGCCATTTCGGTCTAAAGCCAGTTGATCCATGCTCTGACGGAAAGTATTAATTAGATTAGGATCGAGACTACCATTGGTATTGTCGGTAGCGTCTCTTCTCTCTATAGGGAAATTCGCTTGGGCTAATTGATCAAATTGTCTGGCTGGATTGCTGTTGTCCCAGGTGCCCCAGTTTGGTTGGCGGAAGGAGATACTGGTCTGATCTATTGCAGCTAGTGAGACAGTGTTGGCGCGAAATGCATCGCGAGAATCAGGTGAGGTTAAAAGGTTAGTTGCTTGTATCTGAAGTGGATTGTCTGATGGTTTAAAGGTGTTATTGGTTGAATCTGAACCATCGCGACCGCCAGTAGCAGCCTTTGGGCTTGCTTCAGCGACTTCTTGATTGGCTTGATTCTCTACCACTTCGTTCGTTTCCTGTTTTGGGTCGGCGATTGTGCCGCTGCCCGACTACACTACTCATTATGGCGGGAAATGGGGCTAATTTGTACCTCAAAGTACCCCGAAATGGGAATCCCCCCATCCCCTGTTTGGTCCTGTAGTGGGGAAATTACGTAGTTGACAACCTTAATTGTCAGAAAGCCTCGTCGGCTTGATAGAATCAGCTAATGCAAAACACACCAATCTTCAAACTTATCGCCCGACTTTACGGTTTATTGAATAAATCGGGGGCGTTTCTCTCGCATTTGCTTCTACTTGCGATTCGACTGAATTTTGGAATTCAGTTATTCAATATAGGAAAAGGCAAGCTGAACCATCACAAAGATGTGGCAGAATTTTTTGCCAGTCTCAATATCCCTATGCCTGATCTAAATGCCTGGTTTGTAGGCGGTGTCGAAATGATAGGCGGGCTGTGTCTGGCTATTGGGCTGCTTTCAAGACCGTTTGGCTTGATGATTGCAATCGCCATGACTGTTGCCTATCTTACTGCTGAAAAAGATGCCCTCGACATAACTTTTGAACACCAAGACAAGTTTTTCCAGGCGGATCCATTTTTCTTCTTATTATTAGGACTTATTTGCTTCGCGTTTGGAGCTGGAAAAATATCGCTCGATTTCTTGGTTCAAAAAATCCTCTTAAAAGAAAAGTCAGAGCCCGAGTCAGCCTCAGAATCAGAAGCTAAGAAAACAGATTAGCATCGCGTGCTGAAGCAACTAAGAAGTTAACTACTCCTGGCATACTCATTCCAGCAAGGATGGAAAGAATACCGCAATTGATGCGAGCCGTTCTGCCCATTGAGCCAAACCAGAATTGATCCAATTTGCTTGACTTGAAGCGTGAGTGGCAGCTTGCGATATTGCCTGCGCCCCAAAGTATTGCGATTGCTTCGAACGATAAAGAAAATACGTTCAATAGCGCTTCTAAGTTTGCAAGGTTATTTACTCTTACTGTTCCTGCAGTATTTACACCAAAAGTACAGTCAGAGCCTTGAGGTCCAATATTTCCATTGGTGGCACCTTGTAAATATGGGGGCACCGAGTTTGGTTTGGAATAGTAATCTTCACTTGCTCGGGCAGGTTCTTGTGCCATTGTAGATTCTTGAGGCTTGATCTTGAAGGCGTCAGTGTTTTGCTCTTGATTGAGGTTAGTCAATTCAAATTTTTCTATCATTTTGTCGGGTCCCAGATTAGACGAGGCAATACTGACTGGTGAAACAATTTTGTGATTCACTGCAGTTGCAATTGCAAGACTCGTTTGTTCTTGTTCAAGCTGGTTTTGACAAAGATTTTTTGCATAAAGAGCAAGTAATTCAGCCGTTTCTTCAGCAGTAGCAAATTGATTATTTGGTCTTGTTGAATCTTTGCTGAAAACAAGACGATACTCATGGCCACCTGGTCGCCAGCGAAGGAAGAATCTCTCTAAGTCTTGGGCGGGAGAGCCATTTCGTGAAATTGCTTGAAATGGTCCTACTTCTTTGTGTTGTTTGAAATATTCGGGCGATTCCATTATGCCGTTATCGAGAGCCATTTCAAAGAATCTTGGTTTGGCAACATATGGGCTTACTATGTATATTTCTTTATTGAAGCTTGGCTGAGGACCATGAATCCAGAGCACAGCTCCGTTTTTTGATTCGCCTGCAAGCTCTGATGCTTTGATTACTGCAGCCAGATTGTCTTGACCGCCAGTGAATTGATTGGAATTCAAATCTTGCAGCGCTTTTGCAAGCGGCTTTGCCTCGTAATATTCAACTCCTGTTTTTGCCACCATAACTGATGTTTTTATATTGGTTGGCAGTTGAGCAAGAGCATTTTTGATTTTGTCTAGATGCTCTGCCATTGCGCAGGAACCGTCGAGCACTACTACTAGGTTTTGGGGAGCCAGACAAGGAATTTTGGTAAGAGTCTGGGTAATATAATTCACTCCATTTTGACTATCGCTGTAGTCAATTGTTGAAATTGTATTTGCAAATTTAGAGTTGATTTGCAAAGCCATTGAATTAGCTGAAATGTCTTCTTGACTCAATTTGCCGCAAAGCACATTTTCGTCGTTGCTCAATTTTGTTGAGTCGATGTTTTTCAAATTGGTTTTTATATAGTCTTTTGATGCGATTCTAAGTTCGTGATTGCCTTTTAGTGAAAAGTTGGTATCAATCAAATGAGGCAGACTCAAGCTGGCATCGTTTGGTGTATGAAGTTTGAGGGGGGCTGTGATTGCTATGGCTACTTTCAATTGGCCTTGTGCAGGTACGGGATAGCAGTGCAATAGCACTCGGTCACGCCCAAGATCCGTCACAATTGCTGGGGATTGGTGGCTTGATTCTATCCATCGATTTGCGGAATTATCTTTGACGCTCGGGGAGAAAACAGTTTCTTGAGGCAGTCCGTTCTTTTGCCAGATACTCATTCCTGAAACCACACCACCTTCTGGTAACCCAATTTCGGCTCTTACTTCTTGCCCATCAAAAGTGCGATTTTTGAAGACATAAGTCCAGTAAAAAGTGCTTGATGCCGAGTTGGCATTGACACGACCATATAATTCTGAGCGATGAAGACTCACTCCTTCCACCCGAAGACCTACTACATGTTTGCTTAAATATTCATCTGGCATGGTGGCAAAGTTCAACGAATTGTCTTCTCTAAAAGGTTTGCCAGTAATTTGAAAGTACAACTGTCTCAAAGATACATTGTCAATCTGCAGGAACATTCCTGAAATACCAATTGCTTTTTGATTGGCGCACTCCATTGTTAATTCACGTTCGGGTTTTAAAAAATGAAGGATTTGATATCCCCTGTTTTTCCAGGCGTCATCTTCATCGAGTTCTGAGACTGCAAGGAATTCTGCCGATCTAAGTATGATTGGTTTTGCCTCTGTCAGTAAAAGAGCAAACGAAGACAGTATCGCGCCCGATACCACGTAAGCCATAGCTTTTTGGCGGCTGCTTTGAGTAGAGCGGGATTCTTTTACAAGTTTTGCTAGATAGAAAGAGACAAGGCTTGAAAGCAAAAATATGATGGAAATAATTCCTACTTCTACACCATGCTTTGTGCCATCGAGCGAGTGTGTGGGATAACGTAAAATCAATGCTGATACAGAGATTAAAAAGACCAGAGCACTTGTGCCAATTGCCATCCCATTTAGAAGACCGCGCTGAATTGGTCGTTTACAATCATTTTTGATTAGAGAATTCCAGGTTACAAAATTGGCTATTGGAATCAGTATCAATAAAGCGAATTCACAAATGGACTCAATGGGATGTTTTAGTAACAAAAGTGCCATCTGAAGATGATTGGTCACAAGGGCTGAAACAAGCATTAGAGCAGGAAGAACTACCCCAAGTGTAATTACCCAAATTCCTGAATCATGCGGATTTGAAAAATTGGATATTTCTTTGTCTTCGATGCTTTCTGCTAAATCTTCCAGAAAGCTCGTGGGAGTTTTTGACGACTGGTCATTTTCGACAAGTTCTGTGCTCATAGTAAAAAACCTCGGATAAAAACTGCACCACCTATGGTGGCGACAAATATGCTCATAGCGATTCATCGCCCTTGGGCGAGAAAACTTATGCAAGAAGGGACGACGGGGATTTTTAGCTTAAGTGAGGTCGACTCAATTCAAAATAGGGTTTCCCCTAGTTTTCAAGCGTTGTAGCCGGTCAGCTCTTTTGGTCTCAAAATCCACTGAAACTTTCCGGTATCGTTATTGACATGCAGCCAATCCTCAAAGTCGAAGGTTATAGATGCAAGCGTCGCGGTTGGGAAATGTTCACGATTGCCGGTCAGATAGTACAGTAGTTCGCCAAATCCGGGATTATGACCAATCATCAAAATGTTTTTGGCTTCACTATCTTGCCGTTTGACAATATTCACAAGCGAGCGCAAGCTTGCCTCATAAATGCCATCTTCATAATCTACTGGAACGTCGAGTTTTGCTTTCTCTAAAAATAAATCGCAAGTCTCGCGCGTGCGTTTGGCTGGAGAGCAGACTACTAAATCGAGAGCGCATCCTTTTTTTGCGAAAACCTCACCCATAAAAGGTGCAGCGCGCTTGCCTCGCTCATTTAGCGGACGGTCGAAGTCGGCAAGATTAGGACTATCCCAACTCGATTTTGCATGACGCAATAGGTAAAGATTAAGCATATAGATTGATTATAAATCGTGCTGGATGATAAAACAATTCTATGACAGTGATTCAAATTCCAAATCGCCAAAACCAACTGACAGCAACGCTCACTTTGCCTGAAGACTGGATAGCAGGAAAGAAGCCCGCTAGACCAGCCTATTTGCAGATGCAAAAATTTTTCGTTTCGCCAAGAGACGAGCGTGCCGGAATTTGTTTGCGTAGTCCTGGAAAAAAGACGTATGACTTTTTGTCCAGTCAAGAGAATCCTTTTCTTGAACTTTTACGCAAACCGCCGCATCCTCTTTCGGAGCAAGAGTTTCTAGGTATTCAGCTATTGTTGGAACAAGCAAGTTGGCCTGCTCGCTTTTCTCGAGAAATAGCTCGGACAATTTTTTTGAACCCACGCAATGTCCTGGAATTGCAGGGGCTCTGGTTGAACGAAAACTTGATGAGTCGAGCATTGATACTAGATACCACATACGATACCGGTAATTATGTTCAGGAAGTGTGGTTTATATCTCCTCCTGAAAAGTTTCATGACTTCGTCTGGGAAATTGATCAAATTTTCAATTCTCTTACCTGGTATACCGCTGCTCAATGAAAATCATGAAGTCTATTTGTCCTTATCCAAATTGCCGAGCACAACTGGATTTAGAGGCTGAAGAAGAAGTAATCGATAAGCGTGGTCATTGGCTTGCTGCCTGTCCCTCATGTAATGAAATTGCCACTTTTAGAGAGAGGGATGCTATCGAAAAAATGGAAGCAAGTTTTGCGCGTCGCAAAGAGGCAAATATTGTGGAGGGTGGACCAGAGCTTCAACAGCTTGCATCAATGAGTGTACTGGTTGAAGATGTGCGCAGCCTATGGAATGTCGGTTCTATTTTTCGCACCGCCGATGGCGCCGGATTTGCTAGTGTTTTTTTGAGTGGTATCAGTGGTTCGCCCCCACGAAAAGAAATTGAAAAAGTGAGTCTTGGGGCAGAAAAGACTTTGAGTTGGAAATACAGAGTAAATCCCCTTGATTTTATATTGGACCTAAAATCTCATGGTGTGCAAATTCTAGGACTTGAGCGCAACGAAAAAAGTTTGCTATTGACTGATGTAGTTGCAAAAAAGGAACTTAGAAAACCAATTTGCGTTGTGGTGGGAAATGAAGTCTCGGGACTGTCGCCTCAAGTTATGCGTTATTGCGATCTTTTGTGCCATTTGCCTATGAGAGGGCACAAAGAATCCTTAAATGTAGCGGTGGCATTTGGTATCGCAGCATATCTTGTGAGTGATTCGTTTGAATAATCGAATCAATCTTGTATCTGTTAAAATTTTGCCATGGAAGACGAATTAGACAAAGCACTCCAGCTTGACATTCTTGCAAGTATGCTCAGCTCGGACAAAAAACAGGCTAAAGACCATGTCGAGACATTGTCCAGAATTCTTGAAGCTACTTTGCCTGAGCATGTAAAAGTAAAACGAGGAGGAATGTTTTTTTCGAAAGACAGACCGTTAGAAGAATTGACTGTTCAGTTCGAAGAAACTGCCTATGTTTTGATAGTAAGCAAAAAGGGCGCAGTATCTGCCAGAAAGCAAAAGTTTGTGCGTGGAATATCGCTTAGCAGCGTTGATATGCAGGTTCAGGAATGTATCGATTCGATAGTCCAGCATTTGAGTGAAACCGCTGCCAAGAGTTCTGCTGCAAGAGAAGCTCTCGCTCGTTTTATTTCAGGTAATAAGCTCTAAATGCCTAAAAGCAACGAAGATAAAAAGCGTTATAAAGAGGTGCAAAAGGCATCCAGAGCTGAACTTGAACGTGGCGGGATACCGATTCTTGCTAAAGAGAGAATCGAAGCTCAACTAAAGTCTGGTTCCAAGTTTTTTTCAAGCGATCTTTCGGTAAAAGAATATCTTTTGACCAGAGAACAAAACATCGTTCCTATCGGTCAGGTGATGGGCACTGCGTTTTTCAACATAAGTCTATTTGGTAGTTTTTTTCGTATACGACTCAAAACGGGCGAGATGACTTCAGTCAGTCAGGCTCTTTTGCAGGCAAGGCATAAAGCAATCGAGCGATTGAAGGAAGAGGCTCGATTGATGGGTGCAAATGGTGTCATTGGTGTCAAAGTAAACGCGGGTACTCGTTCATGGTCGAGCAGTCTGCGTGAATTCACAGCTGTAGGTACAGCAGTGAAAATACCTGGATGGCCTCGCGATCGTGATGTATTTGTCTGCGATTTGAGCGGGCAGGAATTCTGGCAACTGTTGACCTCGGGCTACAGACCGGTGAGCCTGGCTTTTGGAATCTGTTCGTACTACGTTTTCACAACCTGGGCAGCTCAAAGACAAATGTATTCTTGGTGGGGTGGCAACCAAAATAATAATCAGGAAATTGAATTACTGACCCAGAGTTTTTATGATGCGCGTCATTTGGTGATGAGTCATTTGCAGACAGATCTGAACAACTCGGCTGCCGATGGTATTGTAGGCGTGCAGATCGATTATGACCTGGAACATATTCCGCTTAGTGAAAAAGATCGGACTCAGTGGGACATGATTATACATATGACTGCCATCGGAACTGGTGTCATAGAAGATCGCGACTATATTCCTTTCGATAAAGAAAAACTGTCCAAACTTTCGCCACAGTTTTGTATTAATCTCGCTGATAAAAAGCTTGCATCCGCCAAACCAAGCCGTTTGCGCGAACTGGACTCAGAAGTAATTTCGTTTGACGCACTAAAAAAATACTACGGAGACGAGGATTGATCTATGCCGGATCCAACTGACAATGAAATTCCAGAGCACGCTCATGAGCGCTTGAAGCACATGAAAGGAACTGGTGGTAAGCGTGTGCTTTTCACCTCGGATTTATCTGTAAATGAATTTCTTTTGATCAAAGAAGCAGGATTCGAGCCCGCTGGACTGGTCGTAGGAAGTTCTATCTATCACATTGGTTTTCAGTTTCCGCGTTTGATGCAAAACATGGAAATGGATGTTTTGACTCAAGCTTTGTATCATGCACGCGAGCTTGCTATGACTCGTATGCAAGCCGAAGCGCAAGAGCTTGATGCCGACGGTATTGTTGGTGTGCGCTTACATGTAAAACACATGAGTTGGAATCAAGACCTTGCTGAGTTTGTCGCAATTGGAACAGCAGTCTATAACAAGAATGGCGATAAATCTTTCAGAGCCCCGAATGGCAAGCCATTCACAAGTGATTTGTCAGGTCAAGATTTCTGGACTTTATTGCGCTCAGGATATAGACCTGTGGGAATGGTAATGGGCAACTGTGTTTATCATATTGCCTATCAAAGCATCGGGCAGTGGTTTCAGAATATCGGCAAAAACGTTGAGATGACCAATTTTACGCAAGGACTATACGACGCACGCGAACTGGCAATGGAGCGCATGCAGGCAGAAGCCGAACAGGTTCATGCCGAAGGAATTGTTGGAGTCAACATTACAGAAGGCAATTATGGATGGAGTTCGCACGTTTTGGAATTCTTTTCTGTAGGCACTGCTATTGTGCCAATGCGTGAAGATCATCATATTCCTACACCACAGCTGGTTATGTCGGTCAACGACTAACTGACTAGTTAGTTAGAGTCAAATAAACAAAATTTGCATCTTCTTGCTGGATTTTATATTTAGCAAAAAGTGGCTCCAATCCTTTGTCTTTGAGAAATTGGAACAGGTTTAATTCTTCGGGCATTTTGTAAGCTTTATTCTTTCTGCACACTATCAACGAAGGCTTATTTTTGTTAGCGTCTTTGAGGATGTTTTTTATCGTCTCCTCTTCTCTGGCTAAAATTGCTTGTTTTACGCGTTCACTTTTTGCCAAACCAAGTTCGTATTCACTCATTGTGATAGGAAAAAGCCACATGTAACGTGATGCTGGCATTATGTCTTCATGAGCAGCAAATGCGTACCAAGGGCAGGAAGTGGTATCTAGATAAAGGACTTTTTCATTTGCACTTGCGAATTTTTTTACCACCGGTGCGAAGCTAAAATCCATCGCACTTGCTACTTTCTCCATCCAAAAAAGCTGTAATCCGGTATAAATTACGCAAATGGACAGACTTGCTATTTTTACTATTTGTGTAGCTTTAGATTCTTTTTGCTCGAACAGCAAAATAAAATATGACAAAGTGCTGAAACCAAGCAAGGGAATTGCATAGTAAGACCAGTTTTTTGCCTGAATCAAAATCAATAGTACCGAACTCAGTATCATTAATACGAGCGGAAATGCATAAATGTTTTTTCTGAAGTTGAGACATAACAAAACTATCGCGATTAAGCTGTAAATAGAAACTACAGCAAAAATACCCAGCAGAAAAAACGGTTTATCGCTATCGTAAGCAGCAAAACCTTTTACCATCATCGGCATGAGAGTATCAAAGAAACCAAACTTGATATCGGGCGGCAAGAAAAAAAAATGCAAAGCATAGATTGCTCCAGTACAAGCACAGGTTAAAAACTCAGGACGAAGCATGAATTTTAAATAGCTGAGATTGCAATTTTTAAGCGTCCATCCTTCTAGCATCACAAGAAAAATCAAAAAATGAGGTTTGAGTGAAAAGCCTATACCAGCAGCGACGCCAATTAGCAGAGCAAGAGGAAAATAGAAATTATTGCCCGGAGTTTTGCTCGTGTGCCGACAGATGGAAAAGTAAAAATAAGGTAGAAAAAGTAGAAAGAAAATATATTCGCGTTGACCATAGTCGAACATCGACATGGCGCTCATAAGGCTGATGCAAGCAAGCGCAGGATAAAATATACGCTTCAGTTCGCTTTTATGGAGGAGTACTGCAAGACAGATAATTGTCGATATGCTTAAAATTAGCATACATATCTGGAACCAGAGCGTAATGTCACCACCTGCGGTGCGTTGCGCGAATGCCGGTATGACGCTTAAATACATAATAAGAGGAGGGTTGGTATCAAAGAAGTCTACATACGGTCTGTGCCCAGAAAGAAGTAGCTGACCGCATTGCAGGTATAGTCCCATGTCTCCAGCCATGCATTTGTAGTTATTTGCCCGCAAAAAGAATGTGACACCAATTATGATGGTGAACACAGAGGTCCAAATTATCGATTCTTTTTTAGAAGTCATTCCCACTCAAGGGTCCACTGCCAGAACTGTTCGTATGCTTCAAGCGGCATGGCTACCTGACCTTCGTATTCGAAGGTGGGTGTACCGAAATTGGTATTCAGATCTGCTTTTTTGAAAAGATTTGCAGGCAGTGTATATTCGTTCAGAGGGTTTCCGCTTTCGTCTCTAAAAGTGACTTTCATCGAAGGATAATCTTGCAAAAAGGTTTTAACATTATTTTCCGGTCCAAGCAGAGCGACGCGGACATGCAGTAGACCGTTCATCCAGGCGGTTTTGCAAAATGCATCAAGACCGATAGGTACCACTTGCACGGGCGCGTATGATTTGATTACAGCCGCGCGCGCTAACCTGTCTGGCGCATATTGAGAATTAGTTTGCGACCCGCCGCCATTGTTATGACCAGAATTACTTTTGTTGCTTTGAGGTAAATAACTCCCTCGCTTGAAGGCAAGCGTATTGCCAAAAGTTACTGGCGACTGTTTTGGTTCCTCTTCTTTTTTCGTAGAAGATTTAGCAGTTTCTTTTACTTTGGTGCTCTGTTTTTTAGGTACATCAGCTTCGACGTCTCCAATTGGATGGGTGTCAATTGAATATTCGAGTTTTGGCGCCTGGTCTTTACCTACCGAGCCTTTTACCGAAAAATTGACTTGTTCTGGCGGTTTGACAGAACAGGAGCAAACGCTCATCACAGCAAGCGTAAGACTTATGAATTTGATACTAGTAAATGCTCGCTCCACAATATAAATATTCTACCCAGGAGTATCTTTGGTCATTGATAAAGTTTCAAAACGCTGCCACAATGGAAAAATAGTCTATAACATGCGACTTTCGAGATCATCGCCTGATGCTTAATCGATTTATCAACACAAAGCAATTAGCAGTATATGCTGCAATTATGGCTCTTATAGCAGCGAGCCAGCCAAATGCCTTAGCGTCTCAAAAGCCTTCTGAGGCTCTCAAGGCGGCAATCGCTACTTATAGCCAGGGTCAATATGCAAACGCACTAGAAAAGCTCAATGCACTTTCGGGTAGTGATGGAGCTTGTGAACTCGCACGTTATTACAAAGGGCTTTGTTATCAGCAGACAAATCAAACCGAGGCGGCCCAACGAGAATATTATTGGCTTTACAGCAAAGGGCAAGACGCTTCGCTCAAATATAAAGCCTGGCAGGGGCTTAAATCGGTAGGCTCAATCAAAGCGCAAAATAAAGCGCTCAAAAATAGACCTCAAGAAGCATCAAAAACTATTAAAACCGCTAAGGCCGAGCGGGGTCCTGGTGCTGACGCCTGGGTCACCCCTGGAGAGGATTACGGTTACTCCGGACCCCTGCCCACGACTAGCTTCACTTTTGAGCGTCGACAGAAGGCTTGTGGTCGCAGATGATGCAGTCTATTTGGCTTGACAAGTGGGTGGGCAGAACCTAATATGTATTTGATTCTGGTTTACACTTACTACGGCTCTCTTTTTTAGAGTTTGAGATATGCGTAATTTCAAGGCGCACAAATTAAACACAAAGTCCAAACGGCAAAATGGTGGCAGTGCCATCACCGAAACTGCGCCTGCAATTTTTATTTTGTTCATCATGATTCTTTTCCCGCTCATAGACTTGATGTACATGGCTTTTGCTTATAGCATCGTCTGGTATTTGAACCATCTGGAAGTGCGTGAGCTAGCTGTGAGAGAGCCTGCAGAAACTGCTCAAGCGTTAACTGAAATCGACACTCAATTTCTGGGGGTAGGAATGGCTAAATTTGTCGGTCTAGTTCCAGGTCAGATACAGCATCCCAAAATTGTCCGCTCGGGCAATCCAGAGACCGTTTCTCTAACCACTCAGGCACGCGTAATGCCCTTTCTTTCGCTTCCTTTCATAATGCCTGTGGCAGGTATCAATCAACCGGTAGTTTTCACTGTGACCAGCAATCGATTACAAGAAGAGCAAGGAAAGAATTAGTGAAAAGAAAACGTGGTGCTAGCTTGGTTGAGGTGACAGTAGGACTGTTTATCATCATTCCTATGTTTTTAGCCATCATCGATCTTTCTGCGATTGTAGTAGGGCAAATCGTAAATGACGCCATGGCAAAACGGGCTGCTAGAGCCGCTGCTCACCAGGAGAACGCTGGCGCTGCCACCACGGCCGCTCAAAACGTAGTTTCGGCTTATCTGCCAAATGGGATAGTGACTTCAATTGCTATTGAAAAAGTGGATTTCGATAAAGACAAAAGTGGAAAAGTGGTTGTAGAAACCAAAACAATCATCAATATCCCGGCGCCAATTCAAATAGTTTCGATCTTTCAAAATGGACGAGCAATGCATGCACGAGCTACTGAGCCAATTGTAATGTTGACTGCTAATCCTTAATTGTCTTATTTGTCCATCAAATCTCTGAGCCACATTTTGAATTTGAAGGCTGGATCGTTAGCGACATTTTTTACACGCAATGACAATCTGTACTGATTAGAGGTGATCTCCTGATCGTAGGGAGTGAGCTGGTTGGCCAGATCGTATAAGTGAAGGGCCTTTTGAAAGTCGTGTCTGTGATTTTCTTCGTCCTTAGCCCAGCGGAAAAGACCACGCGCAAGAAGGGGAGCGAAATCCTTATTCAAGCTTTTGCTGTCTTGTACTCCAGTTTGGTATTGATTAATTGCGCTGTCAATTTTTCCCAGACGATCAAATACATCGCCCATAGAAAAGCGGAAGAAAACTCGATTTTCAATGGATGAAAGTTGTGCTGCAAAAGCTTCAATCAGAGTTTTGGACTCGTTATCCGAAAGATTTTTCAAACTCAATTCAACTTGTTTTTTTGCTTCATTGAACTGATGCTGGTCTTTGCTATAACACATCATCGCTACCATGCTGGCAAGCAAAGCTTTGTCTGGATGATTGAGTCTTAGATTGTTTCTGGCTATAACGAAGGAAACTCCCTCGTGGCAGGGATCGACTTCGTAGAGCTGTTGAAATACTTGCATGCCAGCATCTGTTTTGCCCTGGAGGCAAAGGATTTTGCCTTTCATAAAAAGGGCTTTGCGCTCCTTGGGATTTTTTCTGAGCGCAATTTCTAGAGCGGCCATTGCTTCGGTCAATTTGTATTGACGAAAACGCATTTCGGCAACGGTGACGCTCATCTCTGATACTGCATTTGGTGCATCAGCGGCTGTTTCGTAAACACGCTGAGCCAGGTCATAATGTCCACCAGATTCAAGTAATAAAGCTAATTTTGCAAGACCACCAGGATCAGATTTGAGCAAGCGCATACACTCGCCCAACTCTTTTTTTGCTTCTACATCATTGTTAATTTTAAGCAGGCTTATTAAGCGATGAAATCTAGCTGAAAGGAAGTTTGGATCCATCGACGAGCTTCTGGAGTAAGCATCAATGGCAAGACTTTCATAACCATTTTGTTCCAGATAGCGTCCAAGCAAATAAGTGAGTTCTGCACTTTGCGGATATTTGGTTATTAACGCTTCTAGCTTAACCAGGTCCTTTTCAGCAAATGTAAGAGTTTCAGCTTTCTTGCGAAGCAAGTCGTACTCGGGTTTTTCGGCGCTTGTAAATGCTATGGCTTGTGGCAAGCTGAGAGATAAGACAAGAGCGCTTATTAAGAATTTTTTGTGCATTATGTTAACGTGCGATTTTACAGCTCATTCGAAGGTCGGTGCGAAAACCCGGTACTGAGCATTCGTTTGCCGAAATTGTCACTGAGCTGTTTCCTTTTGATGCCTCGTAGCTACGACCCTTGTTTGTAACTGGAGCTTTTCTTCCAACCCATCTGTAGGCTTTGAGCGCTTCTTCATACCATTCAATTACCTGGTCTGGAGTTTCACGCACTCTGTAGTGCATTGAAACGGTAGGACCGCCTTTTTTGTTGGGATACATCAGTCCGCCAACAAAAGTGGTCTGTCCAGTGTAGTTGGGAACGTCGGGTACAGAAAACGGCGTTTTCAGTAATTGCCAGAATCCTTCGCCTTTGCCACCGCTTTCCGCGTGTTGAGCGTTAGAATCTTGAACGAACTGAAAGGCACTTGTAAGTGTGACTAAAAGGGCAATCGCCAATCTGTTTGAGACGAGCATTTGAAAGTTACTCCAAATAAGGACTAACTGAGTATATTACAGTGGCGAGCATGTTTCCACAAAGGCTTAGCAAGGGCAGCAGAAGGTACCGCCGCCATCAGCTCTGTTTCTAAATTTCAGTACTCCTAGAATGTTTCTGAATCCTGAAGATGGAGTCCACTCTGTCCAATCTTGACCACTTGCTTGTGAACCCATTGGGCAGTCCCAAGGGTGAGGATAACCGCATTCACCATCGCAATTGGTTAGTGCGTCCATATTCACCTGGCGGTAGTATTTGGAAGTAGGACCATCAGGAAGGTTCATGCTTGGATTATTCAAATCAGGCAATGGCCATGGTGGTGTTTGTGTGCTCAGTACCAGCTTGTTAGTGGTTGGGTTGCGATAGATATAGCTAATTTTGTCGAAGGTCACAGTTGAGCCGAGCACCCCTGCAATTTGATTGCTAATATCTTCTGCCTCGGGATTTATCTGATACATGTAGGTGACTAGCTGCTGAGTAACTTCGGACGAGGAATTTGTTTGCGCAAGCAATTGAGCTAACGTTCCTTGTGTGACGTTTGTCAGACCGCAGTTGCCACCAATTGGGTACAACTTGAGTCCGGAGTTGGCGCTTTGTGAGCTTACATTTGCACATTCAGCTCCGGAAGCTCTTACTGTACAAAGGTCAACGTGATATTTCTCAACAGCCATCAAGTTGCAATCTTTGTTGCTTGAGCCTCCGCCAGATCCCTGTCCATAAAGGGACATGAATTTACCCAGATTACATTTTGCACTCGAAGCCGATGTCGCTACAGGCGATGCACCATTGGTACAACGAGTTGCAGAGTTATCATGAATGAAGCGAATGAAGTCTGGGTTGTTGGCATTAGCTGTTGGATTGGAAGGGAAGTTTCCATAAGAATCAATTCCTGCGTTTCCTAATCTGTTTGCCAATCCGTCTCTTGCTGCCTGGTCTCCGCTTATCAAATTGTCAAAGTTTGAATCGACATAGTCTTTGATATTTTGCAAAGCACCATTGGAATCGTCAGTGATTAAGCCGGTAGCTGCATCAGGTCCAAGTACCTCTATATAGTTTGGATCCATCAGTTTGTCGACCCAAATGTCGAAGTCGCCGTTGGTTACGCTTCCGCAGAAAGCACCTTTGTTGTCTACAACGATGACTCCACGCGGAATTTGTGCCTGCCAGATTTTTTTAAGCGAGCCTACGATAGAGCTTGATAGAGCTCTTGTGTTCATACTGCTAGCTTTTTGATCTTTAGTCAAACCAGCTGATTTAAATGAGTTTGGAGGAACAAATTGTGGAATTGGTCCACGTGGTTGGTTCGTGACGAAATTTTTGTCAGACACCAGGTGTGGTGGCTGGGTAGGACGTAGAGGAACACCCCACAACGAGCTACCACCATTGGTTGACAATTTCTTGTATCCAACAAGATAGAGCTTTCCGTCTGGACCGCTGATTGCAAAGTCGTCGATGTTAGGAGGTGTGACGCCGGTTTGTTTTAAAATTTGAGCATTTGTTATGTGGACATTGGTAGCCGCTCCACGAGCCATATGCGAGACTTCATGACTTTGTCCTACGTGAGTAAGACTGTTTCCAATTTGCTCAAACATACGCATGGCGTGATTTTGGGCGGTGTCATGAAAATGTTTGTCGAAATTGCCGGAACTAACAAGCTGATCGTTCAAACGTCCTGCGATGCCATTAACTAGATTCATCATTTCAGCAGAGTGTGTACTGGCATTACCAGTATTTAGTACTGCTGCATTGTTTTGAATAAGAAGTGCTTGTGCGACAAGTCGGTTGTAATACAGAAGATTCGCTTCGTTTGTCTCAGGGTCGATTGTGTCGCCGAAAATATTTTGTTCGTCGCCTGTCTGGAGTTTAATCCCAGGATGGCGGAGCACTTGCTTTGCCACGTTCAGGTTGCCTGAATCGGTAGCGTGTTGAATTTCTTGCCCACCGCCAAGCTGCATGATGAGCATAATGAGCCCGACGCCCAATATAGCTAAGACCAGTGTGCTAACGATTACGAGACCTAAGACGGCACCTCGTTTGCGTTGCAATTCACGGTTATAATTCCTGTGCATGGCTTGAGTCCTCAAGTTCCTGAGCGAATAGCGACAAATCTAATATATTGCTTCTGCGCAAATTGAGCATTTGACGCATTAGTAAGGTTGCTAAATTAATTTTAATTTTAGCCCTTTTCGTCCAAAGGTCAAGCGAATTTTATCTTTTGGGGCTTTTGTTTAGCAACATTTTGGTCACTTTTGCCTCAATTTCTTGTCGATGCGCTCAAGATTTTTTTTTGTAGCTTCCACCAGTGAGGGTTCTTCCTTCATCCTTATAGAAAGCGCCTTTTCATAATATTGTCTGGCTTTCTTCAAGTCGCCCTTCATTTCGGCATTTTCACCTAGCATGGCTAGAGTTACAGCTACGTGTGGATGTTCGGGACCAAGTACTTTTTTGCGCAACTCCAGTAACTGCAAAAGCCAAGGTGTGGTATCTGCACATTTCTTGCCAGCGCAGGCAGACGCGATAACCAGATTCAGAGTTTCGATGAGCTGGGGACTATTTCCACCCAGGCGTGCTTCTTGTTCTTTCAAGAGCTTAAGCGCCATCTGGTTGGCTTTGTCGAAATGCTTGCTTTGATATTCTCTGCGAATAGCTTGGACTGGGGTCAGGTCGTGTTTCTCGCTGGCAAAAACCAGGTTGGCGGCCAAAAACGTCGTTAAAATGGCTGATATAAAAGATAATCTTTGCCTTTGAAGCACTGGTATCAATAGAATTTTTGTTGAGCTGGGGAATGTAGCTTTTAAGTCCATTATTTACCAAAGTATGAACAGAGGTCTATCGTGAGTAACGCAGAAGATAAGCAAGAAGAAGCCAAAGAAGCCACACTGTCCGAAACAGCCGACTCAAAGCCCAAGGATGGTGGTGAGCAGTTTCCTCGCGCAAACGCATTTGAGAGCTGCGCTAAAACTTTTGACTATCTTAGTCGTATAAGCTCGGATAAATCTCTGACATTTAGACAATCAGATACTACAACAACTAACTTACTTGTATTTTCACTTGTTGGCGCGCTCGTTTTTGCTGTCTTGCCTGCATTCAATTTATCGTCTGTAGCTGCTGTTTGTTATGTAATTGCAGACATACTTCTTGTGATGGCGATTTTAGGTTTTGTAATGTCTCGCTTTGGCGTTATCCGCGCAATGGAGCCTCGCTACGCCATGGTGTGTTGGCACTTGATGGTTGGAACAGGACTGCTTGCAATGGTCATTGGTTTCAATATTGTGATTGCAATTGTACTGATAGTATTTCAATCGCAAATTTCAAACGTATTAGGAATGAACTAATGCTTAGAAGTGCACTTTTAATTCTCGTCCTTCTAGTCTTTGTATCTGTTGCTCCACAAGCATATTCAGCTGATGAAGAGCCTAAATCAGAATCCATAGCAAAAGTGGGCGACGTTGATAAAGCGCCCTATTTGCGGCTAGACTTTAATTTGAAAGGAGCTACTTGTGTCACTTGTATTAGAAGAGTGGCTAAACATTTGCGCGAAAGCAAAGGCGTGTTCAAAGCAGATATCTCGATACTTAGACCCTACGAAGGCGTAATCGTTTTTGATCCGCAAAAAACAAATGTGCAGAAATTATCCAGCGAAATTACAAAAGAAGAAAAACGAGCTTCGGCAGGCGATCTTCAGCTGACGGCCCTTTCAAGTATTCCACCAATCGTATTGCCTAGAGCGAAGACCCCGTAGTGGACATAAAGGACTACTTTAATCTAACAGCCAATTTCAACGGTCAAATCATGCCTGTTGGTGAAGTGAAAGTTCCAGCACTCGATCGTGCTTTTTTGTTTGGTGATGCGGTTTATGAAGTAATCAGAGTGTATGGCGGGCGATTCTTGCACCTTGCCGATCATCTAGTCAGGCTAAAAACCAGCCTTTTTTCACTCAAGATTTCTGGGGCAGACATAAATGGAATTGAGCTGCAACTAAAAAGGACACTGGAAGCCTCAGGCTTGAAAAACGCACTTGCTTATGTTCAGGTTACGCGCGGTGTTGCACCTCGCACTCATTACTATCCTGAGCATTACACTCCCAATTGTTTTATGTTTTTTACTCCCTTTGATGACCCTTTTGCTGAACAGCGAAAGAGCGGTGTCAAAGCTGTCTTTCATCCTGATATACGTTGGGGACGAAATGATATTAAAGCAACAAGCCTTGCGGCCAACTGTATTGCTGCAAGTTTTGCTCGTGAACAAGATTGTATGGAAGTTGTTTTTTATAACAAAGACAATTATATAAGTGAAGGTAGTCATACATCTTTGTTTGGAATCAAAGACGGCAAACTGCTTTTAACTCCAGCATCCAAGAATATTTTGCCTGGTATAACCAAAAAGCAAATTATCGAGCTTGCCAAAATTAAAAACATTCCTACTGCAGAAGCGCGCTTGACCAGAGACGAAGTGCTCGAACTGGACGAATTCTTTCTTACTGGTACCCCAGAAGAAATAATAGGCATTGTTCAGGTCGATGAAACCATAATAGGCAAGGGCAAACCCGGACCGATTACCAATCGACTGCATGAGGCTTTTCGAGAAGTTATTGCCCAGGTTTAAAAGCGGGTAGATATAAATTGTATGAGCGAAACTGACGCCAATATAAACAAAGACATGCGCATTGGAGATTTTCTGAGTGCGCTTGATGTCGTATCGCCTAAAAAATTAGAGATGGCGTTGCGTCTGGTTGAAAGTCATAAATTACCGATTGGTAAATGTCTTGTCGCGCACGGACTTGTGGCGAACGACGAATTGCCCAAGCTGCTCGAATTACATGGCTTGTTGCGCAAAGGAAAAATAGACCTGGAGCAAGCTAGAGAAGCTTTTGCACTGGCTCGTAAGCAAGGTTCTTCGGTTAGAGATGCTCTAGCTCATATGGGCTATGACGAAATTTTAGAGAAGCAAAATATCCGCATGGGCGAGCTTCTTGTTTCAGCCGAATTGATTGATGCTGGCGAACTTGAAGCTGCACTCGATTTGCAAAAATTATGTGGACTGCCAATTGGCAAAATTCTTGCTATCGATCTGGGTGTTCCGCAAGGATTGATTGACGCCGTAGCTAAATTGCAAACACAATTACAAAATGACGAAATCAGTCATGATGAAGCTATTCAAAAATTGAAACGGATGCCGCTAGAATTTATTTCCCAACGCATCGAACTGGACCACCAGATTGGATTTTTAGACCTGCTTGTTTTGGGTAAAATTCTTGATGCGAGAGAGGCAAAAACAGCAACTAATTTTGCCAAAAAGAACGAACTGAATATCGATACTGTGGTCAAAAGTTTCAATTGGCTCGATTATAATCTTGTGTCAGCCATCTCTGGATTGGCTTTAATGCTTGAATTTGGCTATGTCAACGCTAATGATGCCACCGAATTCATTAAGAACAAGGCACGTGCCCAGGCTCGCGAAGAGGATCGGATTTCTCTTTATCAATTCCTGCTTGCATGCGGCTTTCTAACCGAAGCAAAAGTAAGAAAATTAACCAGATTGATGCTTTCTAAATTAAGTGATCTGGGAAATATTATCGAGCTGGATCTTAGTTCTGACACGCCTGCAGACTCGGTAAAAGAAATCATTATGGATGTTTATCTTAAAGATGAGTATTTAAGAAAAGTTCTGACCGATTTATACGGATCACCTAAAAGTCTCATCAATAGTGCACAATCAATGGTCAACTTGATTAATATATATGGCACTGATTTGGACAAAGCCCTTTTGTGCCTTGCTCGAGAACGTTATAAAGCGTATTTACCTGTTCTTTCCAAATAAATGTCGCAAGAAATAAAATCGCATACTTCCTGGAGCCTGGGACAAACACAAAGCCCGCTCACAGGATATGTGGGATTGTTTGCAATTCTTTTTTGTACAGTAAGCATCACAATCTGTCTTTTGAAATTTCCTGGTATCGAACATAAAGATCTATGGCCTCTACACAAGCCACTTTGCTGGTTGATTATTTTTGCTGCTATGGTTTTGGTAGAAGTTGTAGTCTTCAAAACTCACCTCAGAAATTTTGATTTTTCTAATCCGCGTGTATTAGATAAACAAGCCTGGCAACGTATTATAGCTAGATTCATTGCGTTAATTGTTTGCTTTGTTATTTCAGCGTTTGTGGTAGTGCCGATGACACTACTTTTTCAAGCATTTTTGCCTTTCTATATCTTGTTTTTGCCGTTGATAATTTTGGGTTCTATTCCATATTTTGTACTGGTCGAAAGATTTGCCAAGCAAGATTCAGACAAACCAACAGACGAAATATTGTTATTGGCTCAAATAATGATGCCGGGTTTGGCAGGGCAATCGAGCGAATCTGACCAGATGAAAAAAGAGCATATGCTCAATTTGTTGCGTGGAATCGTAATCAAATCGTATTTCATTCCTTTTATGACAGCCAGTTGCAGCACCTACTGGGGGCTCTGGCAAATTAACATGATATCTCTCATTCAAACATTGGGATCCAATCTAGAAGCTGTCCCTGCTGGTCTGTTTGGTAGACAGATTTTTATGCCATTGCTCGAATTTACTATCGTAGTCGACATAACCATTGCGATGCTTGGCTATATTTCTTCCTGTCGTTTGCTTGATACACAGTTTACTTCTGCCGACCCTCGACCAAGTGGATGGATTGCAGCACTTGCTTGTTATCCTCCTTTTAATCTTATTTTTGAAACAATGCTTTTGAATCATGTTTGTTATGATTCGCATGAAATGACTCATTATATTCAACATCCACTAGTACTGAATGTGATATCAATGATTTGTCTTCTTTTGATATCAATCTACAGTCTTGCTACGGTTATGTTCGGACTCAGGTTCTCGAATTTGACTAATAGAGGCATTATTACAAGTGGACCTTATAAGTTTGTGCGTCATCCCGCCTATATTGCTAAAAATATTTTCTGGTGGTTCGCTATGATGCCATGGTTTATTGCAAGTGGCGCTAACTGCATAGGACCAGTTTTAATTCTAATAGTTTTAAATCTATTCTATGTCTGGCGCGCAATCACCGAAGAAAAGCATCTTATGCGTGAAGAGCACTATCAAGAATATTGCAAGCAAGTAAAATGGCGATTTATTCCCGGAATAGTTTGAATCTAATTGCGTCGATGTAAACATACTTTTCAGACGGTTGTTTTGATACTTCCATGAGTCTTTGCCCGCTGCTAGATTCGAAATAGGGGCGGTGAGGATATTTTATGCTAACACTCAGGTTTTTACCTGTTTGGATTTTCAATCCACTCAGGTTTGCTTTCTGGTTATTAGTTTCAAGCTCACTCTTTTTGTGGGGAATTTATATTCAACTCTGGCGTATGGGTTTGATCAAATATGCTTGTATGCAAGAGTTCACCAAAGAAATGAGTGATCACTTGGCTTTTGTCTATCATCCTTTTGTAGCTTTTGAAAGCGAGGTTGCAATAATGCTTGCTGGATTAGTGCTTGCATGCGCGATTCTTGAAATTAAGTTTGGCTCGCGCTACGCAATGAAAGAGGGTATAGCTATTGTCTGTTGGTTTTTCCGAAATCCAGTTGCAATGATTCCTTTTATTGCCGCTACCTTCTACTTTTATAGCGATCTTAGTATTAAACTTCCTGCGATTTCTTTTCACCCGGGACTTTGCATAATTACCTTTTTCGCACCGGCAATTGTATTGTTCTTTCCGAATCAAAAAGGTAAAAAATCAGAGCCTGAACCAGACTCCTGTTCACTTTAGCAGCTCCATTTCAGCATATTTTGACGTTTGTTCGAGCCATTCTTCAAAAATTACATCGAACTTGGATGCAAGATATAAAGGTAAAATACGCAAATTTCGGTAGCCTTGATCTGTATGCTCGTATAACAAAGAAAACGGACCTGATTGCCACTGTTCGAACCAGTAAGTTCCACTTCCGTCTTTGAATTCGGCTTTGTATCCACGCGTTAATTCTTTGGGATTCAATTGATTGAAAAGTAATTCAGCTAGCGCTTCTTGTTTGAACGATAAATCTAGATTAGTCAAAAGATTTGATTCTGCAAGCATAAAGGATTGAATCTGTTGTTCTGAAACTGGCTCCTGGTCGGCTTTTTTAAAAGAGGCAAAAGCAGGCAGACAGATTTCGTCTCCTTCGGCATTTTTGTATTTGAGCCATTTTGAATTTTCTAAATCTGGATATAGAGCAGATTCGCTCATTGCCTGAGTGAAAAACTTTTGAATCTGAGGATTGGCTATTTTTTCGAAATTGAGCATGATCCCTTGGTAGTTTAGATGCTTACATAAGTTGTGTATTTGCTTGATTAGAAAAGGTGATGTCACATCAAGGGCGGCTACGGTCAATATAGTGTCGAAACTATCTGCGGTATCAAGAGAGAACTCTTTGATGTCGCTTACTGCGAATTCTATATTGGTTAAGTTAAGAGTTGATGCTAACGCTTTGGCTTGTTCAATAGCTGCTTCGCTAATGTCTATTGCCGTTATTTTGGTTTTTGTAAAACGTTTGGCGAGATAACAGGCGATTATGCCGTTGCCACATCCTGCATCTAAAATACGCTCAGGTTCACGATCGCTTAGACTTAGTAAAATCCAGTCTACGACAGCCTGGTAAAGTCCGATTCTAAGCCCCGAAAACAAAAGAGCAATTTCATAGTCGGCAAAGATTACTTCATAGAATCCCGCTTCATCGTTGTCTTCAAGTTTGGCATAAGCACGCTCGAGTTCTTTCACTTTTTGAGGTGGATATTTGCTGTCTAGCTCGCGCCAGAACTGGTGCAAATTTTCAAAGCGCTTGAGTTTTATTTCGTCTAAAAAATCTTGAATACAATAAGAATTCACAGTTGTCCATTTATTAATACAACAGTATGCACTGGGTGCTAAATTTGTACCTGACATCTATTGATGTCTTTGTCGCACCAACACCCGGTAGATATTATGAAGGCAAAATCCCACGAAATGGCTAATGTAAGAAAAATGGCAAGAAAACATAAGGGAAGTGTCTCTGGAGCGCCAAAGTTTCCTGTAAATGAAACTCCTAGCAATCAACAGTACGACAATCTGGGGCTGGCGCTTTTCATCACAGCTCTCACCCTGGCACTCTGTGCGCTGGTAGGCGGCTCGTATTACTGCATCAGTCAGTTTGTTCAGGCAATTCAGTCTAAGCCAATTGAGTGGATGACTTGCATTTTGATGACCGGTTTTCTCGTGGTCTCGCTTTATACTGCGCGCACACTAGTGTGGCTGGGGTTTTTCGGCACAGTGATGATGTGCTCGCGCATGGGCGCCTGGAAGCGTGCTGAAGAGACAGCAATGCTTGGAATAAGACTTGGTAAATTCATGCCAAACGGTACTGGATGGGCTTCCATGGCATTGAGTCAGAGTCTTTTGCAGCGTGGTCAATTCAAAGAGTCGCTAGCAGTTGCAGAAGATGAATGGCAAAGGAACGGAAGTAATCCCAAACAAGCAATAAACATGGGTCCACTTTGTGCTTGTGCGGGCATGGCTAATCAGGTAGACGGTAATCCCAAGCAAACACTGGTTTGGAATGAGCGCGCTTTGAGCTCACTCAATTACATGTATGAAGAGTACAGCGATCCCAAAAAAGAAAAAGGCTTGATGCGCAAAATTACAAAGACTCAGTCTGCAGAATGGCTTGGTCAAATTAAGATGCAATTGGCGGCAACTCATTTCAATAATGCCACCATTCATATGAACTCGATGGACCACAGACGCGCTAAAGAAAGCTTCAAAAAGGCTGTTGAGTTTGCTGTTCAAGCTCCAGACTTTCCGCAGAAGACTGAAATTCTCAAAGTAAGCAAAGAACAATTAGGTCGGCTAAAGCATTCCTAATATTTACACCCGATATATTGCAGAGCTATTATTTGCGCCAGTAGCGACAATCTGTGTTATAAAAGCATTGATACGATGAATTAGATGTGAGGAAAATTCAATGAAGCGCGTACTCTCAGTACTTTTAGTTGCCGGTTTAGTAAGTTTCGCTTGCGCCAATTCCGCTTCAGCAGAAGACAATAAAGTCAAAGC
>CAZFKB010000009.1:0-50789 GCA_964519785.1 uncultured Candidatus Obscuribacterales bacterium | reverse complement strand
GACAGCTAACTTGGCTCTTGTCATTTAATTGAAAATCGACCAGTAAGAAAGTGGCGTTTGATGCGGTGAGACACCGTTTACAGCCATTATGCCGTTTGCACTCAATAACTGATTTAAGTTTTCGTACCAGTCTATGCTATGAAAACGAGCTCCGTCAGAATCGGATGCCACTGTCAGGTCTACAATAATAAGATCGAATTGTTCACCATCGGTGAGAGCTTCTTCGACGAATTCCCAGGCGTCTGTACAGTTAATTGTCAGGCGAGGGTCAGCCATACTGCCCTGATTCAACTTGCTGAAATCGCCAAGTGCCATCTGCACAATTTCGGGATCGTAATCGACCAGTGTGACTGAATTTATAGAATCACTTTTTAGAACTTCTCTGGCAGAGAGCCCATCGCCACCACCGACTATTAAGACATCAAGCGCACCATTACAACGCTTTTGCGCAGCCAACAATCCGGGCAGGACCAACCCTTCGTGATATATATGCTCATCGAGCGAATCAAACTGGAGGTCGCCATCTATAAATAGTGCCAGTGAGCCGTCGGGTCTCCGCTCAATCGAGCCGCTCATGCCAATACCTCCTGCATATACATGCAATATCCTACGTTTCTAAGGTTACATAATTTTACTCACACCAGCATGCCCCTTACATTAGGCGCGATCTTGCAAACCCGGTAAACTGAAACTTCTAATCTAAATTCTTAACCCTTGGCTAGTTCATTATCGACTGTAGTTAGTCGCAGCCCTATTTGCTAAGTGGTGGCATAATGACACCATCAAGCACGTGGATAATACCGTTAGAGCAAGGTACATCGATTGTTTGAATCAATACATCGTCAGCATATAGGTTATTGCCTCTTTCTGTCACTTTCACTTCGTGCCCCTCAAGCGTCTTGATTGCGCCTTTTTCTTTCAAGGTCTTGGCGTCGAATTTTCCCTCAATCACATGATATTCGAGCACCTGACGTAATTTTTTCTTGTTAGCAAAAAGAGATTTGACATCATCGCCAGGAATGCGCTTAAACCCGTGATCGCAAGCGGCGAACAAAGTAAAGGGTCCTTTGTCTTTCAATTTATCGTCCAGATCAAACGCTTGCTCCAAGCCATCAAGCAAAGTGACAAATCTAGTTACTTCGTTGTCTTTCAACGTATTGACAATGTCTTTGGGCTTACGCTCGAAACCTTCTTTTTCCTTGTATTTCTCAGTCTTCGTTGCGGCAATCAAAATTCGTTCTTTGGCATCTGCCTGTCCTATCGAGATTCCTGCCGCCAAAGCGACCGCAAGGCTCATTGCAAATAATTTGTTTGCCGATAACATAGTAAGGTTCCTCTTAGTAAAAAACGCAAGTTTGATACTTATACCAAAATTCTCCGGAGGAGGTTGAAAGTTTTTCTTCCCGCAAAACTTTCACATTACCATGCAAGCAAAAAGTCAGTAGAATGATTGCTATCTTTCAATTCAGGAGTTGCTAAATGACACAAATTCAGATGCTTTATTCAAAGCCCGAAGTTGGCGACTCTATAGATACTATCGATACGCCCGCCTTGATAATCGATCTGGATGTGGTCGACAGAAATATCGAAGCTATGTTTGCCAATTTCAAAAACAAATCTGTTTTTATTCGTCCGCATTTGAAAACTGCTAAATCACCAGTGTTTGCAAAGAAATTGATAGAGATGGGTGCTACAGGTATTTGCGTTGCAAAACTCTCGGAAGCAGAAGTCATGGCACAAAATGGCGTGAACGACATTTTGATTACTACCGAAATTATCGGCAAAGCCAAAATGGAAAAACTATTCGACTTGCTGAAAGAACATCCCGGTGTTCGACTAGTTGTAGATAGCAGAACAGGCACAGACATGCTTGCAAATGCAGCGAAAGCATTTCAACACAAAGAGCCAATCATGGTTCTAATTGAAACAAACGTAGGACAAAATAGAGCAGGGCTGGAAAATCCAAAAGATGTAGTTGAGCTGGCGAGATATATTCAAACAAAAGATGCTCTCAAATTCATCGGTGTTCAAGGTTACGAAGGACATGTTCAGCTTCTGCCCGACGAAAATGAGCGCAAAAATAAAAGCACGCAAGCTATGGCGCACTTAGGCAAAATAGTTTCAGAATTGCAGTCTGCAGGAATAGAAGTGCCCGTTGTAACAACAGGCGGAACTGGTACTGCGCCATGGTGTGCAGAAAACGATTTTGTCACCGAAGTACAACCAGGAAGTTTCATTTTTATGGACACAGCCTATCGAAACGCCGGACAAAAATATGAGCAAGCACTACATTTAGTGGCAACCATAATCAGCAAACCAGATTCCAAAAGAGCAGTAATTGACTCAGGATTCAAGTCTTTATCCACAGATTCTGGCGCTCCAGAAGTGGCTAATATTGCCGGTCTCACCTATGAGCCAGGCGGCGATGAACATGGTATTTTGAAGTCGGCATCTGGCGGTGATGTAGCTCTTGAGATAGGCGATAGAGTATCAATTACCCCCAGTCACATTGATACCACTATAAATTTACACGACTATTTCTTTTGTCATCGCCAGGGAAAAATTGAAGCAATCGTTCCTATAGCTAATCGAGGCAAAGTTCAATAGCCATTAATCCGCTATTTTGATTCTTTTGAATTTGATGAATCATTACCGTAATAGCGAATATAAACATTGGTACCAACTGGTTTTAAGTTAACGTCCCCTTTTTTGCCTTTCTGTGAAAGCTGATCTTTTAGATTTTTAGCGCTTTCTGTAAAATGGCGCGAACGTTCAGACGCCTCATTCAAGGCATTTTCACTTTGTATTTGACCGTCAGCGTTTACAAAATTTGTTCGAGTGCGCCCAACATCATTAATGTCATTTTTAACACGACTCGAGCCCGAACTAGAGACCGAGCTTGCCCCTCTGCCAGTCCAGACTCCACTGCCTCTAGTGCCACCTCTTCTAGAACCAAATGGCATTCCGCCAGAAGTCGAATAGGTTTGTGCGTCCTGGAGCCACTGCTCGGTATCCTGCTGAATCTTATCTATTTCACGTCCCGAGGCTTTCGCTCTCCAAACGGCGCCTTGCTGACCTTCTTTGTTCACTTTGTTTGTATATTCATTAATCTGAGAATCGATAGTCCCCAGAACATTTTGAGGCTTAACAAGAGTGCTCGGCGCTGACCTTCTGCGACTTGGGACCCGGGGAAAAAGTGCCAGCAATTTTGACTTTGCATACTTGCCGTTTTCTCCGAACTGATCTTCCTCAAAACAGGCTTTGTAGGCTTCCTGAGCGCCTTCGATGTCTCTTAATTCCACCAACACATCGCCTAACTGCCTGAATGCAAGCGAGGAAGTCGGATTAATCTGAACCGCACTCATCAGCTCATCGGCTGCAACCTGATATTTTTTCAAACTGATATTAGCCTGTGCTCGATTCAATAGGTCGGCAAATTTTTGATCCGAACTTTGTTTGACCTGAGTTGTTGCTGGTCGATATTGAGCAACGCGTCTTGAATTTTCTATTTTTGGCGACTGTCCTTTACCCAAAACAAGCTCGATTCGGTCAAGCCGATCGTGCACTGAATCGAAAGATGCAGCACCAAACACATTGTTTTCCAGCCTGGATAAGCGTTTATAAAGATCTTCTTGATCGTAAGAACAGCCGAAGAATTGTATTTCGAGCTTCTTAAGACGACTTGCAGCCGAGTTATCTTTCTCGGTCGAAACTGTATTTCCAGAGTCCAGAAGAGCAGCTGAAGAACCCTTGGGCACCTGAGCATACACTTGCGACTGAAAAGATACTGCCAGCAAAAGCATGCTGAAACGGTAAATATTGACCATTTTTATAGACCCGAAAGAGCAAATCCGCAGGATTAATTGGACGTATCAACAAACCTATTGTTCCCTTAAATTTGATTTTGCCGGTCTTGCTTCAATCAAAAAAACGCTCTAGGATAAAAAATCAGTAAACGAAAGGAGCTAATTGTGATCAAAATTCGTGGAAAAACTCATTAGTAACTCGACCAGGCTGAGTTCGAAAAGCTTATCCAACCCTTTAAGCGCAAAGCAGGGGATAATAGTGGATATTGGGACCGGAGACGGGCGCTTTGTATACCAGATGTGCCAGAAAAATCCCGAAAAATTCTATATCGGGATAGATCCGGCTCAGGAATCGCTGCAGAAGATCTCCGAAAAGATTTACCGTAATAAAAAACATGGAGGAGTCAATAACGCCCTCTTCATTAAAGCTTCGGTCGAAAATCTTCCCGATGAATTGACCGATATTGCAGATGAAGTGCACGTTCACTTTCCTTGGGGTAGCCTCCTGAGAGCAATGCTGAGTGGTGAAGCTGCTTCACTTGGTCAACTGCGTAAAATCTGCAAGCAAGGTAGCCTTCTGGAACTAATCACAAGCGTTGATCCTGGTCGAGATTCTACTCAAATAGAAAAACAAAAAATTGCTATTCCAACTGATGAAATAGTACTGAATCTGCTGGTTGAGAATTATCGCAAAAGCGGATTTGAAATTAGAGAATATGGATTTTTCGATTCAGGAAACTGGCCAAATATTTGCTCTTCCTGGGCTGCAAAACTAAAAATATCAGGCAAACGACAACTGTTTTATTTGATTTCTCAAGCTATTTGAGAACTTTTATCGTTGTTCCGACTTGTGATCATCTAGCCATTTATCAATAAACTTACCAATGATATTTCCTTCTTCTTCACCTTTTGGATTGACTATAGTCCAATCGAGCATGTCCTTTTCATAAACCTTTAGCTGCTGACCTCTTTTATAGCCTTCCAGACTCACATCATTCGCCAAGCGTCCCGAAACGCAGTCACCATCCCAGGAATCTACATACACGAAAACTTGCTCGTAATGTCCATTTTTGTCCTTGAGTCCGGTAGTTACACTCATGTAATGATTTTTGGGCAGACCTTGTTTGAATCTTTTTTTCGCATCTGGTAGCGTTGCTCGCGCTTTTTCGATTAGTGGTTTCATAGCCTCGGCAAGTTCTGCATTATATTTTGCCACCCTATCTGGTGGCGGCGAATTTGGAGGACGATAACCATGTTTTTCAGCCAATGAAAAACTTTCATCGGCCTTTTCTTTCTGGTTCAACTTATAATATCCAAGAGCGCGAAAATAACAGAGCGCTCCCTTGTCTTTGTCTGTGGTTGCTAAATCTAGCGCACTATCAAGAGTTTTGATTCCTTCATCATACAGACCTTCTCTAAGCTGACTGTATCCCAGACCTTTTAAGAAACTCACTTTCATTGAATTGGGTAGTTTCACTTTATCGATCGAAACTTGCTTCCCCGCCTCGACCACACCTTTAAAGTCAGATAGTGCAAGTCGCGAATCAACCATTAGAAAATATGCCATCGCTCGTTGATCGTTGTCCGAAAGCGAAATAGCTTTTTCTAAATCCTCAATCGCCTCTTTATGACGCTCAAGTCCCTGTAATACGCTTCCCCGATTAAAATAAAGCCAACTCAAATCGGGGCGAACAGCAATCGCTCGGGCAAAATATTCGGCGACTTTCTCACGATCCGAATCAAGAACGTGAGCAAAAGCCCTTTGAACAATAATATCTTTGTCGGTTGGATTCAGCTCAAATGCTTTTTCGATGTACTCAAGCGCTTGGCTCATATTGTTGGTATCAGAAGTAATACTGCTCAAAAGTCGATAGCACGTAGCTTTTTGTTCAGAACTCGAATTCTTATCATCAATAGTTGCTTTGAGCTCAACGACTTCTTTTGAGAAATCGCGATGAGATGTTTTAGGATCCTTTAAATCGCGCTCAAGCTGGTCGATGGCAGCTTGAGATATAGCTGCAATTGCGGAATTTGCGGAGGCAATCTGAAAAGCGAATCCTACAGATACAATCTGACAAAGAAGTAGATATTTGGAAGCAATTTTAATTTTCATGTGTATATTCTACACAATTAGACTTCCTAGCTATTGTCATCAAAAGGATAAGTCGCAGTAAGATATTTATCGAGCCCCAAATGCGGATCGTCCAGGTCGGCATGCAATACATTTTTGTAGAGCGACTTTTTGAACGTATCGGGATTGGCACCATTTTGCTTTAAAAGCATCTGGTGAATCTGTCTGCGTCTAAACCATTCGTTATGACTTGTGTCAGAGACCAACTCGACCTTTCCATGACCTTCTACAGAAGTCTGAGGCTCTAAAATTAGATTCTGGCGCGATCTGTTTTTTGCCAATTCGTCTTTATGATATTTGGCAATTAGTTCGAATTGTCTGTCAGACTGTACCATTATGTTTTTAGAAGCTTCACTCAATTTTTTGAGTTGGCGCAAATATGCTTGAGGCTCATAGACGCCAGGTATGACATCGATGATAGAACCATCAGCGGTGCAGACATAAGTTGCAATATTGCCGTGCAACGTTCGAGTTACTTTTTGTCCATTGCCAAAATCAAGGGTAATTGTTGGTACAGGACGCACCGACTCCCAGACTGGCTCGAAGTTTTGATTGATATAAGCTGATATTTCAGGGTTTGAGAACAACACGGATCTCGCTAGACGGGCATTCGTTCAGCAAAAACGGTCGTCTAAAAATCCCATCAGATGGAAAACCAAAACTGGTTTACCCGACAAAAGCGAATTTTTCTTTGCTTCAGCTGTAGTTGGATACCAGATCACTGCACCAGGTCTGACCTTCTTTTTGGGTTCTTTCTTGGTGTCGTTTTTGGTAATTGATAAAGGTTCGCTCTTCAATTCTTGAGGCGGAACAAGAAGTGTTTTCAAAGGCATTTCAATCGCCGATTTTCTCATGTCGGGTCTGAATTCACGCTTCACAGGCTCTTGACCGTGGCTTGCTTGTGCAGCAAACAGTGACGTAATTAGGGCTGTCACCAAAAATCGTTTCATAGAATTGCCCTCACTGGCTTTCATTACCATTCTGCTCAAGGACTTAAAAATGCACCCTGGGGTAAACACTGAAATTCCCCCCGGAAAAATGCTATCGTTGCCTACCTATGAATCTTGAAGTAGTCCAGATAGCAAAGAAAAATGAGGCTGACTCGCTTGAAATTAAAGAGCGCTCAGCAAAGCTTTTTGGTGCTGATTTTGTCGTCAGTCGAGGAAAGCGTCACAAGCCAGCGGAATTGGCTGGATTTGTGGCAAGGCAATACACCGAGCTTGTGGGCCTTGCCACTTATGAAATTTCGGGCGATACATGCGAATTAGTTACTATCGACGTATTTTTGCAATGGCAAGGTATTGGCAAAAAACTCATGGAAGCAGTCGAAATGGAAGCTCGTCTTGCTTTGTGCAAACAAGTTTAGTTGATAACGACCAACGACAATATTGAAGCAATTCATTTTTACCAGCGCTGCGGCTATGACATGGTCGGGCTTTATCACAATGCGCTTGAAGAAAGTCGCAAAATAAAGCCACAAATTCCACTAGTTGGCAGTTTTGGCATTCCAATTAAGCACGAAATAGAATTTCGCAAAAATTTGTAGCCATTTAACTTGTTTGTATACCTCATTTAAAATCCTAAACCGATAACGCAATAAGTTTTGAAGAGCCACTGGTGCGAGCCTGAAGCGCTTGACAACAGTCTTGATGTTCACACAAAAGCTTAGATTGATTTGTTCTAAAGCAGTATATATCGCCATTTTAGTATCATCATGACTACCCATGGATAAACCGCAAAAGTTCTCACTAATAGATTTCGTGAAGCAAAGCCCGGTGGCGCAAGCTTTTATTCTTGTTGCCATCATTAACGTTTGCTTACTTTATACAAATCCACTCAAAAAACTAGACCCCCAAGCCATCCAGACAAACAGAACATGGGCCTGGTGGGCGGTCAAAGATTACCGCGAAAATCCAGCTGACGTAATAATGATGGGTTCTTCTTTCATCATGAATCCGACCTGGCAAGAAGAAGCAGTCTACAGAAATAAGTCAGTAGACCTTGTAGTCGACCATCGCACTACCTATTTAGAAGATGCAATTAAGAGTCGCGCCCCCCTTTCAAACCCTCAAAATCTACGCTGTTTTAATTTTGGCTTACCCGGCGCCATGGTTTCTGACCAGGCAATGATTATTGAAACAATGTGTCAAGGGTCGCAGAAGCCCAAAATGGCAATTTTTTGCGTTGCTCCGCGTGATTTGATGGATTGCAGATTTTTCAATGCCGGTGGCTCGAAGCATTTTCGATATTTGACCAATTTCACAGAAGACAAACAAGCCAAAGAACTTGCCTTCATGGACATTCCTGGCAAATTTGCCGATTGGTTTTCTAACTCTTTATTCTTTAAAAACAAGGCAAACGAAATTCAAACATTGCGAGCAAATGCAATTAAATCCGTGATGCAGCCTTATCTTGCTTCGCTTCCACCAAGTCCACTCGATCAAAAATCAGAAGAAGACAGACGTTCTGTATTCAAACGCGACGAGATTGAAAAAGGAGCCTGGCTGGCCCATCCCAATACACCTTACTGGTACGTCAATTCCTCTCCCGATTGTCGTATGCGCTACAAACATCTGAACGAACAAGTTTTCGAAAACCAAAAAATCTGGCTCGACAAAGCTCTAAAAACCTGCAAAGAACGAGGCGTCAAAGCAGTTGTAGTGAATGTTCCATCTTCGCCCGAAGCCAGAGATTGCATGTACCCTGGCATTTATGATCGACACGTTGAAGCAGTGACAGCAATAACTAAAGCTAACGATATTCCTTTCTACAACCTCGATCCCGGATGGAAACACGAGAAGAAAGATTACACCGATTGGGGACACATGGGACCTCAAGGTGGCAGAAAAATGCTTAGCGCTATTGCTTCGATAGTTGCAAGCAATCAAGAATTAGTGACTGCACTAAATTCACCATCGAATGCAGGTGGCGCCGCAAATCGCAAAGTAGCCGAAGTGGAGGGCAAAAAAGATGCTCTTTAATAGCCTGGCTTACATGATATTTTTGCCCGCTGTCTTTTTCATTTATTGGAAAACACCGTTCAAATTTAGAACACCACTTTTACTCATAGCCAGTTACATCTTCTATATGTACTGGAAATGGGAGTACGGTCTGCTTATTCTTGGTTTGACTGCTCTCAACTATTTTCTTGGATTCTTTGTTGAGCGCGCCACAGCCAAGAAAAAACTTGTTTTTGGACTTGGTATCGCCCTTAATGTCATTATCTTAGGCTTTTTCAAGTATGCCTATTTTGTCCACGATGTTATTTCTGACGCGGCAAAAGCAGTAGGGCAGCCACCGCTGCCTAATTTCACAGTCGAAATCATATTACCACTTGGTATTTCGTTTTTCGTATTTGAGTTCATCCACTATCTGTTCGAAATTTATCGCGGCGCAAAACCAGTTAAGTCATTCATGGAATTTGCACTGTTCCCAAGCTTCTTCCCAACCCAAATTGCAGGACCAATCAAACGCTACGCCGATTTTATTCCGCAATTACATAAAGAGCAAAAACTCACCCGCAAAGATTTTGACGAAGGCGTCGAATTAATACTCTTTGGCCTATTCAAAAAAGTGGTAATGGCAGACAACTTTGCCCTGGTGGTCAATCGTTGTTTCGCACACCCCGATCTTGTGACAAGCGCTGATTTGTGGCTTGCGTTATATTGCTTCGCCTGGCAAGGTTATTTCGATTTCTCCGGCTACACAGACATCGCCCGCGGATCTGCACAGATTCTTGGATTCAAAGTCCCTCTCAACTTCAATCTGCCTTATCTTGCAGGCTCTATCTCCGAGATCTGGAGACGCTGGCACATATCGCTTTCCACCTGGTTGCGCGACTATCTATTCATCCCAATGGGCGGAAGCAAAGGCGGCGAGTTGCTCACTTACCGCAACATCATGCTTACCATGATTATTGGTGGATTCTGGCACGGAGCCGCTCTGCACTATGGCTTCTGGGGCGGAACACTTGGACTTTTCATGGTCATTCACCGCGCCTGGCAAAATTTCTATAAAACCAAACCCTGGCTCGAGAACATAGTGAAAACCAAGTATTATCACGTTTTTGCTGTATTCCTCACAATGCACGCATGGTGCTTGAGTCTTGTATTCATGCGCTCACCCGATATGAATGTGGCATGGACAGTGATGAAAAAAGTCCTCTTCTTAGATACTGCTCAAAATACGATGGGTTGGTGGCAGCCCAGTATCTTAGCCACTACCGACACCAATTTATTGTATCCCCTCCTTCCTTTCATACTGGTTGGAACATACGCCATGCAGCTAGTGGTGGCGAAGTCCAAAGAAATCCCAGGCGTTATGCCCGATTTCAAACTTAACTTATTCGGTAGACAAATACCTGCGTTCAAACCAGCTTATCTTGCCGCACTACTGATAGTGCTCTTCATCTGGTCGCCAGATTTTTCGCCTCAGTTTATTTACTTCCAGTTCTAAATTTTGCGACCGTAAGTGGTCAGCGCCTGGAATCCATGCTCGAACTCACGCGAGACAGATTTTACTGGACCAATTCCAACCCGTCCAAAATATGATTCGACCAGAATGTTGCAGTCCGGAAAACCAGACAGAATTCCGTAGTGCGAAATCAGCAATCCACCAGGTTTGAGCACTCTTGAACACTGACGAATAACGTCCATAGGAAAATCAAATTTGTCCAGAATATTGGAAACAAAGACAACATCAAACGATTCAACATCATGTGTCAGTGCATTGGGATCTTGTTCTTCCCAGATAACCAGGTGAGAATCGTTCTTTGCCCTGGCAAGCTCGATGAGCTGCTTAGAGCGGTCTGTCGCAACTACAATCATGCCGCCCAGTTGTTGTGCAAAAGGAATAGAAAAATGCCCTGTTCCGCATCCCACTTCAAGCATGGTCATCATGGCCAAATTTCGTCGTACTGACAATCTTTTGATCAGGCGAATCAAATGATTTGACCCGCTTTCTTTTACAATATCTTGTTTAAACTCGCCTTGAGCACCGCCTATAGTATCAGGCAAAACTAAAGATTGAATCAAACCAGGGTGAGCCATCGATTGGGCGTGCTGTAGATTTTGCATTTTTATTAACCTGCTTATTGCATTGCCCCAACGCCAGTCAGAGCTTTCAATAATTAGGTTACAAAATACCCAGACTTGTGTATTTAGGGAAAGTACGAAGGACTAAAAGACTTTATGGGGATTTCCCCAGAGCAATTATCAAAGATACTGATTGCGATAAAAACGCACAATAACAAAAGCCAGCGTTCCCGCTGGCTCTTGTTTGTCCTTTCCCCTGTCGATTCCGCTCCCTGAAAAAATTTTGTTTTATGCAAACGGCTATGGAAGCTGAATCTCTGCGAGGTCTGTAGTGTCGCTTTCGATACTCTTAAGTTAACGGTCGTATGTTACATCATTGTGACACGAGCATACGTGGAAATACGTATTCAAAAGAATTCGCCACCAGTGGGCTATTTGCCACTCGTTTCAAGAACATCGGCACGTTTGATTACGTCCATAGCCTCTTGTTCGCGTCCCAGCTTCTTTAAGATATCAGCTTTGAATCGCATCCACTGAGTAACGTCAGGATCACGCGCTATAAGTAGATTGGCATCTTTTAGAGCTTCAGGGTATTTCTTCGCCGCTTCAAACGCCTTTGCGCGAGCATAAAAAACACTTGGACTGTTTGGATATGCAGCAACAACCAGATTCATAGTGTCGATCGCTTGTTTATGATTTTGAATCTTTGAATATTGCTTGCTGCGTGCAATCCACCAGGAAAGCTGATCTTTCTTTTCGGGTTTTGGCATATGCACAACAGCTTTAACTAAGCCTTCTTTGGCTATCGAAGGACTTCTCATATTTATGGCTTTAGTGTAATCGTCTATCGATTTCTGGGGTTCATTCAAATTTGCATAACACTCAGCGCGGTCGCCATAAGTTACGAATGACTCAAAACAAATTTTCATAAAAGAAGTGATTTGTTCTGCTGCTTCTTTGTAGCGCTTTTGTTTCAAAAGAATGCCCTGCCACAACATGCGTGCTTGCATGTATTCATGATTTAGAGCAATCGCTTTTTTCAATTCTGAAATTGCTTCTTCTTTGCGTCTGAGGTCTTTGTAATACGCCGCTGTTTTGAAGTGTGCCAGTGCAGAGTTAGGTTGGTATTTCAACCATCGTTTGTAGCACTCTTCTACTTTGTTGCCTTCGATTTCTTCCCAGTAAAATTTTGCTGCAATGTAATTTACATCGCGACTTTTTGAATCCAGACGCAACGCTTCTTCCATCTGACCATTTGCCGCATGAGTATCTTCGACTTTCTTGTATAAAAAAGCAGCTACTGCGTGAGCACGCCCATCCTTTGGATTAAGTTCGGTTGCCCGATTAATAATCTTGATTCCCTCATCGTATTTTTTTAATTCTCCTAGAACAAGTGCGTAAGTTGCCAAAATGTGCGAATCTTTTGGACTCATCCGCGCAGCATCTCGCGCGCAAGCAAAAGCCCGTGTATCGATATCACCTTCATTGTCAAAAAAAGCTACTAGAGGATAAAGCTCTAAAGCTTCAGCAGGAGGATTCTTCGATTCAATTAGCTTTCTTAAAATTGCTCGAGCTTGCTTGAATTGCCCTGCATCAATGCACTTATCAGCTTTTGCAACTTCAGGATTTGAATACGACCAGGCCGGTAAAACACAAAGCGAAATAATTGCCAGTAACCCAAAATGCCTCTTAAGCGATTGTCTCATTTAACGCCAAATTTCTCCAAAGAATTCGATTGTCGCTCGAACTGCTTAGCCTCTGCTGTTCGTCCCATTTTCTTTAGAATATCAACTTTGGTACGATACCACACCGCAACATCGGGGTCGATTGAGATTAGTGTTTCCACGTCTTTGAGAGCCAATTCGTATTTGCCAGCCTTTTGATATTCGTTTGCTCGCTCGTGCAAACCAGTAGGATTCTTTGGAAAAACAGCAAGAAGACTGGTACTATCTTTAATGGCACGATCAATCTGCCCACCCTTTGCAAACAGCTGGGCACGAGCTGTCCAAGATTGAATATAATCTTCTTTCGTACTTTTGGTCATATGAATGCAACCCTTACTAAAAATAGCATCGGTCTTTTCTGGACTCATATGCTTTATGGCTAAAGAATAGCGTTCAATCGCTTTCTGATTTTGTCCAAGCGCCGCATATGCATGCGCCCACCGAATTTCGCTTGCAGCGCCTATGTAGCCATTGTCACTGTTCTTCTTCAAAGCAGAAAGCCTACTAAAAACCGAAATACATTCTTGCCAGCGCTCGAGATGATGCAACATCCTTCCTTGTAGATACAAAGCTCCTTCGTATTTAGGATTGATGTCGATTGCTTTCTGACAGTCGTCTGCTGCCCTTTTAAAATCGCGTATGTCCTTAAAATACCAGGCTCTCTGCTGGTATGCAGTCGCATCATTTGGATTGGCTTGAATAATGCGATCCAGAGCTTTTTCAGCGAGATCATCTTCAAGCAATTTTTGATAGAGACGATAAGCTATGAAATTAATTTCGCGGTCTTTTGGTGCTATTTTGACCGCCTTACCCATTATTTCTTTTGCAAGCTCAGACTCAGTGCCCTGATTGCCAACAATGTGGGCTTGAGCAGCAAGCGCTCTTGCATTTTTTGGATCTAATTGAAGCGCTCTTTGCGAAAGCTTTAACGATGCATCCTTTTTATCAATCAAAGCTAAAACCAGTGCAAAAGTAGCTAATGCCCTTGGATTTTCTGGCTCTGCCCGAGCGAAATTACGAGCAGCTTCAAAATATGAGTCTCCTGCTCGAACGTGCCCTTTAGATATACCAAGCACTGCTAACGATTCATTCCATTCGTTTACATCTTTACCGAGCTTGATTTTCTCCTTTATAAAATCGACTGCATCTGAATCCCCAAGTGCAGCCAAGCTTTTGAGTTTATTTTGATCGGCAGGCGAAATTTTGGCAAACAAAGCCAGGTTGTTCGTCTGAACAATTAAACTCAAGGCGACCAGAGTGTAAATGCAATACTTATTTAGAACCATATTTTTCGACAGCAAAATGTTCTTTCTGCACTTTCAGAGCTTCTTCATTTTTTCCCATTTTCTTCAAGACATCAATCTTTGCCTTATACCACTGTGACACATCTGGATCCATGATCACAAGTGCATTCAAGTCGCGCAGCGCTTCTGGATACTTTTTAGCCCGAGCATATATTTGTGAACGGGTGTACAGAGCCAATGAATTATCAGGCAGCACGTTCAATAAGTCAGAAATTGAGACAATCCCTTTTTCAAACTGTCCGGCCTTCGCATATTCAGCTGCACGAGTCTGCCACCATATAGTGTAAAAAGAGAGATTATTCTTTTCTATTTTACGAGCAGCCTTGTAAAACTTATTGGGGTCGCTTTCTGGCACAATTTGGGCAATGGCTGAATTTAAATGTTCTATAGCCTTTTGCGGTTTGTTCAGCTCGGCATAAAACATTCCCAAGCGTCCATGTGTATGATAATTTCCAGGCGTATATTTAAGTAACTCGGTCAGTAAATCCACGCCTTTTTGCCACTGTTTGCGCTCATAATAAATACGAGCCAGTACTCGTGCTGGCGCCTCGAAACCAGGGTTTATTTCAAGAGCCTTTTGTGCATTAAAGATTGCCTCTTTGTCTTCATGGTTGTCTTTATGAAAATCGGCGAGTCTATAGTAAGCATAAGCAGACTTTGGTCTATACTTAAGCCAGCGGGCAAATGCAGCATCGATTTGTTTGTCTTGAGCAGTAATCTGGCTAAAAGCATCAACCAAATAATTGACGTCAATATCTCCGGGATTCAATTTTATAGCGGTTTTTAGTTCTTCCGGAGCAACAGGATCGCCACGGTCAATCAAGATCATTGAGTAAGCTAGAACAGCGTGATTACGTCCATCTTTTGGATCTTTTTCAACCGCTTTGCGAGCGAGATCCATCGCCGCTCCATACTTTTGCATAAAACATAGAGTCATTGCCAAGGTCGAGATAGCATGAGCATTGTTCGGCTGCATCCGAGCAGCCATGCGGGCAGGTATGAACGCTTTGAAAGAATCTTTATTCAAGTCATCGTGTACTTTGGCGATAGCTAGATACTCATACCATTTCGGGTCAACTTTGCCGCCTTTCTTTATTTGCATCTCAGCAATGGATGCAAGCTGTGAAAACTCTCCCATATCAAGATAGGCATAAACCGACTTATAGTCTTGTGGAAAAGGCAAACTAACTGGTTTTGCCAGAACACCTGATGCACTCAAGATCAAGAAAACTGCCAGTGAAAAAGAAGGTTTCCAATTACTAAATTTCAAACTTGTATCCTAGCCCTTTCACCGTTTTGATAGGTGATTCTTTACCTTGCGACGAAATTTTCTTGCGCAAACGCAAAACGCGCTGGCGTACAGCTTCGTCTGTAGCTTCTGATTCTGTTTTAAATACTCTTTGCAATAACTCATCTGAATTGTATACACGTCCCGGATTTTTCAAGAACAACTCAAGCAAAGCAAATTCGCTTGGAGTCATTTGTATTTTGTCACCATCCATGGTGACTGTACAGGCGTCGAGATCGAGACTTATTCCACCTGACTCAAGAACACGCTCAATATAACCAGGAGGTCTTCTAAGTAGCGCTTTCACTCTAGCTAAAAGCTCATTGTAATTATAGGGCTTGCACAAATAATCGTCGGCACCCGCATCGAGCGCCTTCACTTTGTTAATGACATTGCTTTGACCGGTCAAAAACAAAATAGGCACCTGACCACCGTTTTGACGATAAGTCTGACAAAGCGAAAGCCCTGACAATCCTGGCAACACCCAATCTAGAATTGCCAAATCATAGTGATAATAAGTAAGACGTTCGAGCCCCTCTTCACCTTCGAAAACAGGCTCGACAATATGATGATTGGTCGAGAGAATCTCAACCACCATTTCCGACATTGCAGGGTCATCTTCGACCAGAAGTATCCGCGCCATGCAGGATATTATAGCCTAGTAGCCTCTATACGGACCACCAGCAGCCATAGAGCGCAACCCTGGCACATTAAGAAGATTGCCGTAGCGCTTGGTGGCATATCTTATACCCGCAATCATATTATGCAGTGGATTCAAAATGTCGTCGTAGCCGCGCATTTTGTACGCCTCAAAGGTGGGACCGATTGTTTGCATCAATCCTTTGGAGGGCGTTCCTTTTCGAGCATTAGAGTCCCAGTTATTGACTATATTTGGCTTCCATCCGCTTTCTTTTTCAATAATAGTATTGAGACCTCGGATATTCGCTTCATTCGGCTCAACGCCAGCAGTTCGCAAGGCAAGAATCATCAAAGCTCTGCGCTCGTTTTGAGGAATGGGAGAGTTTCCATCGCGCCTGCGTACGTCTTCTGGTCTTAACTCTCCAGTTCTTTGAGGCGAGTCGTTACTAGTTGGAGGCAGATCATTGGGTGGTCTGCTTCTTGGGAAATCTCGGTTATCCCTTTCTCTGTCGCGGTCCCACTCACGACGCCTCCTGTGCGGATGTTCAAAACGTGGCTCTGGATAATCGCGCTGCGGAAAATCCCGCTGGGGAAAGTCATGACGCCAGCGTGGACGTTCCATGGGATTAAATTCTCGAGGTTGCCAGCGAGGCATCATTCGAGGATCAAAATGAGGGCATTGACAATTGTTTTGGTTGAAACGAGCTTGCATCATCATTTCGCGCATTTGCATCTGCCTGAAATAATTTTGTTGTTGCTGCATAGGATTTATATAAAATGCGGAAAAATCCGGTATTCCTGATTGCAGCTGGCGCATCACCTGCGGTGGCACAAAGTCCATCGCGCGATAACCGTTATTCACAGGCATGAAGTTCTGAACCGGCATAAAGCTTTGCGCAGGCATAAGATTTTGCACTGGCATAAAGGAATTAGGCTGCATTACACGACTAGAATAAACATCGCTTAGCAATGCCAAATTCGTTTGGTTGTCTGCGGGACGAGTATTATTCGCCTCGCTGTTTTCAAATTGATACGAACACATACAGAGATACTCCACTTCAATTTATTTCATAATGAAGTAGAAACGTTTAAGAGAAACTTAGTAAACTCTGCACCAATTGTGCTACCACTATAAGATACTTTTTAACAAACCACAAGTAGCGATATTCAGCTCTAGTAGGGAAATTACGTAGACATTTCCCTACAATTCTCGATTATCTTCTGCGATTGCGCTCAGCTTCCATTCTTTGACGCTCACGGTCAGCTTCTTGCTGTCTTTGCCTTTCAGCATTTTGTCTTTGTCTGTCTGCTTCACGTTGACGCTCAGCTTCTGCTTGCTGCTGTTGTTGCTGTCTCTCGTTGTCAGCGCGACGTCTGTCAGCTTCTTGTTGTTGACGATTGTATTGGTCTTGATACTGTTCGTATCCACGACGACGCTGGTTATAGTAGTTCCAGTAATCAGGACTGCTATTGTTTGATGGAGCTTGCTGTTGATCTTGATCTTGAAATTCGTTTTCTTGATTTTCAAAATTATTATTTTGATCACCATAAGGATTGTTTTGATCGTATTGGCCGGCATATGGGTCAGCATAAGGATTTTGTTGATAATCATATGGCTGATAGCCGCGATATTGCTGCGGATAATAGGGCTGAGCACCAAAGAAATTCATCATTTCTGGTGGCATATTGCGCATCATTCCTGGTGCAATGCGATTCATCAAGTTAGGAATTTGATTCATCAGTTGTGGTGGAATGCGATCAGCAATTTGAGGAGGCAAGAAGCTCATCATATTAGGCATTTGCTGATAAGGTCTTTGATATGGCATCGGACGCTCATAAGGCATGGGGCGCTGACGCGGCTCTGGTTGCGGATTGTACTGAGGAGCTTCTCTTGGAGGCTCGACAGTTTGTTGTGGTGCGTTTTGACGGTCGCCAACATATCTCAAGAAAATACCTTTATCGTATTTCTTGTAACGCTTATCACCGAAAAGACTTACATCTTCGTTGGTATAACGGTTGTCGTTTACAGTATTGATTTTGTCGCCTTCTCTCGATTTAACGATACGAATATCGCCTGCTTGACCGGGGCAACGAAGCGCAAGCACATCACCCGGTTGAGCGTCCTGAGAAGGAACTTGAACCCACTCACCGCTCTTGAGCATGTTTTGGGCCATATTCCAGGCATCGCCAGAACCTACCCATTTTTTCAAATTAGGGTGAGCAGCAGCAAGGTCTCTTTGTACAGCACGTGCACACCAGCCGTAGCTGCCAGTGTAGTTTCTACCTGCTGTCTCGGCAATCAATCTTTGAATTGGTGAGAGAGGAACATTGCTTTGTGGACCATCGTTGTATTGTGGTCTTCTGCCTGGACGATTAGGCTGATCAGCGCCTGGCGATCTCAAAATGTAGAAACTTTGATAGCGTGAGTCTCTGGTGAAACGCTCGGCATCAACGCCAATTACCACACCTGTGCTTGAGTTGTTGCTGTAAATTTTGCCGTCCGCTCCAACGATGCCCATGTGAGCGCCGCCGTCAATACCTTTCCATTGCATACCAGGTGCGCGTCCGCAAACAATCACATCACCGGGTTTAAGACCGCTGAGAGATTTGTCGGTCTGAATTGCCTGCCATTGATTTCTTTGAAGAGCATCAAACACATCGCCTACTCTTCTCAAGTTATCGATGCGCACATTAGCAGCGCGAAGCATTCCTGCGACAGCTTGGGCGCACCCTAGATTAGCACCAGTATCGGTCCACATTCTTCTGCCGTTTGATTGCATTGCTACGTTAGCAATTGCATCGACTTCTGCCGAATTATAAGCAGGAGCTTCTGGGCGGTAAGTAGGACTGTTGGGCACATCAGCAGGGTATTCGTTACGTCTGCGAGGATCTGGTACTGATGGTTGAACATCGCGCTCTGGCGCGCGTACAGCCCACAAGCGACGACCATATTGCTCGGGTGGAAATGCCTCTTCCATTCTCATACGAGCCCAGTTGCCGGTACGGCGATCGCACATATAGACAAATCCGTTCTCGCCTACAATTCCCATAGAAGCTGTAGGACCTGATTTGTTCTCCCAACCATCTTGGGTGGCACCATATATGACATCACCAGGTCTGAGGTTTTGTAGTGCAGTTGGCTGCCAACCATGGCGAATCAGTGTCTTAGTCAAATCGGCGACGCCCGGTGCATGAGCATACTCATAACCCGCAGCTTTTAAAACTTCGCCAACGCTAGTTGCCGAAGCAAGTCTGCCATTTTCGGTTTTGTCAGCCCATTCAGATGTCTGCCAAACTGGTCTTCCAACTGCTCTTCTGGCTAAATCATAAAGTTGAGCCGAGCGCTGCTGGCTGCGAGGACCATCAATAATTTCGGGTCCTTGAGTTCTGTCATTGCCCGGACGATTGAAATCACCGCGCTCGTATTTGGCTTTGTAATATTGCTCCCACTTATTCTTGTAATAAGCGTCATAGAATTCGTATACATTAACTCCAGGCGGAGGCAATGGTGGGCGCTCGTTTGGCACATCAGATGGCTGTCTTGGGTTCACCCACTGCTGAGGCATTTGCTGCGGGTCGAATCTATATTGATTAGGTTGAACCTCAAATCTACCGTTGGGGTTATAGCCAGGAAGGATATTTGGAGCGTTGAAATCGCGCTGGACGTTTTGTCTGAAAGTCTGGCTGAACTGGTCGAAGCTAATACGGCCAGGCATTTGTGGCATTTCGTATTGCTGATTCGGCATCATGGCGTCGGGGTTATCCATCGCCTGCGGATTGAAATCATTTACGGGCGGCATGCCTTTTGGAGGACGCAATACCCATATTTGATCTTTATACTGGTCGGCTGGGAAAAGCTGGTCCATGGTTCCCTGGGTCCAACGACCACCCTCGCCACCGGTCGAGTAGACAGTACCGTTAGGACCAATAATTCCGGCAACAGCGTTATCGTTGCCTTCGCGCCACTGGGTATTAGTTTTGCCCCCAATGACCACATCGCCTGGTTTAGCCTGACTTTGACCTACAACTTCCCAACCATTAGCAATAAGCTTGTTCAAAAGATTGGCGGGCTTTGAAGAATCGGCATAGTTGTAGCCCACATCTTGCAAAACGCGCGATACCGCAGCGGCGGAGGCAAAACGACCTTCCGAAACCGAGCGCTCATATTTGGTTCCATGCCACAAAATGGCGCCATTGTAGAATTTGGAGGCATTGAGAATTTCCTGAATTTCAGGGCGATCCGAGACCTGTTTGTTCAGATTTTCAAGACGAAGCTCGGGACGTACGCGCTCCTGTGCGAAAAACGGGAAAACGTCGCTTTCCGAGTTCTGGACATTGCCGTAAAACCCAGGAGCCTGACGTGGGTCAAGGGTTCTGGGGTCGAATCTCAAATTGCGAGCGTTTGAAAGTGGAAGGCTGAAAGAATTGACTGTGCTATCAGGCTGGATGACGTTTTGCGGATTTGCGATATCAGGCTTAACAACAGGATTGTTCTGCGGAACTTCAAAACTGGCGCGAGCAAGAAGCAAATTGTCAGCATTTGTCTGGACAACGGTGTCAGGTTTGAATGCAGGCGATGAGAAAGTATCACCAGCCAATTTGGTGGCTGACGAGGCAGAGTCAAGCGAATTGTTCGCCGAGGCAACCTCGGTGACCTGTTCGTTTTTGGCTTGATTTTCGCCTTCGCTCATGCGTGCCGCGTGTCCTTGTCTTTGTTCTTTAATCTTAAAGACGGACCCGCCGCTGCCATATGGTGAAAACCGCAAAGGAGGCTGTCAATATCGTAAGATTCCCATGATTCTGGCAAAATTTAATGATGCTCAAATTCACTCATCAATTAGCGCTTTTAATTTTGGTCCCGATGGTGATCCAGCTGTGTTTCTTGGGCGTCATCGACCATGTCCTGGGCGAAGTTGAGCGCGACCGCCAGCAGGAAGCCCGAGCAGTCGACTCACTCATCCACGTAAATTTAATCTTGAACGACATTTTCATGGCAACTGGCTCCATGATGATGTTCAAAGCGACTAGTACCGAAAGTTTTGCTTTCGAGTTCCACGAATTATTTGAGAACGTCCAAAGTCACACTAAAGCTCTCAAAGATATCGCCAACTCCTCGCCTGAAAGAGCGAAAGAGTTAAAAGCTTTTGTTGGTATCATCGATGATATCACCGAAGCATTAACAATGGCAGAAGGTATGCCTGAAGAATCCGTAGATCTTGCCAGTATCCGAATAGTTGGAAAATTGCAGTCATTCATTCGTCGCGTCAATAGCACCGGCTTGCGATTGGTAGAAAAAGAAACGCAATTACGCAAACGGCGCCAGGAAAAGCAAAGCGAAGTTCGCGACCAGCTCAAACACACAGTTGAAGGTGCAGCTTTAGTAACGGTTGCGATTGCAGCATTTATCGCAGTAGGTTTTAGTTTGACATTTGCTCGAAGGTTCAACACCATCATGTCGAACACAATGAGCGTTGCCGCCGGAAAACCGCTTGCCGAGCCAATCAAGGGCTCCGACGAGCTGGCAAAACTAGATGGTGTAATACACACATTGAGTCGTGATTTGACCATCACTCGTGAAAAAGAACGAGCAATGATCGATAACACGGCTGAAATCATTTGTTCACTCGATGAAAACTTGCGTATGTCCGAGTTGAACCCAGCAATCACCAAAAGACTTGGCTACGAACTCGAAGAGCTTCTTGGAAGCAACTTGATTTCGATTATTCACCCCGAAGACAAAGACGAGACATACTTAAATCTTCAAAAATGCCAGGGAATGGACAACGAAATAATGTTCGAAGCTCGCGTGAGAAGCAAAGACGGCAGATTCTATTTCTACGAGTGGACAGCAAAATATGCGCCCCACAACGATTTGATCTTCTGCGTACTGCACGATATCACCGAGCGGAAAGAAGCTGAAAAACTAAAGCAGGAAGTTATGGCAATGGTAAGCCACGATCTTCGCGCTCCACTCACGTCTTTGAACATGGTACTAGATATGATGCTCGACGGAGTAGTGGGAACACTCAATGAGAAAGGCAATAAAATGGTCGTTCTCGCTCAGCAGTCTGTGTCTTCGCTCATCAGCATGATCAACGATTTGCTGGACGTTGAAAAATACGAATCGGGCGGACTGACTCTCAACTACGAAGATGTCACCATTGCCAAATTGGTCGATAACGCAATAGGCATGATCAAACCACAAGCAGACAAGAAAAATATCAAACTGATACCAAGCTTCGAAGACCGCACAATCGAAGTCGATGCAGACCGTGTAGTGCGCGTAATCGTCAACCTGGTCGGTAACGCAATAAAATTTTCACCCAAAGATTCAAACATAACAGTCGCTGTAAAAACTCAAGAAGTCAAACGTGGCGTGCACGAGTTAGAATTTCAAATCATCGACGAAGGTCCAGGTATTCCAGAAGACAAGCTAGAAATCGTCTTTGAAAAATTCAAACAAGTAGGCACCGGCAGCGAAGGCGAGAAAAAAGGAACCGGACTAGGTCTGGCCATCTGTAAAGCAATCGTAGAGGCTCACGGCGGTAAAGTTGGTGTTCGCTCAGTGCTCGGAAAAGGCGCCACTTTCTGGTTCCAGATTCCGGACAAACGTATAGACAAGGTCTAAAATCAATGAACAAATTTTCTTTACTCGTTTCATTGACTCTGCAGGAGCAGTTTCATCGAAAAATCCCATAATTTGTGCCACCGAAGCTGGTTACAAAACGGCAAGTCTTCCCGACCTGGTTGTAAATTCTCATGCATACACAATCATAGGATTTGATGCAGCTTCAGGAATGATTACTTTGCGCAATCCCCACGGAAAGCATTCTAGAAAATACACACTTGCAGATGACCCGAATCATCGCAAATTCGAATGGGTCGGCAAAGGCGTTTTCAAAATACACATCTCACTTTTTCAAAAATACTTTGACGAAGTGTGTCGGTCGTTTATTTAGAAATCAGACTTACTAAACAAGACATCGCTCTAAAAAAAGACTCTCGATTTCAGTATGCATTTTGACCAGAACTGCCTTATCCTCTGAATCAAATCCCTCGAAGCACAGCTTGTTATGAGTGATCATAAGAATTTCCGCGATAAAACGAACGATCTCTTTATCTACTTCTGATTTGCTTTGCCAGACATCAGCCAATTCTTTTAAGAGCTCGCACAATTCAGTAAACGATTGCTGGTCTATAGTCATTTCCAAAATATTCATTGCGAATTGATTTTCAAACAAATCAGCTCTTATTTCATCTTCAGTTCTCATGGTCTTTCATCTCAATCATCGGTTTACTTCAACAAAGCTGCTATGCACTTTTCCGTCTTTTCCATATTGGTAGTTCCAATACTATCACCTTTTATACAGGTGGAGGCATAGCAAGTTTTTGTAGGATGTTTTGTATTAAATTCAGGATGCATGGAATGAGTGCCCCGGCGCTCCATGTCCGGTTAGGGGCATAGAGCGTAGGCACCATGTAGGCACTATTTTCAGGCTACAAAATCATCATCGATTTCTTCGAATTCTTCTTCGCCTTCGTCTTGATGATCTCCGTTATCTGTCACTTCAAGCTCTCCTTCAAAATCGACCCTTTCTTCTTCTTTTTCTTCAATTGCGTTTTTTTCTTCATCTAAAAAATTGAGTTGAAGCTGCAGAGAGTTAGTCTCATTTTCAAAATTGCAGTTAAGCCACCTGATGTTGGAATCGTCTTTGATGTCGCACAATTGGATGAAGGCATTCGAGATTTTATTCATGAATGCTCGATTGCGCGGGATATCGTGAACGAGGTAGCGTCCGGTCATATCGTTTGAAACGTTGTGATTGACGAGTTTTTTCATTACATAGACCGGAACTTCTAGTTTCTCGGCCATGGTCAAAAATGTTCGTCTGAGGTCATGAACGGTGAAGAAGACACCGCTGCGTTTGCGAACGTATTTAATTATGCCTATGCCTTGGCTGATATGATGATATTTAGATTTTGTAGACTCAAAGATCCATTCTGAGCCAGGGTGCATTAAACGCCGCTTGTTAAGCAGATTTACAAGAAAATCGCTCAAAGGCAATTGATGTTCTCGGTCGCTTTTGGTTATTTCTCGCGGGATGGTCAGAAGCTTTTCTTTAAAGTCTACATATGACCACTTAAGATTGCGCGATTCGCCAAATCGCATTCCACTAAAAAGTAAAAAGATCAAGAAATCGCGGCTGACAGAGTATCGCAGAGAGCAGCATGCGCGATACCAGTCTTTTAGCTTATCGTCGAGAATAATGCGTTGACGAGGATGTATTCGATGCCAGGCACGATTTCTGGAGAGTCTTGTGACCGGGTTCAACTTTATGAGTGGTTCATCATCAGTGCCGTATCTATCTGATGCAAAATTGATGAGCGCACTTAGTTTTTTGAGAGCGTTGTTAGCTCTTCCATGACTTGAGGTACCAAGACGGTTAGGAGCAATAGTCAGATCGTGATGACGTTCCTCGACCATGTCTTTGGTGATTGATGTAATTGGCAGGTCAAGCCAATCTTTGAAGTGTCTATTTACTGCGTAAAAGTAATTTCGTTTGGTATCAGGTCTTAAGGGTTTCTTATCGAGGAACCGATCTAACACTTCAGCGAGAGTGACATCGTTTTTATCATTAATTCGTTTTCCCGTTATTGGGTCGTGCCCCTTCGCTATTTCGCCAATCATGATGCTGGCTTTCTTTCGTGCTTCTTCTAACGTCATCGAGCTACATTTTCCGATTGTGATTCGACGATTGATACCATCGTATCGTTTTTCGAAAATGTAGGATTTAGATTTTTTAGTTACTCGAACCGCAAATCCAGGCAGTTCATCATCACGATAAATGAGATAGCCTTTTGATGGAAATGTGATTTCTGAATCAATAAAATGCTTTGTTAGTTTTGGCATCAAGTTTTTTCCTCATTGTTTGGTGTCGATGGCGGAGCAAACGCCTCTACTGTTAAAGACGACACAGACAAGGAAGTAGTTCAAAAATACCTTGCCAAACGATGTTTAGAAAAATCTGCTACAAAATTTCTACAAATGGACAAGTGAAGCGTTTTCTTCTAGCCGAAGAAATCAGTGTTTGTGAAATTGAATGAAGATGTGTGCAATTGTCTGTAGACATTTTTTTCTACAAGTAATTGGAATAGCTGATTATGAGCGCTTAGTGATAGTCCGCGTGCGAGTGTGACCTTTTTTAGTCAAATTATTCGTTAATTCACCAAATAAGATAAAATCAGTGTATTCATTCTCCTGCCCAACTCATTCGAGTTTCGTAGTGTCTTATACAACCAGCAGCTAGAAAAGGGAAAAGGGAAATTAGAATGTCAGAGTACTTTCAAAGAATCTTAAGATTTTTATCAATTCATCATATTAAGTCGGTTAGAAAACCACTTACTTTCTTAGTTCTCTTTCTCGTTTTTTTTGTTTTATCCATTAATGTGTCCGTTGATTGTCGAGAAAGAATACCTCCCGATCAAGTTGCTGAGCAGCAGGAGCCTCTTGAAAAAAATTTCTCTATAACAGCATCTGTGCAAAGTCTCACGAATAAGGATTCTGCCGAAATCACTCAATGGCTTAAGAAGATGGAAATTCGGCTAGAGAGGGTTTGGAAAAAATACAATTTCGCTAAATCTTCTAATCCATTATTTTCTATGGTGAGCTTTTCGATAAACAAGAACGGTAAAATTGACGATATCAAACTTCTGCAACCCAGCCAAGATATAATTTTTGATGATTCATCAAAGAGCGTAATAAATTTTCTTGGAGATGGAAAATATCTCGATTACCCGCTTTTGGGAAGTCCTGAAAAATCGTATTATATTGTGAAGTTTACGAATAAAAAACCTGCTGAAGAGTCTTTAAAAGAGGGAGAATGATTTAAGAATCATTCTCCCTCCCAATTCTAGCTATTGCTTATCGATCTTATGCAGGTTCTCGGCGAGGATCGAATATACCTTTATATTTGGAAGGTCGATCGTCGAATTGAGGTGGAATAGGGGAGTTAGTTTTATTTTTTAAGTTGCGGTTTAGTCATCTGATGTTGGTATCGCATTTGATGGCGCACAACTTGTTTATAGACAGAAAGATCTTCCAACCTTAATTCGACGACTGATACCATCGCAGCATTTTTCGATAATAACTCTGCTACAAAATTTCTACAAACAGACAAGTAATGCACTGCCTCTGCGCAGAGATAATCACCGTTTCTGAATTTGAATGCAACTGTGCGTAATTCTTCTCAGACATTTATTCCTACATTAGGCTGGAACAGCTGAGTTGAAGCAGCTAGTGATAGTCCCAGTGCCAATATCATAGCCACTTCAGACAATACCGGGGCGGTTACCAACCGTTACAAGTACTCTCCCTTCGGTGAAAGTGTTGCTCTCACAGGCACCACATTCGGTTTCCAGGGCCAACGCTACGATTCTGAAACCGGGCTCTATTACATGAAGATGCGTTATTATGATCCGAAGACTGGGCGTTTTCTGCAGCCAGATCCCATTGGGTATATCGATGGACTCAATATCTACAGTTTTGCCCAAAATGATCCTAATGATCTTTCCGATCAGCTAGGTTTGGCGTCTGCAACCTTGATTACAGCTGCTGCGACAATAGCTGTAATCGCAGGGATTATAATTGCTTACAACCTTTACCAATCAAGTTTAGTCAAAGGTGCGACTGGTCACGGTCAGCCTATCGACCTTCGGTTCAACGAAAATGCAAGTCAGTGGGAAATGCAAAATGCCAACGGTGACTGGGTGATTTATGACAGGGCAATTAAAAAGACACCCGTGGGAGAGGAAACTCCGGTCATTTTCTTCGATGGATGGGGAAATCCCTTCTATTTCATCGATTCTCAGCAAAGACAATATATTAAGAACGGCGATGTGCTGTATATGAAACCTGGACAATCTGGTGCCTGGACAGGAGACTCTTCAGTGCCAGTCGCTTATTACAACTCTTATACACAAGCTTTTTTGAATATTGCATGGGGAACGAACACAGACCCGATAACTACCTACTACAACCAATGGACTGGAAGTTACCAAAATGCGGGCTGGGGGAACAATGGCGGATCTCCTTCCATTTATTTTAATAAGAATGCAGGTTTATATATGAACGCCAGTTGGGGCAACAATACAGACTCCCCAACTACCTACATTAACAAATGGACCGGTGAGGAGAATGACACCGGTTGGGGAAACAATGGCTGGGGCAAGAATGGGGCATTCGGTAGTAAAAGAATTTAGAAACTACCGCCTCTGACTTCTCGTTAAACATTAGGAGGAGAGGGTGGCTGATGCTACCCTCTCTTTCTGTTTGACATCAGAAAGTGATACTTTGATACGTCACGATTCGCCATCTCCGCTCTTCCTAAGGCAAAGTAAGATAATGCGCGCAATTGATAAACATCGTAGATTTCTTTATCTAAAAAATCTAGATTTTTTAGAATGGCGATAGCATCAGAGAAGTCTCTAATTGCTAGTTCATTTGAGCCCAATTTTGAATGAGCTTGTCCTCGATAGATGAGCGCATTTACGTCTTTATATTTCATTGAATTGAGAATCTCATTGCAATCTGCGATAGCGTTTTCATATTTGCCAATTTTGCAAAATATTCCGGCCCTGGTGCTAAGAGCGCTTGAGTTGCCTAAAAAAATAGAGATATTGGCGCAGTTTAACGCTTTCTCGAAATGTCCAAGCTGTCGATATGCTAGAGCTTTATTATCAAAATCAAAAGCAGTACAAGCATTCAAGGTTATGGCTTTCTGTAAATCTTCCTGTGCACTCTTCTCTTCGCCCAACTCTTTTCTTACTTTTGCTCGAGTGATGTATCCTTCAATATAATTGGGTTCAATTTCAATTAGCCGATCACACTGTAAGCTAGCTTTCTTCCAGGCATGTTTCAATATAGATTCATTTATTTTGGAGAAAGCGCAATTCTTGTTTAAATTTGACTGCTTGATGTCATTAACACATTTACTAGCAATCGAAAAACCAAGTATTAAAAAAGCAAGAATAAATGTGCTTTTCCTGATTCTGTAAAAGGTCTTAATTTGCATTTTTGCGTCTCAGAGATGGGTTTTTGTCAATTACTTTATGAAAACAGAATGAGGGTATCAAGCGTAGAAATACTAAGGAGTCGATTAATTTATTAATGAATCTTGGAATTTAGCATAGACTCGTTACAAGTAAAAATGTATGACTATTGAGTTCCCTTTTGAGAATCGTCCGATAGTGGGTCTTATGTTTCACTTTTTTCTCTGCAAATACGTATTTGTATAGTAGACGGCCCTATGCCTTTGAGACTAGCTTGTTAACTGAATCTTCGCCGTGCCACTCATGGCTCAGCGCCTTAAGGCAGAAACGGCAGATAGTGCGGCGCCTCGCTATTAGAATGTAAAACTCTTTCAACTCATTAGAAGACCAAAGTTCAATAAGAAAGAAAGTTTTCTGAGTTGGAGAGATAGAACAGAGTTGGATGTGTATAAACTCAACTGTCACACTAGTGGAAATTAAAGCAAACCAAGCTGTTTGAAAATTTGCTCTGAAATGTCTTTGGCTTTTCTACCAGTAGCACCACTCTCCGCTTCGTATCTGGTGGCAAAAACATAACCTTTCTTGTCGTTTTGAACGAAGCCGACAAACCAGCCCAGCACTAGCTTTCCATTTTCCTGACTGGTTCCGGTCTTGCCCGATAGAACACCTTTTTGGGTGGACTCTACTTGCAAGAGTGCTTTTACTGTTTGCTGTGATTTCTTTGAAATCGGTAGCTGCTCTAAATACAACCTGTTGAGAAAATCAACTTGCTGTCTTGCGCTAATTTTAAGCGAACCTTGCTTGTCCAGCCAAAAATCGAATTCTCCACTAGAAGCATCTTGGTTGCCATAATTCAAAAGTTTCAAATACTCTTCAATTTTCTTTTTTCCGACTCTTTTTAGTACAACATAAAAATACCAGTTAACCGACTCTGCCATGGCGGTTTTCAAATTGTGGTCTTTATTCCAAGCATCGGCAAAAGTCTTATTGCCGTCCCATTTTTCGATGGCGTCAGCGTCTTTGATTGCACCAGTTTCAAGTCCCACTAATGCAACAAAAATTTTAAAAGTAGAGACCGGACTCACCATTTCATCCAGACCCTGATGGTTATACTCTATGACTTTTGCACCATTAACTTCGCGCATCAAGAAAGTGCCTTTATTTCCTTTGAAACAATCTGCCACGATCTGCGTTTGGTCAGTGTCCGCCGTAGCCAAGGAGTTGGCCAGCAGGGGCTCAGACATTGAGACCCACATACTGATCAAAAGAAGCAGAACCTTTCTCATGCTGCTTATTGTTCTCGCCATTTCATCTCCTTGTCAAGGACAGACAACTCTTTGTTAATCTGGTCTAAAGCAAATTGAAGGCTTTCCATTTGCTCAAGCAAGTCAGCTTTTTCTTTTTCCATCTCTTTTAGTTCTTGTGCTCTAGCGTGTATTTCTCCGCTTATATTCGATGCAAAGCCAGACTTAACCAGCCTTTGTGCCGCATATAGTTGTTCCAATTCTTCTAGCTTAGACAACCTATCTCTTTCCAGAGACTGAAGTCGAAAGCGGCCCGAATCAAGGCTCTTAGCCAATTCATATTTTTTGCTAATAAGAGCGATTTTCTGCTCTTGCCCAGATTCTGCAAAGACTGCTTGCGACCCTGAATGTAGGGACAAACAAGCAAAGCAAAAGATAGCAAGTAAATAATTCACTCGTAAAAAATCACATCGGTTCAAGCTTCTCAATGGTATACGAAATGAATTAGGGAGTTGTTGCTTCCTGGTAAAATTAGTCACAATGATGAACGAAAAAAACGACAAAGAATCAGTAGATGAAAGCTTGCTTCTTTTAGTAAAGCAAAAATTCCCTGGCGAAGCTCCAGAAGAGATTTTAGATCTTCTTGAGCAATATGGTATTTCGCCTCACGAAAACGAAGTGCTCAGGGTTCGAAAGTGCATTATCCATTTAAGTAAAGGCAAAAAAGAAAATCTTCCAAGCCTTGTAAAACAAGCTAAAACCGATTATCGCGACATCATTGTGGCTGCAGAATACGCGCCAATGGCGCCCAACGATGCAGCAACTGCATTAGAAAGCCTGGCGGATATTCTAAATCAATCTGGACAGCAAGAAGAAGCAGCGAAACTCAGAATTAGGGCTGAGAATTTGCGAAAAGAAAGCTAGCTAACAAAAATTCGGCGAGGTAGGATTCGAACCTACGCGCTTTTAACAGTCCTGCTCTACAGGCAGGCGCAATCACCCACTCTGCCACTCGCCGATGTTTCGTAAAATGAGCGAATCAAATCAGCCACCAGATATGGTGACTAGACGCTAAAACGCTCACGCGCCTTGTAGCAATGTTTTTAAATCAAAAATCTCTGAATAATCACACAAAAACTACAAAGCCAATTGCCTAGCCGCGGTAATAACGGCGCAAATGCGAGCTTTGATATCGTTGTTGATTGGTATTCATATTTCCAAGGTATCATATCGTCGAATCTCGAACAAATTAAATAAACAGTGCTGATTATTTTGAAGTTCTTTGCGCCCGATTCTTGGCGAACTGCTCAATCGATTCTACAAGAGCTTGAGCTAGTCCAACTTGAACCAGTCGATCAAAAGCCACTGTTCTAACAAAATCAAATCGAGCACCATTTTTAACTAAACCATTATCGAGAAAATCGAGAAACTCACGACCAAACTTTGCACGACCTCCAATCTGGAAGAAGACGACAGTTACTTCTTGCGCATCCTTCATACGCTTGCTTGCATTAAGAAGAGCATTTGCCACCATAACTGGCTCTTCCTGCGGGTGTGGAACACCATCGGTGATGACAGCAATCAAAAGAGGTTTAGAACGTGGTTTACGATTTGCAAAAAACTCGTTCAGTCTACTGTCCAGAGGTTCGGCAAGTCTTGTGCCGCCACGAAAATTTGGGTTATTGAAAAGGTCCGCTATATTGCTTGGAGTTGCATTGCGATAAACATAATAATTGCTTGCAAAAGCAGTGATTGTAAGCCCACGCGGAACATAGGGATTCAACTGGCGGCCGAGGTCTTCGGCTTGCACTCCACACCAGTTCCAGCGCGACAACCCTCCTGGACAATCCATCCGACGCATGGACAGAGAACTGTCCACAATCAGCTCGACATCATAATCGGACAAAAGACGCATATTAGTTCTAGTTCTGCCTTGCAGTATCGCCTGTGGTTGCTGAACTGCACCAAGCGAATTCATTTTGGCGTCTAGTTGAAATGTATTAGAATCGATAGAACCGTTTTGCGTGTAATCCAGCCGGGGAACTCCAGGTGCCAAAGATGGAACAGTCACTGTTGTTTTTAAACGAAAATCTTGCTCTGGAATAATTTCGTTTCGATTGGCGCGCAGAGTGAACGGCTGCCTGCCATTAGAGGTTACGGAAGAATCTTGAGCGTTTTGCGCCGCAACCTGAACCGGAAGAAAGAGGGTCCCAAAACAAAGAACTGCGGCAAGTTTTGTGCTACCAGCTACTGATTTGAAAATTGGCCAAAAATCAATCATTAAAGTCCCATTTTAGCCCGCATATGTTTTAAGACGTCAAAATCACCCAAAAGTTCAATTTTTCAATATTAAACTTTCAGATTGCACCAGCTGTTTTGAGCGTCTGAGAATTCGACGATTCTCTCTTCACACAAAGCTGCACCTGTTTGCTTTTACAGCCACAAGAATTCGCTTCGATTATTGGGTAGAATAGCCTGTAAGGGATAGAAGAGACGTTATGTTAGAGATTCGACTGAGCGGCGGAAAAGGCACCGGGACGGGGACACAAGGAACTCCTGGCACTTCGAGTCAAACCAAAACCAAAGAAAAGGTTAAAAAGCCGCCACTGTACAAAGTTTTACTGCATAACGACGATTACACCACAATGGAGTTCGTCGTTTTCATCCTGGTCACTGTTTTTCAAAAAACAGAAGAAGACGCAGTAAGAATTATGCTCGATGTGCATCAGCAAGGCATCGGAATCGCGGGTGTATATACTTACGAAATAGCCGAAGCAAAAGTCAAAAAAGTAATCGATACAGCAAGAGAAAACGAATTTCCCCTTATGTGCAGCACGGAACCCGAATAATGTTAACGGCAGAACTAGAAAAGGCAATCAACAACGCAGCGAATGAAGCCATTCGACGCAGGCACGAGTATCTTACGCTCGAACATTTGTTGCTTGCTCTTTTAGATGACAAAGTGGGAAAAGATGTTATCACCAAATGTGGTGGCAAACCCAATGCCATGAAAAAAGAGCTGATTACGTTCATGGAAGAGACGTACGAGTCAATGAATGACAGCTCCGAATATGTTTTGTCACAGACTGCATCTTACGAGCGTGTTTTTCAGCGCGCCGTCATTCAAGCAAGCTCATCCGGGCAAGCCAATATCGACGCAGGAAATATTCTGGCGGCATTTTTCGACGAAAAGCGCTCATATGCCACATATTTGCTTGAGTCGCATGGTATCTCGCGCCTGGATATCCTCAGTTATATTTCTCATGGTATTACCAAAAATAATAATGGTGTTTCAGCTGAATATGGTGGAAGTCCCGTCCATGGTGATGGAGACGAAGAAGGTGATGAAGAACAAATTTCAGCCATAGAAGCTTTTTGCACCAATTTAATTGAAAAGGCAGCCAACAAACAAATTGACCATCTTGTCGGACGTGAAAAAGAGGTCAGTCGCGTAATCCAGATTTTGGCAAGACGAAGAAAAAACAATCCTTTGCTTGTTGGTGAGGCTGGAGTGGGTAAAACCGCTATTGCGGAGGGTCTTGCCTTAAAAATTCATCAGGGCGAAGTTCCAAAAGCATTGCAAAATGCCGAAGTATATGGACTTGAAATGAGTTCAATTCTTGCCGGTGCTGCTTTTAAAGGCGAAATGGAAAAACGTCTCAAACAAGTAATTGCAGAGTTAAAAGCAAAACCCGGAGCAATTTTGTTTATCGACGAGATTCAAACAATCGTGGGCGCCGGCAGAGAGAATGGCAGCTTTATTGATGCTGCAAGTATTCTAAAACCAGCGCTAACAACCGGAAGTTTGCGTTGTATTGGTTCGACTACTTTTCACGATTACAAACAGTCAGTCGAAAAAGACAAAGCTCTTGCTCGCCGCTTCGAGAAAGTTGAAGTCGTAGAACCAAGTACAGAAGAGACTATCAACATTTTGCGCGGTCTTAAACATTATTACGAAGACCACCACAAAGTAACTTATTCAGACGAAATAATTACAGCCATAGCCGAGCTTGCAGCAAAACATATAAACGAAAAATTCTTGCCTGATAAAGCGATCGACGTAATGGATGAAGTTGGTGCATCAATAAAACTACGACCAGAAAACGAAAATCGTACAGTGGAAGTAACTCTTGACGATGTCGAAAGCATTGTCGCATCTATTGCTCGGGTGCCAGTCAAATCTGTTTCGGCTAAAGACAAAGTTCGCCTGCAGAATCTAGAGGCAGAACTGAAAAGTGTAATTTACGGTCAGGACCACGCTATCGAACAGATTGTCAAAATCATCAAGCTTTCTCGTTCTGGTCTTGGTAATTTAACAAAGCCCATAGGTTCGTTCTTATTTTCTGGTCCTACTGGCGTTGGCAAAACCGAGCTTGCAAAACAATTAGCCAAGATTCAAGGCATAGAAATGATTCGTTTCGACATGAGCGAATTCAGCGAGAAGCATACAGTTTCGCGCTTGATTGGCGCACCTCCAGGTTATGTAGGTTATGACCAGGGTGGCCAATTGACCGATGCTGTCATTAAGCATCCACATTGTGTGATATTGCTCGACGAAATAGAGAAAGCTCACTTCGATTTGTATAACATTTTGCTACAGGTCATGGACCATGCGGCTCTCACAGACAATTTCGGCAAGAAAGCAGACTTTAGAAACGTTATTTTAATCATGACCACCAATGCTGGTGCCAGAGAAATGACCAGTCTTGGAGTTGGTTTCCAACCCAAAGATGACGACACCATATTTGGTGCCAAGCAAAACATGACTCCTGGCAAAAGTCGTGGCAAAGAAGCTATCGAGCGCACGTTCAGCCCCGAGTTCAGAAACAGACTAGACGCCTGGGTTGTTTTCAATCAATTGACTCTGCGCGATATCAAACAAGTAGTCGACAAATTTGTTGGCGAGGTATCAAAACAACTCGAAGCCAAAAAAGTATCTCTAACTATTACAGACGCTGCAGTCGAATGGTTCACCAAAAACGGTTTCGACAAACTATATGGTGCCCGTCCAATGGGTAGACTAATTCAACAAAAGCTGCGTGAGCCATTGTCCGAAGAGCTGCTCTTTGGCAAATTGCAAAATGGTGGCAGTGTCGTGGTCGATGCAAAAGACAACGAAATCGTTATCAATTGCACAGAAGCAAAAGACGAAGATTAGTCTCTAATAGCCCCAGCGCATCAAGAGTGCGCCGGCAGAAAATCCAGCACCGATTGAGGCGAATAAGACCAGGTCGCCTTTCTTTAGACGTCCTTCTTTGAGCGCACTATCCATTGCTAGCGGCAAAGTTCCAGCTGTGGTGTTTCCAAATTCACCAATATTCACTATCACTTTTTCCATAGGCATTTTCATACGGTCGGCAGCAGCAGTGATGATTCGAAGATTAGCCTGGTGAGGGATAAATACATCCACGTCATCGCCAGTGTATCCATTGCGTTCTAAAATCTGAACGCATAGCTCAGGCATTTTGCGAGTGGCATATTTAAAGACCACTTTTCCATCCTGATGGACATAGTGTTGTTTGGCTTCAACAGTTTCTTTGGTTGCAGGAAGCTTACTTCCACCTGCTGGCAAACAGAGCGAATCACCGCCATTGCCGTCGACTTCGAAAATGAAATCTATAAGTCCAACGTCTTTGGCATCATTTTCGTCGCCAGGTTGCAGAAGTACAGCACCACCACCATCTCCAAAGATGATGCAGGTCTGTCTATCAGTAAAATCGATAATTGATGACATTACATCAAGACCAATGACCAACACATTTTTGTGGGCACCGCTCTTGATGAATTCGCCACCTACTTGTAAAGCATAAATGAATCCGCAGCAAGCGATAGACATATCAAATCCCCAGGCTTTGGTACTACCCAGGCGTTTCTGAACCAAGCAGGCTGTTGCAGGCAACAACATGTCGGGAGTGATTGTGGCAACAATGATCAAATCCAGGTCTTTGGGATCGACATTGGCTTTAGCCAAACATTTCTGTGCAGCTTCGACGCAAAGGTCCGAAGTTGTGACACCTTTTTCAGCAATATGACGCTGGTGAATTCCGGTTCGCTCGACGATCCAGTCGTTGGACGTGTCGATCATCTTTTCCAGATCAAAATTGGTCAGGACTTTGGGCGGTACAACTCCCCCAACGCTCACTATTTTGGCTCTTGGCACGACTTACTCCGAATAGTAGGAAGAAAACTCAACACCATACTAGTATCAGTTTCCCGTTTACAACCAGGCAAAAAGCTTACCAATTAACATTACTTTTGATTGAAGCCAGTTAAGAAAGTGACTTCTTAAGAGATTCTAAGAATACTATTCTTCGTCCTGAGCAATCGCCTTGACCGATGAGTCAGTTGGATTGTTTTTCATATATTCATCGATTTGTTTGCTCAAAATCGGGATTTTGGCTTTTTTACCGGCTTTTGTAGTGAATCCAAGTCTGATACAACCTATTCCATAGCCGACCGAAATCATGATCTGGATGATCAAAAATAGGATGCCGATAATGGCTCCTACAAAAGGAATCTGGTCCACGATAGCGCGAATGGTACCAAGTACGACACCAAAGGCTAACCAAATGCAAAACATCACCAGGCTCTGAATCGAGTTGAATCGCAGGAATTCGTTTGTTTTTGCTTCGTTTTGAAGCCAAAAATAAGATGCAAGAGGCATGAATGGAAAATAGCATGCTGCTCCGGCTAAATCGTAGCTGAGATTCATTTTCTCGGTTCTACTTTCGTAGTCCTTGAGAAAAGCATCGTCTTTCTTTTTCTTTGCCGGTTTTTTATCGCTGGCTGACATTTGTTTTTCCTAAACTCTTGGCGTTTTTGCCAATTCAAATATAGCATTTTGCTTTATACTCTGTACCAGAAATGGCTGTATCGGTTCGCCCTATCTCCAAAGCCTTAAACGGATGCTTGATTGCATCCGCAATTATTTTTTTTGGCTGCCCGCAAGCTCAAGCAGTCTCTATTGAAGAGGCGACTAGAGAATTCAACAAAGGTCGATTCAACAAAGCCAGCGAAAGCTTCAAAACAATTGTTGACGCAGACGCCAATAACTTTAATGCCCGCTGCTATCTTGCCGCGAGCCTTCTTCGCTTAGGAAGAAAAAATGAAGCGATGGAACACTATTGGACCTTGGTCAGAAAATTCCCTGACAATCCTGAAGTCAAAAGAATCAAGTTCTATTTATATAAAAACGATACCAATTTTACAAAGAATGCTGCCCTTAACGCCTCAATGGTTGGCGATAATGCACCCGGAGATGCAGAAATTCCGCAATCAAAGCTAAAGGGCAAACGCCCTAATACTGCAACAGAGCTTGCCGAAGCCATGGTAGGTAGAGTAAAACCTCTCAAAGACAGACCAGAAGTGACAAGCCTGCTTGTTATGGACATCAAGGCTGCCCTTAGCGAATATCCTTTGAGCATCCTCAACTTGCTTTATTCTAAGGGCTGTCGAATTCTTATATCTCCTACTTATATCGATCGAGACCCTCAAAGCGCTAATTCCAGACCTCAAGGTTTCGAATACGGCTCAACATGGAAAGACTGCCCAGGCCGATTTGATGGGCGAGATATAGTGGTGTGTGAGTACACCATTGGCAACGATGTATTAGAAAAAGCATCAGATCCAATCGGGATTTTGCGCCATGAAATGGGTCATGCGATCGACCGATTCTTGGGAGAAATTTCAAATACGACTGATTTCAAACAAGCCTACAGTCAAGATATTCACGGATTAGATGAATTCGTAAAGCCACGTCTTCGCTATTACATTCAGACCGAAGGTAACGGTCCCGCCGAGACTTTCGCCGAATTAGCTGCCGCTAAATACGGTGGCAAATCACAATCGGGATCAAGGAAGAACAGGTCTGCCTCTATAGCAAATCTAGTTTATGACAATTTTCCTAATGCTAACAAAGTGCTGGAAAACAAGCTATCCAGTTTCCAGTAGTTATTAATTTGGTAGAATTTGAAGCTGATGGACCTGCCAAGCACAGCAATAATAGACAAAGTAATCAATGACCGCTACGAAGTTCTCGAACAGGTCGGTCATGGTATTTTTGGCGCGGTTTTCAAAGCCTGGCACAGACAGATGGAAAAGGAAATTGCTGTCAAAGTGCTTTTCCAGCAGTTAGATCAGGAAGATCGAGGTTTTCAGCGATTTCACCGTGAAGCGCAAGCTATAAGCGCTTTGATGCATCCGCACATAGTCAAAGTTTATGATTTTGGAGTTTCGACTCAAGGTCGCCCTTACATGGTGATGGATTATGTGGAAGGGCAGAATCTGAGAGACATTCTAAAGACCAAAAGTTGGCTACCGCAAGATAGAGCAATTTTCATTTTTTCCCAAATTGTAGATGCTTTGGGACATATGCACGATTCCGGATTTTTACATCGCGATATAAAACCAGATAACATCATAGTTCACGACACTACTTATCAGAAAGATTTTGCAACTTTAGTCGATTTTGGAATCGCTAAAAGGCTTAATGAGCCGCGTGAAAAGCGCTTGACCGTCGATGGCACCGTAGTTGGAACTCCTGCCTATATGAGTCCGGAGCAGATTATGGGCAATGAAATCGACAACCGGAGCGACATTTACTCATTTGGCATTTTGATGTATGTCACTCTTACAGGCGTATTACCTGTTCAAGGTAAAAATCCGGTAGAAACAATGACGAAGCATGTCACCGAGGTTCCGCTCGATATGGAGCTTGCCAATCCTTCAGTAAAAATATCGCCCCAGCTCAAAGCGGTGGTGAAGAAATCCATGGCAAAAGCGCCTGAAGACAGGCAGCAAAGCATGGCTCAGTTACTCAAAGAACTGAATGATTGCGTGAAGAAATAGACTAATAGATGATTAGAAACACCATCATTGTAGTGACACTGATTTTGGTAGCACTTCTGCCCTTCGTCACCAAAAGCCATGATGTCAACCTAGTATATGGAATTCGAACTAATTTCGACCTCAATTATTCAGCCAGCAAAGACAGATTCCACACATTAGACCTTTACGTGCCCAAAAAGCGCAGCGGTAGAAAACCGGCTTTAATAGTATGGATTCATGGTGGAGGTTGGAGCGAAGGCGACAAAACAGACACGCCCGCCATGGACATTGCACGCGAGGGCTTCGCCGTTGCGTCTATCAATTATCGACTAGTGCCGGATGCTTTGTTTCCCGCTCAAATAGACGATTGTATTCAGGCTATCGAGTGGCTTTCCGGACAAGGCGAGAAATATGGCTTCGACAACTCGCGCATAGGGGTGTGGGGGCTTTCGGCCGGTGGTCATCTGGCCGCACTGGTTGGTACGTCAACCGGACTTACTCAGGCAGTTTGTGACTGGTGTGGTCCTACCGATATGTTTACATTTCGCCAGCAGTCAAAGCCTAATGCACTTTTCCGCGACAGCTCAGCTGCCGACATGATTGACAATTTTCTTGGTGGCTCGCCTGAAGAAAAGCATGACCTGGCTGTTGCAGCCAGTCCAATCAGTTTTGCAAGCCCAAATGACCCTCCCTTTTTAATAATGCACTCCGAAAGTGACCCAATTGTGCCTTTCGAGCAAAGCAAAGAGCTCTTTGACGCGCTCAAAAAAGCCAAAGCAGAAGTCCAGCTGATTAAAATCCCGGGTCAAGAGCACGTTTTCATGGATGAAACGAATTTTGGCAAAGCAATAGATTTCTTTCAAACCAAACTAAATAAGAATGTAAAATAAATGGGTGCCACTCCCAGAGGACATATACAGTGTGCGGCATAATCGCAATATCCGGCAGTGATTCGGCAGCGTACGAGGTATTCTTCGGGCTGATGAATTTACAGCACCGCGGGCAAGATGGCGCTGGAATCCTTACTTTAGAGACCAAAAGCGGCGACTTTCACATCCACAAAGCAAGCGGACTTGTAGAAAACGTCTTTTCCGAGCGGTCATTCAAAAATTTAAAAGGCAAGGCGGCTGTGGGTCATACAAGGTATGCCACCATTGGCGGCAGCGACCCAAATATGTTGCAACCATTTTTAGACTATGAAAAGGGTATCGGTCTTGCGCACAATGGAAACATAGTCAATTTCTATAACTTACAGGAAGATTGGCTCTCGCAAAAAAATGCTCGCAACAAGCAGTGTGTTTCAGATTCGGAATTGATTTTACGTTTGCTTTGTGACAATACCGATGGAAAACTTGATGAAACCAAGTTTTTTGATGCACTGGGACCAATTATGGAAAGCCTGGTTGGTGGATATGCGGTGGCTGGTATCACCAAAGCGGGAGCAATATTTGGATTTAGAGATCCCCATGGAATCCGACCTCTCGTCTTTGGGCAGAAAGAATTGAACGGCGAAACCGTTTATGCACTATCAAGCGAAAGCGTCGCGCTTGGATTTTTGGATTTTACAAATATTCAGGAAGTCCAGCCTGGAGAGGCTGTTTATATTAGCCCCAACCGAAAAGTTTTCCGCAAAGTAATTCAAAAAGACTCAATTTCTCCATGTATGTTTGAGTGGGTTTATTTTGCCCGAGTCGAATCAGAATTTTCTGGACACTCTGTTTATCGCGCCCGATTTAGACTGGGACTGCTTTTGGCAGAGCAGCTGAAAGAAGCCGGTATCATGGCAGATATCGTGGTGCCAGTTCCAGAAACAAGCCGAGCTTCGGCAATTGCTCTGGCTGAAGGTCTTGATATTCCATTTCGCGAATTGCTGATCAAAAACAGATATGTAAATCGTACGTTTATTCTCGATGACCAGCAATCAAGACAGGAAGCCATTCGTCGCAAACTGTATCCAATTGCAGAAGAATTCAAAGATAAGAGTGTTCTGGTTGTAGACGACAGCATTGTGCGCGGCAACACAGCCCAACAAATAATGCGCCTGATCAGAAACTCAGGTGCCAAAGAAATTATCCTCGTATCGACATGTCCACCTATTTCAAGCCCCTGTTATTACGGAATAGATTTTCCCAGTACTCAGGAATTGGTTGCCTTTGGACGCAAAGAAGAAGACATCGCCTTGGAGCTTGGCGCCGACCGAGTAATTTACCAGAGTATCGAAGGCTTGCAAAAAGCACTCGAATCAAAAAACTTGTGCATGGGATGTCTGACTGGAAATTACCCTACAACAGTCGAAGACGGTCGCGTGTTTGGCGCAGCAAGAGCTAAAGATCGGATATCGCGGGGAGAGACCAATTAGCCAATGAATAAATTGCAGGATCCAGTACAAGCAAATTTAGTCTACGAAGGCTCGGTCAAAAAAATCTGGAAGCCCGAAAAAGAAAACGACAAATTATGGTTTCAATTCACCGACGCTTACTCTGTTTTCGACTGGGGCAGAATGCCTGACGACATTGAAAACAAGGGCAAAAGCTTGGCTCTAATGGGAGACTATTTTTTCCAATATTTTGCAAAGCCCGAAGTCTGGCAAACGCTTGAGACTCTTGAACTTGGTCTCGATAAAAATTGGTTGAAAGAACGTTTTGAACATGCCAGTTTTAAAAACCTAACCCAAAACGGCATGCCTAACCATTTTGTCAAACTCATTCAGGACAAGAATCAAGGCGATTTTTTAGAAGTCGTCCAGGGAATTGTTCCCAAAGCAAAAGTGCATAATGTATCTGGTATCAATGGCACTTCAATTTACGCCTATGACAATTTACCCTCTACAAGAAAAGAAGGTTCGGGCGAGCGTTATCTAGTTCCATTAGAAGTAGTCTTTCGCTTTGGTTTGCCTCAAGGTAGTTCGCTTATAGATAGATTGAAAGCAAATCCGGACTATGCCACCAAAGCTCTAGGATTGCCTGTCGATACCAAACTTGATGCCGACAGTTTTTTCCCTTATCCAGTTCTTGAGTTTTACACCAAGTTAGAACCTTCAGACAGACTCCTGAGTCTGCAAGAAGCAGTGTTATTGTCTGGGTTGAGTGACAAGCAATTCGATATACTTAGCGAACAAACACTGTTGCTTGCAGTAGGCTTGCGCCAATTTTTCAAAGAAAGAAATATCGAATTATGGGATGGCAAATTCGAATTTCTAGTTGAATATTCTAAGTCTGGCACACGAATTCTATTGGCAGATAGCATTGGTCCAGACGAGCTTCGATTAATCTACAAAAATTGCCATCTCTCCAAAGAGATTTTGCGTCAAATCTACAAAGATTCTAATTGGGCAAAAGAATTATCCAGCGCTAAAAAATCGGGCGGAAAAGACTGGAAGAAAAAGGTAAGCAAAGGCCCTGAGCCGCTTTCTTCGGAAACAAAAAAAATTGTAGACCAGCTTTATCCGGTTTTAACTAATTGTATTGCTGGCAAAGAACTGTTTGGCGATTGTCCCGATTTAGATCAGTATGTAAAAACGTTGGAGAAAGTGCTGCGAGCATGAAAATTCTGGTAGTAGGAAATGGCGGTCGCGAACACGCATTGTGCTGGAAACTGGCTCAGAGTCAAAATGTGACCGAAATTTTTTGCGCACCAGGCAATGGTGGCACCGCAAACGAAAATAAAACCAAGAATATAAACATTGGTGTGAATGATTTTGACGGACTCGACAAATTTGCTAAAGAAAACGAAATTGACTTAATAGTAATCGGTCCAGACAATCCACTGGCAGACGGCATAGTAGACCATCTGGAAAACAGTGGACATCGAGTTTTTGGACCAAGCAAAGAACAGGCAAAGCTTGAATGGAGCAAAGTTCATGCTAAAGAAACTTTGCGCGGATTATCAATTCCGACTGCCGATTTCGAAGTTTTTGAAAATAAAGACAAAGCACTCCAGTATGCAAAGAAAAATGATCTTGCGCGAGTAGTAAAAGTAGACGGGCTGGCACTTGGCAAGGGCGTCATGGTCTGCGATACAGCAGAGCAGGTGGAAGAAGCACTTACTTCGATTTTCGACCTCAAGACTTTTGGAGAAGCAGGTCAAAAAGTAATTATCGAGCAAAAACTAATCGGCGAAGAATTATCGATTCTTTGTTTGTGCGATGGCAAAACACTCAAGGCTATGCCCGCTTGCCAGGATCACAAACGCAGATTCGACGGCGACAACGGACCAAACACCGGCGGAATGGGAGCTTATACCCCGGTGCCTTTGTACGATAAGTATCAAAAACAAATTCAAGAACAGGTTCTTTCTCCTCTAAGCAAAGCTTTGAGCGAAGGGCGCATGTCATTCAAAGGTGTACTGTTCATCGGTATTTTAATTGCGAACGACATTCCATACGTGCTTGAATTTAACGCACGTTTTGGTGATCCTGAAACACAAGCCGTTCTACCAAGAATGAAATCAGATCTGGCCAAAGCGCTTGAAGCATGTACCGACCAAACTCTAGACAAAATTGATTTAGAATTCGACCATGGTGCAAGTCTTTGCGTGGTAGCGTGCGCCAAGGATTATCCCAAGTCGTCTTCTAAAGGCGAAACCATTACAGTAAGCAATTTGCCAGATGAAACTGTGCAATTGTTTCATGCTGGCACAAGCTCAAGCAACGGCATTATCACCACAAACGGTGGCAGGGTGCTTGGAATTACAGGACTGGGCAAAAACCTAAGCGACGCTTCAAAAAACGCTTACAAAGCGATCGAGTGCGTGTCATTCAACGATATGGATTATCGCAAAGATATTGGCGCCAGAGCCATGAGGAGTGTAGCCAAATGATACACATTGCAGTATTCATCTCCGGTCGCGGTTCTAATTTGAATGCCATCATTCAAGCAATTGCGGACAAACGTTTAGATGCCAAAATCGAAACCGTAGTATCCAATGATAAAGACGCTGCAGGACTTCTAATTGCCGAGCAACACGGACTCAATACATATGCTTTATCGCAAAAAGGCATGACACGCGCACAACACGAAGAAAAGATTCTGGAGCACCTGAGTCAATTCAAATTAGACTATCTCGTTTTGGCTGGTTATATGCGATTGTTGAGCCCTGATTTTTTGAAACACTTCAAATCAGCGCACGGGCATTACAACGTGATAAATATTCATCCGTCTTTATTGCCCGCGTTTCCTGGCACAGACTCGTATAAACAAGCTTTCGACTATGGTGTCAAAGTAGGAGGCGTCACAGTTCACTTAATAGACGAAAGTATGGATCGAGGCATTATCATTGCTCAAGAACCGTTTCCACGCTTTCCAGACGACACCCTTGAAACTTTCACCCAACGCGGATTATCGGTGGAGCATTCGCTTTATCCGGCTGTTCTGCAGCAAATAGCAAAACATGGAATTGAGTCAAAACCAAAACAAAAAGCGAACAAGTAAAACAAATGAATTCATTGAAAAACACTCTAAATCCAGACAACACCGAAGAAACGACAGCGCTCTTACGTTTTGCAGTTATAGATAAAAAGCTCAACTCAAGCACTGATAGTTTTGAGCTTTGCTGGGTTCGCTTTTCACCCGAGCGTATAGACGAAAAAGCGCTGCTGAATTGCCTTAATGAAGTTCTTGTAGACGATTGTTATCAAAAGAGCGATTTTTTCATGGGAAGTATGGACTTTGCCTGGAATAATCAATGGCTTGCCCAGGGTTTTAAGTGGTGGGCAGAAAAACAATTTTTACCTGGTGTCACTGATAATCTGGCGCACACAATTAAAGAAGCTATAGTCCTTGTTGGTGGTGAAGATTTCAACAGTGTCGAAATTGCTTCTGGCAAGGGATTTTTGTTCAATAAATCCTTTGCCAGCAAAGACGATATTATCGAATATTCGCAATACAAGCTCTTCCACCCCCTAGTCGAGAAAATGGTGGTGCATGACTTGAATAAGCTTGATACTCCAGGAGAGCTTCTTGGCTATCCAAAAGTAAAATTCAAAGCGGAGACTTCGCAAGAACTAGTCACTGTTGATTTGAACTTGAAAGATGAGCAACTGGAAGAGTTGAGCAAAAACCGACTGCTCGCCTTGTCTCTGGTTGAAATGCAAGAAATCAAAAAATATTATCAAAGCGACAAAATCAAAAAACTAAGAAGCCAGAAAAATCTTCCTGCAATGCCAACCGACGTCGAACTTGAAGTTTTCGCTCAAACCTGGTCGGAACACTGCAAGCATAAGATTTTTGCAGCTGACATCGAATATGATGGCAAAAAAATCAGTAGCCTTTACAAAACATACATCAAGGGTGCAACCAATAAAATTCGCAAAAAACGTCCCGACCTTCTTTCTGTATTCGACGACAATTCAGGCGTAGTCAAATGGGACGAAGATTATGCAGTTTGCTTCAAAGTGGAAACACATAATTCACCGTCTGCGCTGGAGCCTTATGGCGGTGCTTTAACTGGTATTCTTGGTGTCAACCGTGACATTCTTGGCACCGGACTTTCAGCCAAACCTATTTTCAATACAGATGTCTTCTGCTTCGCTTACCCACACGACAAAAGCTTACCTGTAAGACCCAAACTACTGCCACCACTTGTGATTGCTCGTGGAGTGCGACTTGGCGTGCAGGACGGCGGCAACAAAAGCGGAATACCGACAGTAAATGGCGGTGTCTATTTCCATTCATCGTACCGAGCTAAGCCGTTAGTTTTCTGTGGTACCGGTGGCTTGTTACGAATCGAAAAAGATGGTCGATTGCAATACGCCAAACACACTAAAGCCGGAGACAGAATAGTAGTAGTTGGCGGCAGAGTCGGCAAAGACGGAATCCACGGCGCTACATTTTCGTCTGAAACAATGCACGAAGGCTCACCGGTTTCAGCTGTTCAAATTGGCGATCCTTTTTTGCAAAAACGTGTAATTGATTTTATTCTTGCTGCCAACGAAAAAAATCTCATTACCGGAATCACAGATAATGGCGCTGGCGGGTTATCTTCGTCAATTGGGGAAATGGCAGGCATCACTCATGGTGCAACAATCGACCTGGACCAGGTCCCACTCAAATATCCTGGCTTGAGCGATTGGGAAATAGTAGTATCCGAATCACAAGAGCGAATGAGCGTTTCAGTCGATCCAAAAGACCTGGAAGCATTTCTTGCCCTTGCAAAAGACTACAATGTTGAAGCAAGCGACATTGGTCATTTCAACACAGACGGTTATTTTCAAATCAATCGCGGCGAAAGAATCGTCGCTTTGCTAGAACTTGAATTTTTGCATGATGGTGTGCCAAAACTATCTATGCAAGCAGAAACCTATACATACAAAAGTTCTGACTCCAGTTATAAATTGCCTGAATCAGGACAAGACTATAACGATGCCCTGCTTAGATTACTTGCGCATCCTAATATATCGAGTCGCGAATCGATTATTCGCCAGTACGACCACGAAGTGCAAGGAGCAAGCGTAATCAAGCCTTTGATGGGTCCCGAGCTAAAAGCGCCCTGCGATGCTGCAGTGATAAAGCCGATACTCTCACAACAATCTGGTCTTGTTGTATCGAACGGTCTTTGTCCTCAATGGAGCAAGTACGATGCTTATCTTATGGCAGCAATGGCTGTAGATGAGGCTGTTCGCAACGCTTGTTGTGTTGGTGTAGATCCCAAAACCATTAGCTTGTTAGATAATTTCTGCTGGGCAGACCCAATCCCTTCTGTCAAGAATAAAGAAGGTGCCAAGCGTCTTGGTCAATTAGTTCGTGCCTGTCAGGGACTCTATGATGCCTGCGTTGCATTTGGTGCACCTTTGATCTCAGGCAAAGACAGTATGAAAAATGACTTTGACGACGGCGTCGTAAAACTTGCTATAGAGCCAACCTTGCTTATATCTGCCATGGGCAAACTGCAAAATGCAGACCAGGCGATATCAATGGAATTCAAACAATCAGGCGACTTGATTTATTTTATAAGCGCTGGAGATGCTTCAATTTCGGGAAGCCACTACAGCGAAATCACAGGCACTCAAGACAATAAGTTGCCAAAAGTCGATTTAAAAGCAGCTCCCAAACTCTATGCCAAATTGCATAAAGCTATCGAATCCAATCTCATAAATTCGGCACACGATTGCTCAGAAGGCGGAGCAGCAGTCTGCCTTGCCGAGTGCGTTATTGGTTCTGGACTTGGAGCCAAAATAGATATCGAAGGTAATGAGTTTGCACTTTTCAGCGAAGGTCCTTCGCGCATCATTGTAAGTGTAAGCCCCGAGAAACAAACGAGCTTCGAAACTCTCTGGAAAAAAACATCTGGCGTACAAGTAATTAAACTTGGTGAAGTTGTTGATTCCAAGCGACTTACAATCGGCAGCACCATCGATTTATCGGCTCAGGATATGTTGTCTGCCTGGCACAATGGCGTAACCGACATCTTTGAGGTGAATTAAGATGGTCTCTCCCCGAGCAATAGTTTTAGCTGGCGACGGAGTCAATTGCGAAAACGAGACTGTTCACGCACTTCGTCTTGGCGGATTTGAAGCCGAATCTCATCACGTATCGAGACTGCTTAGCACAGGCGATTTTTTGACTAACTCTGATTTGTTAGTTTTACCAGGTGGCTTTTCATTCGGCGATGAAATTCAAAGCGGCAAAGTACTGGCGCTTAAAATCATGTCTCGCCTCAAAGAAGAAATTGAAGATTTTGTGGAGCGCGGCAAACTAATCATTGGAATTTGTAATGGTTTCCAGGCGCTCGTCAATATGCGCTTGCTGCCGGGCAATTTGCAAAAAGAACGCAAAACAGTAAGCCTTGTTCACAACGAACAAAAACGATTTCTGGACACATGGGTAGACCTCGATATTCCCCCGTCGCAAGAAGGGCATTTCTTTGCTGGTCTGGAAAAAATTCAGTTACCTATTCGTCACGGCGAAGGAAGAATTGTCACCTCGCTACCAGACGAAGAAGCTCTGATTCCTTATTGTCCTCTTTTCTATAGCGAGGATGTAAATGGCAGTCTTGCGCGTATGGCGGCATTGCAAAACGAGGAAGGAACTGTACTTGGGATGATGCCGCATCCAGAAGCATATGTCAGATGGACGCAACATCCTAACTGGACAGGAATGAAAACCAGAGGCGAAGATTTTTCTTGCGACCCTCCTGGCTTATTGATTTTTAGAAACGCGTGTCAAATAGCCCGTCATAGTTGAGAGTGAGCATGGAATTGAAGCCTAAAACATACGCAGACTCTGGAGTTGATATTGAAAAAGCTGACCGCTTTGTGGGCAGGCTCAAAAACCTTGCTGGCAGAAAAGGTCACAACGAACTCTGGGCTGGTGCAGGTGGTTATGCGTCTGTCTATCCGGTAGACGAAAACAAAGGTATCGCCCTCACCACAGATGGTGTTGGAACCAAATTGCTGCTTGCAATCGAGCAAAAAAAATATGACACCATAGGAATAGACCTTGTGGCAATGTGCGCAAACGATCTAATTTGCGTAGGCGCACGCCCTCATGCTTTTCTCGACTATTATGCAATCGGCAAAATACAAGACAATATTTCAGACGACATAATAAAAGGAATCGTTGAGGGCTGCGACCAGGCTGGCATGTTGCTAGTGGGAGGCGAGACCGCAGAAATGCCAGACTTGTATAGTCATGACCATTTCGATTTAGCTGGATTTGCAATGGGTGTCGTAGAGAAATCGGAACTTATTACCGGAGAAAAAATACAGCCCAAAGATGTGATAGTGGGAGTAAAATCCAGTGGAATACATTCCAATGGATTTTCGCTTGCACGCAAACTCATCAATGATGGTCCAATGCGCGATGAGCTCTTGGTGCCAACTTTGATATATTGCAAACCAGTGGTCGAGTTACTTGATAAATTCAAGGGACAAATAAACGGCATTGCTCATATTACTGGTGGTGGCTGGACAAATTTATTCAGATTAAACAAAAACGTATCTTTTCAGATAGAAAACAAGCTAGCCATGCCCAAAATAATCGATAAACTCGCATCGCAAGTGGCAATCGAAGAAATGTATAAGACTTTCAATATGGGCATCGGCTTATTTTTGACAGTGCCTGCAGCCATAGCAGACCAGGTAGTAAAAACATTTGTGCAGGCGGGTTTTGAAGCGTCAGTTATGGGCGAAGTAAAAGAATCCACAGGACAGTCTGAATCCACAATCGAAGTTTCGGGTAATCACAAAGTTCTTCTAAGGAGGCACGATTAATATGGCGGCGGTTTTAGTAAGCGTTCTAGACAAAACAGGTCTGGAAGAATTCATCAAAGAACTGGTCAAAATAAAACCCGATTACAAAATCATCGGCACCACGAGTACTGCCAAGCATTTGAGCGATGTGGGAATCGACTGTATTTCAATCGACAAAGTAACAGGTTTTCCAGAGATTCTTGGCGGTCGCGTCAAAACTTTGCACCCCAATGTTTTTGGTGGAATCCTTTCGCGCGATACCGATGACGATAGAGCCACATTGAAAGAACACGGCATCGAAGAAATCGATATGGTTATAGTCAATCTTTATGCTTTCGAACAGAAGTTAAAAGAAAACTTGCCGGAAGATAAAATGATCGAACACATCGATATCGGCGGCGTTAGCCTGATTAGAGCTGCTGGCAAAAACTTCTCTCGAGTTAATATAATCTGCGATCCTTCCCAATATAAAGAAGTACTCGCGCAGATCAAAGACAGTGGCAAAACTTCATACGATTTTCGCAAAAAACTCGCTGCCAAGGCTTTTCAACACACAGCCAATTATGACCGCATAATTTCAGATTATTTTGCTCGTATTTGCTCTGAAGGCAAAACAAATGGCGAAACCGAAAGTTTCCCCAAACAAGTAACCTTAAGCTTGCAGCAAAATCAATCGCTTCGCTATGGCGAAAACCCACATCAAGCCGCAGCCTGGTATGACGCTGGAAGCAAGGGTTCGCCTTTCCAACAGTTGCAAGGCAAAGAACTTTCTTCCAACAATATTCTTGATGTATACAGTCTCGTCACCATCTTGCGCGAGTTTTCTTCGCACAAAAAAATCATGTCCTGCATCATCAAGCACAATAATCCTTGCGGTGTGGCATTAGGCAAAACAGCGATGGAAGCTTTTGAAAAAGCTTACAACGCTGACCCACTTTCTGCTTTTGGTGGAGTTTATGGTTTCACCTCAGAAGTAGACGGTCCTCTCGCTCAAAAAATCATTGAAGGATTCGTAGAAATAGTTCTTGCTCCATCTTTTAACAAAGAAGCACTGGAAGCCTTTTCCAAGAAGAAAAACATCCGCGTTCTGGAAGTGAAAAAAGAATTTCTCGAACCACTTCCTTATGACAGCGTAAAAGCACGCGATCTCCAAGACTTCGGCTGGATACTTGAAAAATCGCAAGAGAAACCAAAACAACTAAGCGAGTTTGAGTGCGTGACCGATGACAAAAATCTGAGCGATGCACAAAAAGAAGATATTGAGTTTGCCTGGAAAATTGTTAGACATCTGACTTCTAATGCGATATTTGTAGCAAAAGACGGTGTTTCACTCGGTTTTGGTATTGGTCAAACGAGCCGGGTAGCAAGCGTAAAAATTGCACTCACCCAAGCTGGTGAAAATGCAAAAGGCGCAGTAATGGCTAGTGATGCCTTCTTCCCTGCAACTGACAATATCGACGAAGCTTCCAAAGCTGGAATTTCAATTATTGTGCAGCCAGGTGGAAGCATTAAAGACGCAGATGTAATCGCAGCTTGCAAGAGCAATAAAATCAGTATGCTCTTCACCGGTCAGCGTTGCTTCAAACACTAAAAGGAGAGTGCGGTGAAAAATAACGGATCGCAACCGCTTGTCGCAATCATCATGGGTAGCTCATCGGACTGGGATACCATGAAGAATGCCGAGGATATTTTGAATGATTTCAAAATTCCTTCTGAATGCAAAGTCGTTAGTGCTCACCGCACGCCCGACCTCATGTACGAATACGCCAAAAGTGCCAAATCACGCGGAATAAAAATAATTATTGCAGGCGCAGGTGGTGCAGCTCATCTTCCCGGAATGGTTTCAGCACTGACACCGCTTCCGGTCTTAGGTGTTCCGGTGGAATCGAAAACATTGAAAGGAATGGACAGCCTTTTGTCTATCGTGCAAATGCCAAAAGGGGTTCCTACCGCTACTTTCGCTATAGGCGCAGCTGGAGCTACTAATGCCGCTTTGTTTGCAGTTCGTTTTTTAGCATTAGACAACGAAGAGTTAGCGAGCAAACTAGACGAATTTATCAAAGAAAAAGCTAAAGACGCGCAAAACAGCAAGTTGAAAAATTGAGAAGTTAAAAAATCAATGCAATCACACACAACAGTTGGAATCTTAGGCGGCGGACAGCTCGGACTACTGCTAGCTCGCAGCATAATTAATTTGGGCGGCAAAGTACTTTTTTACGAGCCCGATTCTGCCGCACCCGCTTGTCTTCATTTTAGATCCATCAACGAGCAATATAATGACGTCAAAGCAATGACTGAATTTATAAATTCGGTCGACGTCATTACTTACGAATTCGAAAATGTCGATGCCACCACGCTTCGCTCGCTCAAGCCTAAAACGCCTGTTTATCCAAGTCTCGATGTATTGAACATCACCCAGGATCGAATTGCAGAAAAGACATTCCTCGAAAAAAACAATTTACCGCACGCGAAATTCCAATCATTCAAAAATCTCGACGAACTAAATAAGAATCATCAGTCGCTCGACTATCCATGTATTTTAAGAACCGCACGAGGTGGC
>CAZFKB010000008.1:0-51658 GCA_964519785.1 uncultured Candidatus Obscuribacterales bacterium | reverse complement strand
ATCGCCATCGAACTGCCTCAACCACTTGCGACAAATAACATTTTTGTCGCGGATAAAAACGCTCCAATTGAGCTTATTACAACCACCGAAAAACTGAAAAAGCTGATGCAACGCGAAGTCCACGGTATTGTCGATAATAAAGAAGCCAGACGTGTTGTAAAAGCATGGCTGCTTTTGTCTCAAGAGCTAGCTCAGGACGGAATGTATCAGTTCGAGATTCCTGAATCTGGTATTTCCAGGCTAGAGAGTCATGAACTAACTATGTGCGGAAAGGCTGTTGTAAAACCGATCGGTGGAAATAGCGGAGAAATAAATGCCACCATTTGTTTTTCGCAAAATGGAGATATTGCCTCGATCGAAGAGAAGCAAAATCTTTTGCAAGGTATGCGCCCTATTTGTCAGTCGACAAAACTGTTGGACAAAGACCCGATTGTTCGAAAAATGGCAGAACAAGACCTGCTCATCATGGGCAAAGCGGTTAAACCTTATTTAGATGAGCAACGAACAAAAGTGTCGCCAGAATTGCGTATTGCAATAGACAAAATTTGGCAGCGTATCCTGATCGAAAACAGATAGTGGCTAGCTTTTTCCAGTCTGAGTTTGAGAATCGGAGTGCTTGAGCCTTACTAGCAAGAATTGCTCGGTACGACTTTTATCAAAATGTACAAGAATCGGTGCTTGTTCTTGCATCAAATTACCAAGACCACAGTCATAAACCACAGCTGTGTTTTTTCCAACGGTAAAGGCTACACGCTGTGTTTTCTTATCCAAATGTCCATGTACCTGCTGATCCTGATCGGTCAGCATGTCATAGTAGTTTCCAGCAATCTCGCCTTTTGCGTTGATTGCTAATTGAAACATAGTGGTCGAATTAGTCTGATCGCCCTGAACGAGTGAAAACACACCAAGCGGCTTCCATTCTGTATTCTTCTTATCGCCTTTCGCTGCGTTTTTGGCATTAAAGTCCGTTGGCACCGCAGGCGGTACCGCACCAGAAGTCGAGGTAAGCATCGGGCTTGTATAATTTGGCGCAGTCGGTCCTTGTGTCGCCAATGTTTGAGCCTGATTATAATACTCATCAGCTGAGGCTACCGGCTGGTCATTGTAATATACGTTGTTGTTATTATAAGTGACAGACCCGCCACCACCTCCGCCACCATAGCCATAAAAGAGCGGTGTCATAGCTGACATAGCAAGCATCCCTGCCATCATACTCCAGTCAGTGATCATCCAAGCGGTGCTTGCACCCCAGCCTGGAGCGTACCAGCAACCAGGGTAGTGCCCCCACCAACCATGTCCCCAGAAATGATCGTAACCGTTAAAACCGTTTCTTACAGCCAATCCTCGATTGTTCATATAGGTCGGAGAATAATTATAGGTGTTGTGTCCGCCGCGAAAAACATTATTTCCGTTACCGGATATATGATCGAAACCAAAACCACCGTTGCGAACCGGATCAAGATGCCCGGCTCCACCAATACCAGTGGCAGGACGATTCCATACTCCACTTGTAAAATTACCTCTGTCTATCCCAGCTCCACCATCAAAACCGCCTGGTCTGGTCCAGACACCTCGATTGGGGTCAGAATCTATGGAGTTGTTGCGAAAGGTTCCGGCATTGTCTCTGTTAAATCCGCCGTTATCGAAATTGCCGCGGTCAACGTTTCCACGATCAAAATCTCCCCGGTCAAAATTTCCACGATCGAAATTTCCCCGGTCAAAACCGCCGCCGCGACTAAATCCGCCGCCACCACCAAAGCCACCACGACCGAATCCACCACCAGCACCGCCAAAGCCTCGGGCTTGAACCTCTAGCATTAATGCTGGAGAGAACAGCGATACTGAAAAACTGGCAAGCACTAAAGAAGTGATCATTCTCTTTTTCATTTTTTCAATTCCTTATTGAGCTTGTACATTGACTCGACTAACCGTAATTCGCTCCGAGTCGGGCAAGTCCATCCCCTCAAATACTCGCCTGGTCGACTGCCAGGTGAATTTATCTGGAGCATCAAGTTGCCAGAAATTAACTGCGGACAATCGCTGCCCACCTGGAGTAACTCTATTCATGCGACTTTCCCAGGTCTTACCATTGCTATGGCTATACCAAAGTGCTTGTCCAAAGCCACCGTTAGAATCGAAAATCCAGGAGACCAGTGCGTTTTGGGTAGGATCAAAACCAGTAATTTGCATTTCTTCCCTGCCCTTGCCCTCTTTGTCTTTCAACTCAAAGCGAGTGACAAGAAAATTATTGCCATTAGCAAAACGAGTCGTCACTTTGGCATCACCATTAGTGCCTTTGGCTTGCCACTCTCCAAGCATCCACGCCATATCCTTTAGAGATAACTGACTGTTAGCGTCGACTTCTCCATGGTCGGTGGCGCTTGCGATTTCCCACCTGCCACCGTTCAAAACATGCACAACTGTATAAGTGCATGAGGACAATTGATTACCTTCAAGATCGCTAAATGTGGCAATACCTTTTTCTATTGCTGCAGAATCGCCAATTGGTTGAACTGATTGAACATTAATTGTCACTTTGCCTTTTTTGCGTGAAAAGAAGTCTGCATATTTGTCTTCTATTGCTTTACGACCACTGTATTCCCAGCCATCAGTATCAATATAGGTGCCTTTTTCGGACCACATGGAGGCAATTTTTTTGGCGTCGCCTGATGCAAAAGCCGCCTCGTATTCTTTAGCCTGACTCTTGAAAATGTTGTCTAATTTACTTACTTCACTACTCTTTACTTCTATCTTGGCAGTGGAAGCGTCTTGCTCCAATGCTAAAGTACTAAGTGTGACAAGCGGACTGAGACTGAACAGCAGTGAAAACAGTGCAAGCTTTACAGTTTTGCCGACCATAAATTTAGAACTCCCATTCCCTAAAATGTATTTGCAGAATTCTACCAGTCCCAAGCGTTTAATTTACACATTCTGCTTGATGCTTTGTTTTAGCATCCAGATTTCACTTCAGCCTGCTTTTGCAGGACCTTCTCGACCATTCAACCTGGAGAATGAAAAGAGGAACGCTCTACGACTGCTTGAATCTAAAAAATTCAAAGAATCAGAACTTATATTTGAGCGGTGTGCAGCTCTTGATCCAATGGATCCTTCTGTCCAGTATTACCTGGGAGTTAGCGCACTTTATAGTGAGGACTTCAAAACAGCCGAACACGCATTTTGTCGTACAGTGGTGATGACCAGCAACGACAACACTTTTTCTAAAAATGCGCTTCTCTATTTGAAAAAATTTCACGAGTTTAAAGGAATGGTTCCTTATAGTCAGGCAAGCCCAACTGGCTTGGCACGCTGGAATCGCTCGGGTGCCCCTATAAAAGTTCATGTCACAAACGGACTCAAATTCCCGCAAGGATATTCTGGTGGTGACCTGACTGTGAATACTTGCAAAACTCTTTATCCATATTTGACCAAGCCAGAGTTTTTTAAAAGACTCTCGACTGCAAACGATTATAGAGTTGAATACAAAAGCGCGGTCATGACCGGTATTAACGCCTGGTCTTCAGTGATGCAAGACAGCAGAATAAAATTTCAATACATAGACGATCCCTGTAAAGCCGACATTTTATTTATATGGTGCGAAGAAGAAGGCAGAGGTGCCGTGGGAAGAACTTTTTATCCCTGGCAAGGAGTAAGAAATGCTCGCGCTATTGTTCATATTGAAACCAAGTTCGCAAAAACCTGGGGTGGACATGCAACGCGCGAGATCACTCATATTGCGATGCATGAATTTGGACATGCGCTAGGATTGCAAAATCATTCTGGCACACCTGACGACGTTATGTATGACCACAGCAGTGGAGTTGATGAAAATGATACTTACAAAGCCTCAAGATATAATCGTCCATCGATAAATGATTTCGTTACTCTTAGAGCTCTCTATGAGCTTCCAGCAAGCGATATGTACAAACCGTTTTAGATGAATTCGATACCATATACGGTTAACTACAAAAGAGCGTCAGATTTATTTCCGCCTCCAATTACTGACCCAAATTCAGTTTTGGTAAATTGGGATTTAAAAGCCAAAGACCTAAATGAGCTAATTAACTGGTTGGATCAAGAAAAATTTACTGGGATATTGAAAGCAAGCTCACAGGAAACAAAATTCAGAGGAGCGATTCTACTGTTTGCCGGCTGGTGCGTAGGCGCTGTTTATGCCATTATGGGCGAAGAACCAATTAAACATACTTACAAAGCGCTACCGGCTTTACTGAAGCATTTGCAAAAAAATAATTCGAGCGATATCGAGATTTATTCGATGCCGGAAGAAATTGTTTTGCCCTTTTCATCAGCTTTCATTGGACAGTTCATGGAACCAGTGCAAAATGAAAGTCCCAGCCAGATGGCAGCCTATTTTGTAGAACACATCACTAATTTACCAAGACACAGTCTAATTTCTATTCGCACCCTCACACCAACTAAAAGCGAATTATGTTTGGTCTTTTTTTATTGGGGCAAAATAACCGGACATTTTTTGGTGGAAGAGCAGAAAGTCTCCAACTCTTGTGAATTCCCCGAATTTGTATTTGATCATGTTCTCGAAGCCAAAATTCACCTGAGCATACTTTCACCTGAAATAGATGGAGTCTATTCCGGTAGCACCCGCTTTGGCTTTCCATTGATTCTGGACCCCAAGCTCGAATAGTCAAGGGGCACTTTGCAATCACGAAGTGATTACATTAAGCATGATAAAATCAGGGTCTAACACCGGTGAGACCAACATGTTTTTGAAGACAAAAATTTCGCTTAGTTTAATCGCCCTGCAATGCACGTTTCTATTCAATTCTGGTAACGCCTACAGCGCTCAGATGTCGTTTCAAGATTTAGTCGATCGCGGCTCGAACGAATTTGTAGAAGGCAATCTGCCTAAAGCCAGAAAGACTCTGGAAGAAGCAATGGACGCTGCGCAAAAATTTTCCGAGAAAGATCCTCGCAGAGCAGTAGTTTTAAATCAGCTTGGTATGGTCCTGTTCGAGCTTGGTGAATACAGAAAATCACACGAATTTTTCAAACAAGCTCTTTTGATTCGAGATAAAGAACTCGGCTCGAATCATTTGACCACAGCCGAGAGTATGGTTCGTCTTGCATCATCGAGTGCCGCTCTTGGGGACAACGAAGAAGCCGAAAAACTATTGCGCAAAGCTTTGCGAATTATGGATAGTTCCAAAAATTGTTCGCCAGATGAAAAAATCATTGCCACCCAGCATTTGTCCAATGTTCTAGACAATCTCGAACTTGCTAAAGAGTCTTTGTTTTTGCAAAAACAAGTTGTTGAATCGCGACGGAAACTGCCTAAAGATCCGGAGCTTGGAACTGCATACACAAGCCTGGGCAACTGGTATATCAAACACAACGAAGTGAGCAAAGCTAAAAAAGCCTTCGAAGAAGCCCTATCCGCAGACCAAAATGTTTTAGGAGCGCACCATCGTAATGTTGCTCGTGACTTGAACAACGTAGCTGGAGTGCTATCACTTCAAGGCAAAAACGAAAAAGCGTTGCAGATGCTTAAGGAAGCGCTTGTAATTCAAAAAGAATCCACCGGAGAAGAAAGCACACCGTTCAGAGATTGTCTCGAAAATCTCAAAAAAGTCCTCAAAAAATTGGGACGTCAGGACGAAATTTCTAAATTAGAGCAAGAATACAAGAAATAAAATGACAGAAAAAAAAATCAGACTTTGCATTGCCGGCATCACAGGTTGGACAGGAAGTGAAATAGGCAAAGCAGTTCTTGAATCGCACGATTTCGAGCTGGCAAGCGCTGTTTCGCGCAAAAGCGCCGGACAAAAATTCGAACATGTTTCAATTTACCAAACTGTCCAAGAAGCGTTGCATTTAGATCCTGTCGATGTCTTAATTGAGTATACAAGCGCTATTTCAGTCAAAGAGCACATTCTTGCCGCATTGGACAACAATGTAAACGTTGTGGTTGGAAGCTCAGGACTTTCAAGCGAAGATTTCGACCAAATAAACGAAATCGCTCTAAAAAAAGATCTTGGTGTTATAGCAAGTGGCAATTTTTCTATTACAGCGGCGCTAGCTAAGCGCTTCTCGCTCATGGCAGCAAATCATATTCCCCACTTTGAAGTGATAGATTATGCCCACGCTGAAAAAATAGACGCACCAAGCGGAACCGCTCGCGAGCTAGCTGAAGAATTGTCCCTGGTGCAAGAGAACAAAATAGCTGTGCCACCAGAAAAGACCATGGGCTATAAAGAAGCTCGCGGCGCTCAGATAAAAGGGACACCTGTGCACAGCTTGCGATTACCTGGTTTTGTTCTCTCTTTCGAATCTATATTTGGTCTTGTTGATGAGCGACTCACAATTAGACATGATGCAGGTTCTAGCGCAAGACCATACGTAGATGGAACATTGCTTGCAGCTCGCATGGCAGTAAAAACCAAAGGTCTGGTTAGAGGGCTCGACAACCTGCTTTTTGGAAAGTTATGAAAACGACTTTTGAAATAATTCCCTTTATTGGTACCCAAGAAGAATTTATTTCTTTGCATCAGATTTTTATAGAAATAAATGAAGAAGGTGATTCTTTCCCTTACCCAGCCGATTGCAATCTTGAAGATTTCAAAGCGATATGGTGTCAGAAAAACAGTATAAGTTATATCGCCAGAGACACTAAAACCAATACCATTGGCGGTGCGTATTTTTTCAAACCACAATGGCCAGGCAGAGGGTCTCATATAGCGACCGCAACATATATGGTAGCGAACAATGCGCGAGGAAACGGGCTTGGCAGACAATTAGGATTGCACTCTCTAAAAGAAGCTTTCAAACATGGATACAAAGCGATGCAGTTCAACTATGTAGTATCAACAAATACCTCTGCAGTAAAATTATGGAAAAGCCTGGGCTTTAATATCATCGGCGCGCTGCCTGGTGTATTTCAACACAATTTGCATGGTCTTGTAGACGCTTATGTAATGTTCAAAAATCTTGGCGACTCTTAAGCTATAAAGACATCTTGATTGCTAATTTCTGCAAATCTACTTGCGATTCATATGGGTCTGCACTTGAAATTCTGTTCAGAAATTCAAGCGCCTTTTCTTTGTTACCGCGTCGCAGTTCAAGTTCTGTCAAATGATGCAGTGCATTTACGTAGTCGGGATTAATATTGATAGCTTTAGTCAAATAGAACTCGGCCTGTTTATAATCGCCTGACTTCAAATAAAGCGAGCCAAGATTTCCATACGGCCACTCAAATTGAGGATATTTAGCAATGCATTTTTTGAAAGCATCAATAGCGTCTTCTGTTCTTCGAGTAACCATTAGGTTATAGCCCTTTATATTCATTTGCTCGGCTTCTTTAGAAATCGGATATAAAGGCAAATGTGTCTTGATATAAGTTTTAGCTTTTTCTGCAGTCTTTTCATCGAACTGCTGAGCTTCAATCATCGCTTTTCGAGATTTTTCGGTCCATCCGTAGGCTTTAAGAATCAATCCTTGTTGATAGTATTCGGGTCCACTTTTGAATACAGATTCTTTATACATATCAGGTTGCAACGCTGATACATAAAACGGAATAGTCACCAAATACAGTACCAAAGGAAGCATCGCCCCAAAAGCTACTTTCGACCTTACAAGACTGGTGGCTCCATTTACAATACCTATTATTCGTCCGTTGGAATCCAGATAAGCACTTCCATAAATCGGCTCACCATCAGGCACTTTATTGAAAGACTCAAGAAATAGAATGGTTTTTTGGGATTGTCGACCATCTTGAAAAATCACATTTACTCTTGAAATTTTGGGATTGATCCAGTTCAAAATGCCCCGCTTGAGCAAAGTAAATTGACATTCCACATTATTTAAAGACTGAGCTAACCGAGCCATTTTTTTACTTTCAAGCAAATCAACAATCAAAAATATCATATAGGCTATAACACTGACCGACAAAACAGGTTTTGCCTGGGCCGGAAACATTCCTAGATTGAGACTAAAGGGAGAAAGAAACACAAGATACGAAAAAGCAAGAAAGGAAAGAGACATCAATCTCGTTTTTACTCTTCGCTCAAGGAATTTAGTTTTGTCTGCAAAACCAAAGATTGACTGGATCAAACCAAGCTCGTTTGGCTGTTCGAGCAATAAACCATAAGGTGTGCTCAGAATGCGAGGTTTTGGATTGGACTTTGGCTCGCCAAATAAATCGACCTGAGTGCTTTGAGCAATCAAATTCTTGAGCGTTTCTCTATTTTCATTACTCACTAATTTGAAATTTTCCTGACTTCCATCATTATAAGTGACTACACCGTCGAGGAGCGTGCCACCATTCAGACTCGGTTTGCCAGTTCGTAATTTCAAATCCAACAAAACTTTGGTTTCATTTGTGGTATCAAGCACATTTTGCGCACGCCTGACGTATGCGAGTCCGCCCAAAAGAATTAGTGGACCAAGCAAAGTAAAAAGAACTGCATGAACCACTGCCAAAATATAGAAAAGCAGAATCAAAATCTGAGCATCAATTGTACCGCCCAAAAGACTGAATTTGACCGTGGCTGATCTGGCATAGATCAAAAACGGAATAGCAAGAAGAGCAAGTCCGCCAAGCGTATAGCGCGAACCTTGAACAATAAAGCTTCGAGAAAGAGGTGAGAGATCCCGTTTCATTCCGCAGATTTCCTTATATAAGGAACGTATTAAAAACGACTAATTTTTAGCATAACAGCCATTTGCTCTTTTGAAGCATGTCTGGCACATGAAAAGTGCGTATTTTTTTGACCTCAAGTGCTACTATTTATCACTTATATAAACGGAATTCCGGCTCCAACCACATTCCTATCCTTATTTCGAGGGGGTTTTAATTCAATGGTAAGTACTGTCGCTAAATCGAAGGTCAATACAGACCGTCAATGGCAATCGTTCATAGATGGAAAAGCAGAGAAAGGCGCAAGTGAGCGTCAACTCTTCAATCCTGCCGATGGAAGCCCTCTTTGCAAAGTTTCTGAAGCCGACTCTAAAATGGTCGAAAAAGCAATCAAAGCTGCACGTAAAGCTTTTGACCAAGGTCAATGGCCCAAAATGACTGCTCATGACCGCGCCAAAGTTTTGTTTGCAATCGCCGACAAGATTGATGAGCATGCAGAAGAATTAGCAGAGCTTGAATCGCTCAACCAAGGCAAACCATTGCGCGAAGCTCAATACGACGTGGCTGACGCTGCCAATTGCTTCCGCTACTACGCAGGACTTATCACCAAACCAAACGGACAACATGTACCTGTTCCTGCCAACTCCGAAACGACTGTTGTACGCGAGCCAATTGGTGTTTGTGGACAAATCGTTCCGTGGAACTTTCCCTTGCTCATGGCTTGCTGGAAGTTTGCTCCTGCACTTGGTGCAGGCAACACCATTATTTTGAAGCCTAGCGAATACACTCCTCTTTCAACTGTTCGCCTAGTCGAACTGATGCACGAATGCGGACTTCCCGAAGGCGTTCTCAACATTGTTTTGGGAGATGGCAAAACCGCTGGCGCGCCTTTGGCTGAAAGCAAACTTGTAGACAAAGTTGCTTTTACAGGTTCAGTCAGAACCGGAAAAGTAATTGCACAAGCTGCTTTGGGCAATCTCAAAAAGGTTACACTCGAACTTGGTGGAAAATCACCAATGATCGTTTTTCCTGACATGGATCTCGATACAGCAGTTGACTACGCTCTGTTTGCAATCTACTGCAATGCAGGTCAGGTATGTTCTGCTGGTTCGCGCTTTATCGTTCATGAATCTATCCACGATAAATTCGTTGCAAAAATGACTGAGCGTGCCAAAAAGATCAAAGTAGGTCCAGGCAATGACCCTGAAACAGAAATGGGTCCGCTCGTCTCAAGCCAGCAATTGAAGACAGTTACCGATTACATTGAAATCGGTAAGAAAGAAGGCGCCAAAATAGCTTTTGGTGGCAATGTTCTTTCAGGTGGCAAATATGGTCAAGGCTATTATGTTGAACCAACTTTGTTTGTTGATGTAAAACCAGAAATGCGCATTGTTCAAGAAGAGATTTTTGGACCAGTAGCTGTAGTGCAAAAATTCAAAACCGAAGAAGAAGCGATTGAACTTGCAAACGGCACAGATTTTGGTCTGGCCGGAGCTGTATTCACTAACGACTTGGCTCTTGCTCACCGCGTAGTCAAAGCTTTGCGTTGTGGAATCACCTGGGTAAATGGATATCACTTCACTTATAACGAAGTTCCCTGGGGCGGCTACCGTCAAAGTGGATGGGGTCGTGAACTTGGAACCTTCGGACTTGACGCCTACACTGAAGTGAAACAAATAAACGTGAATCTGGATAAAGGACCAATAGGCTGGTTCGAAAAATAAATCCTCGATTCTGACAAAAATCCGAGAGCCGACACTTAATTTCGGCTCTCTTTTTTTGTTCAGTTTTACCAAACCATAAAACCTTGTCCCCGTCGCCCGCCACAGTCATCAAAAACGTAATCCGATATCGGATTACGTTTTTCACTCATGTGTTGGGTGGGCGTCGACAAAAAAAATCATGCTAGTAAAGAGTTAGGATTTAATGATGAACACGGCAGGTAGACCTTTTAATAATTAATCAAGTCCAAATGGCCAACTAACGTCGCCACGGCAAAAAACTTTTAAATGGTTAGTCCTGCCGCATTCATTACCCACTAAGAACTGGTGGGTTTTTCGTTAAATAGCTCTACGCAATTTATGCTACAACAGAGATTTCAGCCAGTTATTTACTGCGCAATTTATAAAGCAATCTCAATATCTCAAGGTAGAGCCAGACTAGTGTAACGAGCAATCCAAAAGCTCCATACCACTCCATATGCTTTGGTGCACGAGCTTCCACCCCAGTTTCGACAAAATCGAAATCTAGAACCAGATTCAAGGCTGCAATAATGACGATAAAAAGACTCAAACAAATTCCAACAATACCAGTGTCATATATAGGCTTGATTGGCAGATGGAAGAAGGTAATGCATACAAGGTTTACCAGATAAAGAACACAAATACCAAGCGTGGCGGACACTACGCCCATTTTGAAGTTCTCAGTGGCTTTGATTAGCTTAGACGTATAAGCAAAAAGCATTGACAGGAACACACAGATAGTCAGACCAACGGACTGAACCACAAGTCCCGGGTATTTAGCTTCATAATAAGCAGAGATACACCCCAAAGCTAACCCTTCAAACGCCGCATAAAATGGCGAAAGAGCTGGTGCTAAAGGGTTATTGAAAATAATAATCAAGCCTACAACAAATGCAACTATCCCACTGCCTAAGGCCCAAGGCATAACAGAAACTGGAGATGCAGCCAATGCATAATGCCAGGTAACTCCTGCCGCCACAGTAGTTATTAAAAGGAGCAAAAAGCTCTTGTTTACGGTACCTTGCAAGGTCATCGATTCGCTGGAGGCGCGTGAATCGACGCCAACCCCAGTGCCCGTGCCAGCTCCCCCTACTGGCTGCTGAGGTTTATCGAAAACACCCTCTTTCAAAGCCGGATTGCCTGTTCTAAAAGTCTTTTTCTCCATTTCTTGCTCCAGAATCTAAATTCAACTGGGATAAGAGTTTCCTCTACTATTATGCCCAGTTTAGAGCATAGTCCAGAAAATTTAAGCTGCCTGAGTAGTGCAGTCATTGAACAAACAAAAAATCCGAATTGTCAGTATCTGTCTGAAATAGCACAGGTTTGCCTCTTTGATGCTAATTGATAAAAACACAAAAGTCCCTATAAACTATCCTTTTCGCCTTTTGGACCAACGGAGCAATATCTTGACGAGCTTGAACGAAGTTTCCGATTACAGAAGCAGACAACTTGCAGCTATCGTAGAATCCAGTACGGATGCCATCATAAGTTTTATGCTTGATGGAACCGTAATTAGCTGGAACTCTGGTGCTCAACAACTATTTGGCTATTCAATTGAATCGACTATAGGAAAAGGTTTGCGCCAGATCATCGGCTCCGAATGTGATGCCATATTAGATGGTATCAAGAAAGATAAAAAGATGGACAACCTGGAATTCATCCACGCCACTCCTGATGGCAGGCTAATTTATCTTTCTTTGAGTGTATCTGCAATCAAAGACGAAGAAGGGCATGTCTCTAGCGGAGCAGCAATTTTTCGCGACATCACCCAGATGAAACAAGCTGAAAGTGAGCTTTTACGAACATCCCAACAACTAGCACAATCCAACAAAGAACTAGAAGAGTTCGCCTGGATTGCCGCGCACGATCTAAAAGAACCAGTTCGCACCATGAGCACTTACTCTCGATTACTCAAAGACGAATATGGTCCTGAGCTTGATGAGCAAGCACAACAATTTTTAGAATTCATTCACTCAGCTGCTGGAAAAGCAATGGCTAGAATTGACGACGTGCTCAAATTCAGCGCGGTAGGTAGAGAAAAATTCATTGCCGTTCCAGTTAATCTGAACGAAGTTTTGAGTTCAGTCCAAGAAGACATCCAGCTTGTAATAAGAGAGTCCAAAGCTGAAATCATAGTCGAACCACTGCCCAAAGTAAGCGGAAATTTCCACTACCTGACTCAACTTTTTCAAAATCTATTGGCGAACGCAATCAAATATCGCTCTGAGAGCACTACACCTAAAATCAGAGTCTACGCCGAAAAAGAAGGCGGTCTTGCTAATATAATCGTTCAGGATAACGGTATCGGTTTTTCGATGGAAGATTCAACTCGCATTTTTAGAATGTTCCAAAGACTCCATCCCGAAACAAGATATGCCGGGACCGGTCTTGGTCTTGCCATGTGTAAAAAAATCGTCGAGCTGCATGGTGGCATTATCAATGTCGAATCTCAAGAAGGAAAAGGCTCTAAATTCATCGTCAGCTTGCCGGTTGCATCTAAATAAATGAAGTTAAGCCGCCTCTTAGACGGTATCAAATTTGATATAAAATCAGATCCTGATATTCGTGATATCACAACTGATCCAAACTTTTGCTCACAAGGCGTCCTATACCTTGCTTGCGAATCCGAAACGGTTGACAGCACCCGTTTTGGCGTAAGACTTGACGGTCGCCTGTTTATCGAAACTGCCATTGCTAATGGTGCTTCTGCAATTGTAAGTGATAGCTCTATTTTGCAAGACACTGCAATTCAGAAAACAAATATTCCAATTATAGTCACAGAAAATCCTCTTTCCATCCTGGGTTTCATTTGTTCACGACTTTTCAAAGAGACAAGGCCTAAAAATTTGGCATTAGTTACAGGCACAAATGGCAAAACGTCTACTGTCAATTTTGCCAGACAAATCTGGACTGGACTTGGCTACAAGAGTTGCAGCGTCGGAAATCTAGGTGGAGTTTGCAGCGACGGCTCGCTTGTATGGGACAGAGACCCGGTTTTGTCTGTGCCAGAAACTGTTTTTATGCACAAGATGCTCGTAGGCCTTGCTAAAAGAGGAATCGACCATGTAGCAATGGAAGCCACAAGCCATGCTCTTTTCGATTTCCGTTTGCACGATAGCAACGCTAATATCGGAGCTTTCAGCAATTTGACTAGAGACCATCTAGATTTCCATCACACCATGCAAGAATATTTCAGAGTAAAAATGCTTCTTTTCAAAGAAGTCTTAAAACGCGGAAGCTGGGCAATCTTGAATGCAGACACCGATTATTTCAGCGCCGCATATGAAGTCTGCCAATCGCAAAAGCATCAGATTATTACTTATGGTCACCAGGCAAAAGAAGTAAGACTGATCGAGGTCCACAATACTGTTAAGGGACACAGACTAGACCTCTTGATTTTTGAAAAACCTTATACAGTCGACTTCAATTTGTTTGGAGACTTTCAAATTTCAAATGCTCTGTGTGCTTTGTCGATTGCAATTGCATCGGGTGCAAAACCAGAAATTGCAGTTGAAGAGCTAAATAATTTGCGCGAAGTGGAAGGCAGACTTAATCAAGTAGCTTCCTTGCCAAATGGCGCAAAAATAATCGTAGACTTTGCCCACACTCCAGATGGTCTTAGAGCAGCTCTAGAAGCATGTAGAAGCTTTACCAAAGGACAATTAGTAATTGTTTTTGGCTCAGCTGGCGACAGAGACCAGGGAAAACGACCTCTCATGGGTGAAATAGCCTCAAGATTGGCCGACCTCGTAATAGTGACTAATGACAGCCCAGGCTCAGAAGACCCTGCCAGAATTCGCAAAGAAATTTTGTCAAAAGCAAACGAAGCGATTGAAATAGAGGATAGGTACGAAGCCATAAAATTTGCAGCGTCTCAACTTAAAGAAAATGACACCCTGCTACTTGCAGGACTGGGCCACGAAACAAGCATTAGTGTGGGCAATAAGACAATTCCATTCTCAGATATTGATGCAGCCAGAAGTGTTTCTCTAGAATTTCAAAGCTGAACGAGTAGTCATTTATTGTTCATATTGTTACGCTATTTGTAAGGGAAGTTTCTATAATTAGCGCGCAATGATATCTCAACAACAGCAAAAACTTGAAAAAACAACCTGGCGTTCGAACTTGACACCAGACAGATTGACTCTGTCACATGCACGTCAGAACTGGTTCACAGGCTTGGCTCCAGCCTCTTGTCCGGGTTTTGAAAACAAAGCTAGCACACTTGCCATGCCTCATTTCGACACTTCTACCAGACAATGTGTGCTCGATTACTTCAACAACGGCTGGACTTTGACTGAAAGTCTTTTCTTGGCTCTAAATTCTGACGAAGCCTTTTATCGCCCTCCCTATCACGGTCTTCGACACCCGCTCGTTTTTTATTATGTCCACCCAGCCACTTTGTTCATAAATAAACTGCATTTGGCCAAACTGATTGAAAATCGCATAAACCCTTATTTCGAAAAACTATTTGAAACAGGTGTAGACGAAATGAGCTGGGACGATATGTCCAAAAACGAAATTGAATGGCCCACCATAGAAAAGTGTCGCGCCTACAGAAAAGAGGCATACGAAGTCATAAAAAATGTTATCGAAACTCATCCAGACTTAGACTGCGGCTCGAAGATAAACATGTCACATCCGCTCTGGTCTTTGTTTATGTCGATGGAGCATGAGCGTATTCATCTTGAAACTAGTTCAGTCCTGATTCGAGAATTGCCACTACATTTGGTTTCAAGACCCGAACACTGGCCCGAACTTGCACCTTACAATCCAAGTGATCCAGATGGCAGCAAACTAATTGAAAATAAAATGGTAAAAATTGCCGGTCATCATATCCGATTGGGCAAGGAGATAGACTTTCCCACTTTTGGATGGGACAACGAATATGGCAGCAAAACAACAGATGTTTTAAGCTTTGAAGTCAGCCAATATCTGATTTCAAATTTGGAATTTTTGTCATTCGTTAAAGATGGCGGATATGAACAGAAAGAATTCTGGAGTGAAGACGGCTTTAATTGGCGCAACTTTACTCAAGCCTGCCATCCCACTTTTTGGGTCTATGAGAAAAGTCGAGATAAATACACATTGCGCACCTGTTTTGAAGAAATAGACATGCCTTGGAATTGGGCATGTCTCGTCAATTTTCATGAGGCAAAGGCTTATTGTGCTTGGAAATCAAAGAAAGACCATAAGTCTTATTCGTTAATAGAAGAGTCGCAGCACAAACTGCTACAGAATATTTCTTCACCCAAAACAGATTACAATATGAATCTTAAATACAGCTCTGAATCAAATATCGACGCCCATCCTAGCAAGATAGGTGAAAGCGCAATTTTCGACGTATCTGGCAATGTCTGGCAATGGGCAGAAAACGCTTTTTATCCGCTGGATGGTTTTAACGTACATTATTTATATGATGATTTCAGTACGCCTTGTTTTGATGGTAAGCATCAGATGATTTTGGGCGGTTCTTTCATAAGTACTGGTGATGAAGCATCTATTCATGCGCGCTTTCATTTTCGTCCCCATTTCTTTCAACATGCCGGCTTTAGACTAGTCAGTACTTGTGAATAATTCCAAAATCTGTAAATAAGCTCCCCAACTCAGTCTGGCTTCTTTTTGTTGCCGAAGCACTACGAATTGGATTTTGCGCTAGGAAATCCACATAAGCATGCATTGGCAAATGCGACACGAGGGGGACATCAAAAATGAATAAGGCATATTTCAAATCAACATGGCTTCCGAGGTTGGCGCTTTCGCTTGTACTGGTCAGTCTTGGTGTCGCCGCGGCACAGCCTGGTCATGCAGATGTGGTAGAGAGAAAAATTCAGGTCAATGGTGATGGAACTTCCACTACAACCATTACAACCACCAAAGAAATTGCGCCACTTTCAGGAACCGTAGTAACACAAGCAGCACCGATAGTTGTATCGGGAAATTGGGTTTTCTTAGATTCAAGAAGAAGAGAAATCGAGCGCATCATGAATGAGCGCCTGGCTGCAGGCACATTGAGCACAGCTGATTCTGTTAGATTGAGAGCTATGATTGACACTTTCAATTTGGACTTCAACCGAGCAGTGGCACTTGGATATTCGCTAGACAACGCTCTTCCACTTGCAGCAAGACTCGATGCCATATCTGGCGACCTGGTCACATATGCAAAAGTCAGTCCTTTTGATAATTTAGTTTATTTGAACCCTGCCACTGGAACCAGAACAATTCGGATGGTCTCCACCACCACAACCACCAACCCAGTTGTAGTAGCAAGCGCACCAGTTTCGCCAGTAGTAGTCTCGACACCAATTGCGGTGCAATCGGACAAAGTAGTTTCAATCACAACAATCGAGCCCCGAGTCATCAGAGACAGCATAAGAATGCGTCACGATAGAATGGTCGAATTGATTTCGGCCGGTCTTGCTTCAGGTAATCTGACTGCCGCCCAGGCTGCCGTTTACCGCAAACAGCTCGACGATCTTGCTGCATTACAAGCCAGCTTTGATCGCAATGGCACGATCACTTATGCAAACTATCTGCCTATTGCGTATCAATATGACATGCTTCGCACTCAGTTAGTTTCGCTAGTGAAATCACCTACAATCACTGTAGCTCCACTTATAGATAATGGTAGGCTTTATTTGAGCGCCGACAGAGTGGTAGCATTTGATGACATGATGGGAAGACGTGCTGGTCTCGAGTCGAAAATTAGTTACAACCTGATGATGGGACGATTGTCAGCCTCTAAAGCCGCCGAGCTAAGAGGACGTCTTGATAGAATCGCCTCACTGGAGGGAAGTTATCGCAATTCCAATGGCCGCATGAACGATGAAGAAGCGAAAAAACTCTATACCGAATTCGATAGAGTAGGCTCAGCTCTGGACCATGCTATCCACATGTAAAGCTAAAAAAACTAGGACATCGAAGGCATTTTGGTGGTGGAAAACCAGTAGGTTAGTACACCATCAATTGCTTTTTCATACGAAGCTGGATCCAGTGGCTTGGTCAAAAATGAATTGGCAAAATGAAAGTAAGTTTTTTTGATGTCATCTGGTCGGGATGAAGTTGTAAGAATGATGATTGGAATATGGCGAAGCGATTCATTACTTTTGATATCAGTAAGAATTTCATGACCAGAGCGCCCAGGTAAATTCAAATCCAGAAAAATTATGTCGGGAGGAGGGTCGCCTACTCCTTTTCGAAGCTCTTCTAGCCTATATTGCACTTCCTGACCGGTTTGCAAAACCTGGACTGTAGTAGTGTGCGCAGTCAGATTGACACAACGTTTGAACATAAAAATGTCTGCTGGATTATCTTCAATAAGTAAGATCTTGATGGCAGAATTAGTGTTTTTAGCAAGGTCTTCCGCTTCGATTATTAGTGCTGAAGCTGACAATTCCAGAGCATCTGCAATAGCAACCAAACTCTCAAGGCTGAGATTTTTGGCACCACGTTCTATATTGTTGATGAAAGTACGGTGCAATCCCGCGCGCTCAGCAAGCTCGATTTGAGAAATGCCGATTTTTTCTCTTTGAGCCCTGATTGCTTTGCCAATTGCTCCAAGTAATGCTTGTGAATCTGCCATAAACTTAGTCCGTGGTTCTGCATCTTTTAAACTACTGCCAATTCTACAACTATTATTACCCACCAGACACACTTAACCTTTATTAATCTTCCCGAACTATTGAGCCAGCCAGACTAGCGGGTTCAATGCCAGGTAAAAAATCTTTTTCGACTTTGAACTCTATAAGCTACACAGCGCTTGCGAATCAGGGTAGATTAGTAGTATATTGAATACAGTAACAGCTTGAGCAACGCTCACTTGATTCCAGACCCAGTCCAAAACGTAATCCGATATCGGTTTAAGTTTTTTCCCGGACAAAGTGCGCAAGCAAAAAATTCGCAAAATCGGAGATTGAGAGTATGTTCGTTTTAACCAATGTCAGACCTATTAATAGTGCAAAAAAAGCAAGCCCCGAAGAAAGATTGGAATCCAGTCAAATGTCAAAAATTCGTCGCAAAAACAGTGAGCTCACTTTGAAACTTGGTTCACAACCAAGTCTTGAACAGCTTTCAATCGCACTAAACGAACCAACCGAGAAACTGCAAAAGATTCTGACTCTCAAACAATCACTTGCTGCAGTGAATAACGAGGTGCTTGAATCGCAATATCTAAATCAAAGAGTAGCTCAGATTTTAAGTCAGTTGAGCGAACATGAAAAAGATGCTATTGCTTCACGCTTTGGCTTGAATTGTCAAAACACCCCTAATCAAAATCAAAGCAAAATTTCTTACATTGCTGAACGCAGATTGAAAAAAATGCTTCCACAAGAAGAATTTGGCAATTTCTTGGCGTGAGCCATTATGTCTTTGAGCAAGTCCCAAATTCACGATCTTCAAGGCGCGGTTTGAAAAGTTTACGTTTTTGTATCAACCAATTGCCAAAACGTTGACAGGCTCCTGATTCTAAGAGCATTACGAATTATCCTATGAGCTATAACCTTATTATGAAAAATAATGTGGACCCATTTCAAACCGATCATTCATCTCTAGCCGAGGTTATTACTAAACTGAGAGAAGAAGAGGGTTTGACAAAACAAGCACTAGCCCAAAAAATTGGTTGCTTGGAATCCACAATTGAAAAATTTGAAAATGGAGAATCTTTCAGTCTCATATTGCTTTATCAAATATGCAATGGTTTAAACGTCTCTTTCATGGACGTAATAAGAACCTCGACCTATGAACAAAAAGAATAAAGGCAAAAATTACTATGAAAGTCAAATCCTCCTTACTATCTCTATTACTCTGCCTGAACTTCGTTTTCGCAAATGACCAAGTCTATGCCCAGGACGGTAGGGGTAAAAAGACTGTGGCACTCGTTTTAGGCGGTGGTGGCGCCCGCGGTGCAGCACACATTGGCGTTTTGAAAGTGCTTGAAGAAAATGGCATGCGACCCGATATAGTGGTAGGAACAAGTATGGGAGCTATTGTCGGGGGATTGTACGCTGCTGGAGTGCCGATTGACAGACTTGAAAAAGTCACTCAAGATGGTTCAATTAAACGGGCATTCAGACCCATTCCAGTGCCGATTCAAGTTTTAAAAAAGGGTGCCAAGCACGTCATTTTCTGGCGAAAAAAATCATGTGCTGGATTTTACACGGGCGAGTCACTGGCGCAATTTATCAATAAGACAGCCGGTGATGACAATAACAGAATTGAAAATTTTCAAATGCGTTATGCCGCAGTTGTTGTTGATTTAAGAGACGCTAAGGCCTACAGACTCGAAAAAGGAGATTTAGGAATGGCGGCTAGAGCCAGCTCATCACTTCCACCTCTTTTCAGTCCTGTTTGTCAGGATGAACACGCATATGCAGATGGTGGAATTCGAGCAAATGTCCCCGTGATCCCGGCGCGCGAAATGGGCGCCGATTATGTGATTGCCGTAAATGTAGACGAGATTATCAAACCGATAGAAGAAAATCATTTGTACACATACAATGGCTTAACCAATAGAATGACATCAATCATAATTACTGCACGAGATGAATCAATAATGAAACAGGCTGACGTAGTGCTTCAACCTGACGTCGCTGGAATTCCTATAATCTCGGTAGCAGACAAAGACTACACAAAAGCGATGAATGCAGGCGAGCTTGTAGCTAGAGCAAAGCTTGCTGAATTGAAAAAGGTCTTCGCGATGCGAGATAACTCTAATATGAAGCTAGGCAGTAAAGTTGAATAGTTTCACAAATAAAAAGTAGATCGAATTTAGCCTATAATACTAGCCCTATCAATCCTGGGAGTTTTATATGCTTTCTTACAACACAAAATTATTTGTAATTCTAGTTTTGACTTCTCTTTCACATGTGTCGAATGCTGAATTTATTCAAGCTTCAGCACAAAGTTCGAGCGAAGAAACAACTATCACCCGTGGTGTGGGATTCAGACAAAGTAATAAGTTTGAATTCAAATACAAAGAACGCATTAAAACCTATGAAGAGCAGATTCAAATGGGGCTTAAACGCGGTTGGCTAAGTGAAGAAGACGCAAAGACTTTTAGCTTGCGCTTGGATAAGTTAAAAAATATGGAAGCCAGTGTCAGTACAAATGGCTATCCCAAACCTGAGCTGGACAATCTGGAGCTTGAAATCACTAAATTCAATAAAGAATTTAGTGACGCGGGTCAAAAGACAAACACGCCTTCGGCACCCAAACCCCAACAGGCTATATCCAAACCTCAAGAAACTCTAACCAATCCTAGTACCATGACTTCAAACACAAAACCAGTTGAAACAAAAGCAAAAAAAGAAGCAAATAAAGAAACAAAAAAAGCATCAAGCAAAAAACCGTCCAAGAAAAAATAAACTGTTGAATTGATTGAAAAACGAATAGAGCAAAGAACAGCCTCTTTTACGAGGCTGTTCTGCTTAGCGATTTTTTTCTTGAAGAACTTTAAGAAAACAGATTTGCATCGCGAGCCGAAGCAATGAACCAATTGATTAAACCAGGCGTCATCAGACCCAAGGCAAATATGGCAATTCCAATTGATATACGAGCGAATGGACTGATTTCGATTCCCATTATGGCAACTCGACCGCGCAGAAAGATTCCATGCAGCAAAAGCATGCCACCAATAAAGACACTTGCAAGTTGCATCAAATTGGCGATAATGTTGAACAAAGCCTCTAGATTGGCTAGATTATTGACACGCACTGTTCCTGCGGTATTTACACCCATTATCACAGTCGCATCACCACCTTGAGCACCAATCGTTCCATTCGTTGCGCCTTGCAATTGCGGCATATTAGCTTCGTTCAAAATAACTGCACAGCTTACTGGCGTAACAATTTTGTACTGCAATGCCATGATAGCCGCTCTATCGTACCTTTTTTGCTTAATCAGAGACTCAATCGTTCTAGCAGCATTTAGTAGAACTAGTTCGCGCTCTTCTCTGCCAGAAAGCATTTGAACTTCCGCTTTCAATGCGCCGGTCCCCTTAGTCAGCGCAGACAGTGTCTCTAGCTTTGATTGATAGTCTCTGCGACCTGGTTGCCATTTCAAAAAGAAATCACTTAAGTTTCCAGTGAGATTATTTCCTGCAAGAACAGGAAAGAATCCTGATATCTCACTATGATTTTTGAAATATTCAAGAGTGTCTGTTTCGCCGCTGTCTAGAGAAACCTCATAAAACGAAGGTTTACTTGCAAAGGGCGACATTATGTAGATATTGGGAAATAACGCAGGCTGAGCCCCGTGAATCCACAAAACCACTCCACCTTTAGCTTGTCCTGCCACTTCAGCAGCGCGTACCACAGCTTTGAGATTGTTTTGACCTCCTTCAAATTGGGCTTTATCCAAAAGAGCTAGCGCTTCTTTAAGTGGTGTTGGTTTTGCAAGCAACTCATCTTCTTGAGATGCCACCATTACCGATACTGGAACGCTTGCAGGTATAGACTGAAATGCTTTCTTAATCTCTGGCAGTCTCATCTTGACTGACTGCGATCCATCAAGTACTACCACTACTCTATTTGGAGCTTTTGATGTCACTTCATGAATTGACTGAGCAGCAAATCGCGGCTCTTTCATCCGCTCTTTCATTTTAATCTGCTTAATTGCCTTGTTTCTTTGATTCATGACATTGCGAACATCTTCGAGCTGCTGCTTTACACCATGAGCTCCATCAATCATCACAACCAAACCTTTTCCGTCGAGATTTCCCATCTCCTTGGCAATATCTTCTTCAAGTTTGGCTTTTTTACGTGCATCTTCTGCAAGTAAATCTTTATAAGCTTGAGCGGCTGCAACAGGATCCTTTGCTACAAGTGTGAGCGAACTTGGATTGCGCTCAGCATTCACGATGATTGGCGAATGTTCAATCTGAGAAGCCTCAAGGCTTCCTTCGATCACATCACTTCCATTTGGACTCTTAGAAACACAGAGCCCTTCCACTTTGCTGGATAATTTATGATTCGATTCAAGATGAAGATTGTGTTCTCCATCCAAACCAAAATTAGAACATACAAAACGAGGCAAAGTAAGAGTAGCCGAATTCAAGGTTTCAAGCCTCATGGGAACGACCATCGTAGTCTGAACTCTGAGTTCCTTGCCTTCAGCAACAGGATAACAATGAAGCAAATAGCGATTTCTACCGAGACTTGAAATCATACCTGTGTTCTCATGGCCAATTTCTACATTGTTTGCTTGATTAGTCGCTTTACCTGTAGCAGCAAAATTGGCTTCAATAGGCTCACCATCTTGCCAAACTGTAAAATCAGTTATCACTGCATCTGGTGGCAAAGCAATTTCAGCTCGCGCCTCTTTGGCACTTGGAGTATCGTTGTGGAAAACATAAGTCCAACCAATAGTAGAAGCCAGATTATCAGGACTGCACGCACCATTTATAGCCGAGCGAACGAGTTTTAAGCCAGGAATGCGCTCTCCGACCACGTGACGACTCAAATACTCATCTGACATCGAGCTGAAATTCTCATCCTTTTCGTCTCTGAAAGGCTTTCCGGTGACGGTAAAATAAAGTTTCTGAACATCTGAGTTCTTGATTGGCACGAATAATCCAACAATTCCAACCGATCTGGAATCGGAACATTCCATTTTCAGCCATTTTTCTGTATTGAGTAAACGCAGCCATCCAAGACCTTCCTTTCGTTCCACTGCATCAGTGGCTAATGCAGATTTTTCGGCGAAGCGAACACACCACGATTTTGATTCAGCACAAATAAAGGCCAGTATTCCAAGGACAAGACCAGCCGCAATATTAAAGATTACATGACGTCTGGAACTGGCAAATTCCATTCGACATCTGATCAAATTGGCAACATATAAAGCACAGATACCGGCAGCTGTAGCAAGCATAGCAATGGTACCAAATCCAGTGCTAAACTCCGTGCCAGTATTTAATTCAAACTGTGAGCTTCCAACGCATAACGCAGCAATACTTACAATAGCACTGGAACAGCTTGCGGCAATAGCAACCCCAAGCAAAGAACCTCTTAATAAATTGAAGCGATAGTTGTTCTTGCAATAGAATTTCCAACAATTAAAAATTGCAAGTGGAATCATTGCCACCATTAGTAATTCAAGCATGGTTTCAAATGGATTATTCAACAACATAAGTGTTATGCGTTGATAACATGTCATCGACATTACAACTATCATCAAACTTGGTATCACTACACCAAATGACATTATTGCCACGCCGTCAAGTCCGTGCCAAATCTTCTTTTCTGCCGGACCTAAATCTTCTAACGGCGTCAGGTCATCTTGCCACGTCTCGGATTCTGTTTTTTTAGCATGCTTACTTTTATTCAAACTTATGTGCTTACGCATAAGTTGTTTCAAAGCTTCCACTGTAGAAATAACGGAAGTATTAAGAGATGAAAACGATTTGCGAGCATCGTCTAATTTATTCTGATTCTGATCTTTGTCTTTGGATTTAATGTCAGATTGCTTTTCGTCTTTTGTTGAATAGTCATGATGATGATAGATGTGCACATGCTGAGGAAAACCAATAAATGGAATGGTTGAATTTGCAATATGCGATCCATTTGTAGCGTTAATCGAATCCTCAGGCGGAAGTTGCATGTCTTTAGGGTCGGTTGTATTCATAGATTTTTCTCCGGCAAAAAAGCTTGCCTTTATTGAAGAAAGGCAGAGCTAGGGCAAAACGTAGTAAGGGTTCTAGTAGATTAGAACCCTGTGACGTAATTGCAAATGGGGTTTACCCCAGAGCGCCCTCAGGCAAAAATTCCGTTAACGGTCTTATCGCTTGGCTGATACCCCGGAAAAACAATTTCTCTTTGTTTACTAGACAAGCCCATATGATTGCCGATACCGCTTGCAAGCACGTTGCGAAAGTCGGTCATAACGGGCAAATCACGTCCTTCAAACAAAGCGTTTTGTTCAAGACCACTCCAGTTTCCATAAAGCTTGCCACCATTCACTCTATTTCCCATAAGCCAGATTAAATTGCCATGTCCGTGATCGGTGCCGCCATTTCCATTTTCTTTGACTGTGCGACCAAATTCTGAAATGACCACAATCATTGTATTTTTAAATGCAGTATCCAGTGCAGTAATCAACTCTGACAAGCCACGGCCCACTGTATTCAATTGATTTGCAAGCTGCCCCTGGCTCGAGCCTTGATTGACGTGAGTATCAAAGCCTCCAAGCGCTAGAAAAGCAACTTGCACCCTGGGTTCATCTTTCATGAGCCGACCTAATTGTCTGCCAAATCCGCTAAATTTGTTTGCAGGCAAGGCACCACCATCTGCCGCTGTCATTTCTTGCATGGCTGCTTTTTCAAAAGCCTCGTTAAATTCTCCGCGTGCTGCCATTCCTTGTTCGAAATTTTTACCGATAACGTCATTTCTTCCAGAATACATTTCGCTAAATGCAGCTGAGATGCCAGGCTGATCCAGCGGTGCAATCCGTCGCTTGGCTGTTGGTGCATAAGTTGCAACCGCAACCGGTCCTGCAAGAATTCGGGGTGTAGTGGCACCAATATTGATAGCTCTGACTGGAGAGTCATTCGATGGCAACTGAGCCAGTAATCTATTTAACCAACCGGTGCTAATGCTCTTACTTCCTGGCACGCCGGATTCCATATAATCCTGAGCGTCGAAATGCGATCTGGTGGGGTTTGGCGAGCCAGAGTTCAAAACGAATGAAAGTTTCTTTTCTTTCCACAACGGCATTATGGGCGCAAGTGCAGGATGAAGACCAAAGTGTCCATCTAAATACAAAGCTCCATTTTCAGATTGCGATTTTGGAATAGCAATTCGTGGTCTCAAAGAATAATATCTCGAGTCACCCACTGGAGGCACAACCGATAATCCATCTATCGCCCCTCTTAAAAAAACGACGACCAATTTGCCTGTGTTTTTACCTACGGTTTTTGATTCAAGCGCCCAGGCTTCCATGCCAGGTACCATAAGTGAGCATGTTGCAAAAGCTGCTGATTTAAGAAACTCTCGACGATCCATTTTATAATCCTCACTCAATTTGATATTAAAATCAGTATTTCATAAATTCAGGCGAACCAAGGAGCAAGGCGAGTCGCATCGCTGGTGGTGCCTTCTTGATTGCATTGCTTGTTTTTTCGCTCAGCTTATTTGGCAACGATTGCGCCACCAAATCAAGTTGTCTTGTACGTGGCTGCATTCCTCTCAGTCTTCCTGCACTAAATGCGGTGGCGAAATCTAATCTGTTTACCAGATTATCCGGATTTAGCCAAGCTTCCTGGGTATTTTTATAACCATCAGGCGTGAGACACTTATAAAGCGGCATACCTGCCAGACGCAAATAATTTACTGCTGGTTGCACGTCTTCAATTCTGGTGTCGGTGGCACGCAGAGTAGAAATCAAAAATCTATATGGTGACTTAAATTTGGCATTTTGATTTTTGACGTCCCAGAACTCATTTGAATGAAACAATGCATTCAAAACAGAAGCAATATCACCGTCCGATTTCAAATACACTTGACTGAGACTTTCCACAAGACTTGCCGGCGGCTTGTCGTTAACGAAATATTGAGCAAGCTTATAGCTAATATGTTTTGCAGTAGATGGATGTTTGGCAAGGAGGTCTAATACCTGTTCGATTTCTTTTTCACCCTCTCCTTTAATAGTAGTCCCTAGGATTACTTTGTCACCAAAATCGTGTCTCTTTGGATCAAAATACGAACCAAGCACTTTGTTCCCCGGCAACATTTCAGGCGACACAAATTGACTGTAATTGCGCACAAATCTATTTCTCATAGAAGGGTTTTGTGCACTGGCATTTCTGAATTGCCTATTGAGATTACCGACCATTGCGCCACGGTTGGGAGTGCCTAAACCAGTGAGCACACGCGCTAACTCTGTTACATCTTTTTGTGTGTAACCGCCGTCTACACCAAGTGTATGCAGTTCCATAAGCTCTCTTGCATAATTCTCATTTATGCCTTTGTTGTTCTTTTTCTTATTATTTACAGGCAAATTTGAATTGAAATTGGTCGCGCTTAAATTGTTCGTGTTCGAATTGTTGACATTTAAATTACTCGCATCATCAAAAGCGGCAGCCACACTATTCTGCCAATTATCCAAATAAAACAACATGGCAGCGTGATGTGCAGTGGCACCTAATAAATCTCTGAATTTACCTAACACATAAGGTCGAATCGCTTTTTCTTCATAAGCACCTACCCAGATCTTATCGAGACCTTTATCCGAAGAAATATTGAAGTGGTTAAACCAAAAGTCAGTCATTACCTCTTCCAATTGTCTTGGACTTTCGACTGCTCTTGCAATTCTATTTAGCGCGGTATCTCCATAAATGACTTGATTCGCCTCGCGAACCATTTTATTGAATTGCTTTTTGCTTGCAGATTTAGTTTTATCCTCTGCTCCTGATTTGAAATTGGAATTAAAGTTAGAGTTAGAGTTAGAGTTAGATTTAGCTGATTCTGAATTTGAATTTGAATTTGAAACAGAATTTTGCGCAATCTGGAATGCCTTTTGCTTGTTGCCTTGCGAATTTTGTTGTTCTTGAACCGCAGCTTTGATTGCGGGTCGTCCGTATTTGATGAACAACTGAGCAGGGCTTGCCTGTAATGCTTCTGCATTAGATAGTTCTGTAAGTTCTTCTGAAACAGCAATCCCCTGCGGGTGAAGCTGAGAATTTATGTAATTCTCAATACCCATTTTTGAAACTAAACCGATATCGGAATAAGTTTTTCCAAAGGTGATCCGGTTGAGCAAATGCTGGATTTTTTCTGTATCTGATTGCGTTTCCACCTTTTGTGGCAAAGCATCAGCCTTTAATCCAAATGTAAAAAGTGAAAATGCAAGCAGGGCGGAAATGACTTTATTTTGCATAGTAATCGGCAAGTCCTTGACTAAATTTCCTCATATTAAGTTAGACGATCCCAGTTCAAAAAAAGTTCAATCGCAAACACAAATTTAATCAGCGTGACCAGATATCAACCAACTATCACTTCTGGTCTTTTAAGAGGATCCGGTTCTGCCAACCTGAGAACCTCTCTTGTAACCGGCGCTGTTTCACCTTCACCTAAGAAAATGTATTTAAATACGTAAGAAATCGGGCTTCCTTCTGTCCAGCCAAAATAAGCTCGAGGTAGGGTGGTGGATTTGTCGCGAAGATGAAGCAAAACGGCTGCAATGGCATTTGGGATGGCAGGACTTTGGCAGTAAAGAACAGGATGCCCATCCACTATTCTTCCCTGTACATCAAGACAGTCTTCTTCAAACTCGGAAGGATCCGATAGTTCAACCTCCAAAAAAATAAAATGTGCTTCGCTTGCGGTCAATTTGTGTACTCGGCGAGTTGCCTCTTCCTTTTCCTTGTAATTAGTTCCGCCCGGTCTTCTAGCAAGTAAACAAATACAACCTTCGCGTCTTAACATATCCTCGATAATTGATGCCGCCTGACTGTCTAGATGAACTGAAGCGAGACGTAATTCAAGCGAACGTAGCGACCTAGACACAACGGACACTAAAATGATTGCAGCGATGAAAAACGAGGCAATATGCAATCCTTCAGGGCGTTCAACCATATTTGCAATTGTCGTGTAAATGAAAACCACCAGGATTGACCAGAAGAGAACCTTCTTTATCCAACTTTCATTCTTGACACTCAAAGCAACCGCCAGTGCAGCAGAAGCAAATAGAACCAAAACACCTGTGGCATAAGCACCAGCTTGAGCATCTACATCCGCTTTGAATATCCAGGTAACCAATACCGCCACACAAGTGAAAAATACGACTAAAGGACGTTGAGCACGAGACCAGTCAGGAGCCATTCCGAACCTAGGCAGATATCGCGGCACTAGATTTAGCAACCCAGCCATAGCCGAAGCCCCAGCAAACCACAGTATCAAAATGGTACTGATATCATATATGGTACCGAACTCACTTCCCAGATATTTATGAGCGAGAAATGCTAAAGCTCTACCGTTAGCAGCTCCTCCCGGTTGAAATTGATCAGGTGGAATCAACACTGTGGTTAAGACACTGGAGAACATGAGCAGTATTGCCATTATAAAAGCCGCAGCAGCAAGCAGTTTGCGAGTATTTTCAATGCGTCCTTTTGGATTATCTTTGGTGTCCCCCGGTTCCCCTTCAACAAGGGGCATGACAGCGACTCCAGTTTCAAAGCCAGACATTCCAAGCGCTAACTTGGGAAACAAAATCATCGATACGCCAATTGCGCTCCAAATATTTCCATGACTTACAGAAACATTTTTGAACCACATATTAAGGCTATCTGGATGTTGTATAAGTTCCATCGTGGCGCGCACCACAACTGCGCAATTACAAACAAGATAGAGAACCACAAGGAATACTGAAACACCTATAGCCTCTTTAAACCCTTTCAAAAATATGGCACCTAGTAATGCCAAAATCGACATAGTAAGGAGTTCTCGACTGCCTATATAGCTGCCGATAAAGGGATTTTCAGCAACGTGAGCTGAAGCATCTGCAGCGGACAAAGTGATAGTAATTATGAAATCGGTCGCGGCAAAACCCAAAAGAACAAGTATCAGAACTTTACCAAACCAGCTCGGCAAAAGGTTTTCGAGCATCGCGATGCTTCCCTGCCCATGCGGACTTGCTTTTGCTACCCTAGAATAAAGTGGTATCAATCCAAACAGAGTTACCATTATCACTATGAGAGTGGCAATCGGCGACAAAATCCCGGCCGCCAGAAAAGCAATCCCTGGCTGGTAGCCAAGACTGGAAAAATAATCTACACCAGTCAGGCACATTACCTTATACCAGGGCGCCTTCACCTGATGCGACTCCTGTGAGCGCGCCTTCAGTCCTTCAAAAAACCAGCGTTCAAATCGATTCCTGGCAGCCATTGATATTACATCTGTAAAAGTCATTATATTCATGCCCATATGTTGAGACTTCATTAGACGTTGGGCCCGATAAATAAGATCTAAAAGCGAATGTTGATCTCAATAAAAAATATAAAGAAGTCAGAAGTGCTTAGTTTTGTTATCTACCAGTTTTTCTTTTACGTGTTTCAGTTGGGCAACTACGATGAAACTAATTATGACTAGCAAAAACCACGATGAAATCTTAGAACTGTGGACCATACACCATTTTTCCGACTGATACGGGTACTGCCACGCATTTAAAAAAGTACTGATGTTCTCGGCAAACCAGACAAACAGCCCAATTAACAAAAATGAAACTGCAATGGGCATGGTTCGAGTGAATCCAAGAACAGTGTATTCAACTTTGGAACGCATAAAAACGATAAAAACGAGTGGGATTAAGAACATCCGCATATCAGGAATATAATGTTCGGTGAAAAAATTTGCGTAAATGCAGACGGCAAAAGGAAAAGCGATAACTGACCTTGGATATCGAATAAGTTTAAGATCCAATCGGCGCCAGGCCTGACACATATAACTTGCCACGCTAGAATACAAGAAACCGCTATACAAGGGAACTCCGCCAATTTTTGTAAAGGCAAAATCTGGATAGCTCCAAGAACCAGAATGCGTTTTGAAAAGCTCCAGACCAAGTCCAATTATATGAAACACCAGAATTACTTTGACTTCGTCTAACGTCTCTAGCTTGCTTATGTACATGAAAGCTTGCACAAGCACACAAAGCAATAGCAACAGGTCATATCGAGGTAATCCTGGCAATTCGAATACTTTTGTCAAAGCAAGCGAGAAGAATATCGCAACTGGAAAAATACAACTCAAAGCTTGCGCCCGAGTGAAATGAGCCAACTGCGCAATAGTGAACTTCCTTTTTGAATTCCCGCCTTGAATCTTGATATCACAACTTTGCAACAAATCAGTCATCTCATTCACGTCTATCGCTATCGAATTTTTGTTTGGTCTAATAACATCTTGCATGTTACTGCTGTTTATCCAAAACGCGGTGTAAGAATTTAAGCCGGAGTATTTTGCAGCATCAGAACAATGTGTGGCTAGATTTAACAATTAAACGAAGGTTACTCGAATCAAATTGAACACCCGCTAGATATCTCATAAAATTTTCCGCTAGTTTAGAATGGAGAAAAGTAGACAAGAGAAAGCCATGCCACTTACTGCTGAAGATAAGCTCGAAATTCAAGAACTTGCAGTACGCTATGCGCTCGCCATGGACTCCGACGATGTCCATTCCTGGCTTGAAACTTGGACCGATGACGGAACCTGGGTAGGGGGCTTAGGAGAATACATTGGCAAAAGTTCTCTCAAAGAGCTTTTCCACGAATTAGGCGATCGAATTAAGGGAAAACGCCACATAATGACAAATTTCATAATTACTGGCGAAAACAATCACGCCAATATGAAATGTTATATGACTGTAGTAGATCGTGTTAACAGTCCAGAAATCATAGCAACGGGAGTTTACTCCGATACTCTGAAACGAGTTAACGGGCGATTCAAGTTCTTACACCGTCAAGTCAAACTAGATCCCAGCTTTAAAACTTAAACCGATATCGGAATACGTCCTAAAAAGTACAACCCAAGTAAATTAATATAAGTAAGCTTGTAGCTGGGATTACTACTTCTATGCAGCTGGATTCATACCTTGGCGGATTTGCAGTGGTCTTTCTAAGTACCCTGGTCTCTGTGGCGGGACTACTTATTACTCGCAAATTGATTGATTTGAACAAGCTACGAGCCTCCCATGAAGTTGGGGGTTATCTCCTTTCGGTTGTCGGAACACTTTATGCTGTTTTGTTAGGGCTTGTAGTAGTGGATGCCATGCAAAAATTTCAGGTTGCTCGAGATGTTACCGAGCGAGAAGCCAATTGCCTGGCTGATGTTTTCATTTTGGCATCAGGTTTTCCAGAGCCAAAACGCACGCAAATTAAAACATTAAGTGTTAAATACGGCGAGCTTGTCGTAAACGAAGAATGGGAGACGATGAAATCTAACCGGCACTGCCCGGAGGCGAGACGGACTGCTGTTAGGCTAATGCAGGAAGTCATTGCATTTGAGCCAAAAACCGAGGGGGAGAAAGCTATTTATCCTCTTGCGGTGGATAATGCTTGTCAAATTTGGCAAAATCGCCGGACCCGGACCAACATGGCATTTGCTGGCATTCCAACTGTTGAATGGGTAACGCTTTTTGCAGGCGCCATAATCACAATATTTTTCACATACTTTTTTGGTCTAGAAAATTTACCATTGCAAATCATTATGACTGCAATGGTGTCTATTCTAATTTCGCTCAACATGTTTCTTGTTCTTTTATACGGTTATCCCTTTTCGGGCGAATTGTGTATAAATCCTGATGCCTTCATGATTACCCGCTCGATTTTTGATAATCGTGTAGGTCACACGGAAAACACTATTAATTCTGGCACCACATTTAATACTAATGCAGTACACAAACCTAAACCCAATAATTTGTAAGAGCCTGGAGGCTTACCTATGCAGAAACTGATAGCTTTTTTAGTGGTTCTGGCTTTGTTTTTTGGTTTGTCTACCAGAACTGTCTTGGCTGAAGATAACTCCAAAATTCAGGACAAAAAAGTTCGCTTTATTGCTATTTACGATGACAAATGTCAATGGTCTTGCGGAGTTGTAAAACCGCTTGTTGAAGGTCTCAAAAAAGATTACGGTGAAAAAGTTGAATTTTTAGAATTAAATACAAGCAAAGGAAAAATTTCTGATTCGACCAAACTTGCTAAAGAGCTCGGCGTAGAATCATTCTTCGCTAGCTCGATGGCATATATTCCCTGTGTCGGTGTTTTCACAAAGAGCGGCAAATTAGTAAAAGAAATTCCTGCCGCCAAACCAAAAGAAATGTACGTCAAATTCATTGACAAAGCACTTGCTGCAAAAAATTGAAAGGAAACCTTTTTAAATGCCAAATGCCGGTGAAAGAGAGATTTCGTCGACGCAATCTCTTTCAACTGTCAGCAACGAGATCTTAAACCGATATCGGATTACGTCTAAAACTCTGGCGTTTGCAGTCCTTGGTTTGGCAATTCTTGTATTGTTCGGCTGGGCTAGCGGAAATTATGGAATCGTCAGATTAATACCCGACTTTATCAATAACACAAATTCAGCAGAAGCCTCCATTCCTTTTGCGGGTCAGGTTAACTCAACCACAGCCATTTGTCTTTGTTTGACGTCAATTTCACTTTTGATTTTCAATTTCAGTAAAAGTTCCAAGATATTCATCATTGCTCGAATAATCGGCGCAATAGTAGTTTTTTTTAGCGCACTTGGAATTTGGGGGGAAATTACCGGTGACGAGTTATTTTCAATTCGATTATTTCAACCCGAACCTTCTGCGCCAGGAATTACCTTTCCAAATCCGGTAGTACAAGAAGAGGCTGCCAGCCTACTATTGCTAGGCTTAGCTTTACTTTCATTCGCCTGGACAGTCAAGCGAACTTGTTTATCACATCTCTTCTTGATAGCAAGTCTTTTAGTTCCGCTACTTATCTTATTTGGAGCGGCTACGAAATCTCCTCACCTATGTGCAATGGGCGGTTGTTTTCAGATGTCTATAGGTTTTTCCATTCTAGTAATATTTTCGTCTCTTGGAACGTTATTAGCAAGCTGTGATTCTGGTCATGCAGCCATCCTTGCAAGCAAATCTACTGGTGGCGCGCTTTCCAGACGCGGTGCTGCATTTCTTTTGATGCTTCCATTTTTATTACTACTGCGCACGGTGCTGGTCTCGATTAAAGTTAGAGGCTATCCATTAGTTGAAGAACCGCTAAGTTGGGCGATCTTTGCTTTACTAGCTCTAATTTTCACAGTGTGGCTGATAGCCAGCGGGGCAGGGGCACTTGAGCGAATCGAAACAGAAAAAGAAGAAATGAAACTCCAGCTAGAAGAAAGCGAAGACCTGATGCGCAGGACTTTAAAGACGGTATCGAATTCAAGCAATTCTACTAGCCAATCCATCACTCGATTCAAGAAAATTTGTATGGTTTGTTCGGGAGAATTCGACTATTCCGTTGAAACTTGCCCAAACGACGGTAATCTTTTACAGAAAGTCCGTTACGATACTCTCGTAGGCACTACATTCCTTGACAAATACGAAATATTGGAAGAACTGGGCTCCGGTGGTATGAGCACTGTCTATAGAGTAAAACAAGTATTTTTGGGCAAAGAGTTTGCCTTGAAAATCCTGAAGGATTCAGCAAGCGGTTCAGGTGAAAGCATCGCCAGATTTCAAAGGGAGGCGCAAGCTGCTGGTGCGCTTAAGCACCAGGGAATAATTTCAATTCAAGATTTCGGATTGACTCCCGATGGACAGCCTTATATGACGATGGAATACATAGCTGGTTCTAGCCTATCCCAACTGCTAGACAAAAAATCAAAGTTAGATTTGCGTTTAGCTTTATCTTTCATGGACCAGATCTGTGAAGCACTAATGCACGCACACGAAAACGGAATCGTACATCGGGATTTGAAGCCAAGCAATATTATGCTCGTAACTGGCTTAGATGGAAAAATCAACGCCAAAATTGTTGATTTCGGTATTGCAAAAGTGGTGGCAGAAAATAATGAAAATTCGCTCAATCTAACTAAAACTGGAGAGCTAATTGGAAGCCCTCTCTACATGAGCCCTGAACAGTGCCGAGGTCAGAAAATAGATCATCGCTCAGATATTTATTCAGTTGGATGCGTCTTTTATGAAATGCTAGTGGGAATGCCTCCCATTGTAGGAAAGCAGGTGACGGACACAATTCTAGCCCACATCCAAAAACCACCAAACCCATTTCCAGACGGTATTGAAATTCCTAACAATATCAAAAACGCCATTTTCAAAGCGTTAGAAAAAGAGCCTGATTCAAGGCACCAAACAATGTACGATTTCAAAAAATCGATATTTTCAAATTAGAACCCCTTCAGTCAAGTAAGTGAAATCATGCTTCCAATAACCGAAATTGCCGAAAAGCTTGGACTTAAAAGCGAAGAAATCGAACCATATGGGCATCATGCAGCAAAGCTAAGTATGCAAACCATAAATGAAACATTGGAAAAGCCTCTGAAAGGCAAACTGATCCTGGTAACTGCCACCACTCCAACTAAAGCGGGAGAGGGCAAAACGACCATGTCAATTGGGCTTGCACAAGCGCTTTGTAAACTCGGCAAAAATGCAGTTGCGGCATTACGCGAACCCTCTATGGGACCGGTTTTTGGCATGAAAGGTGGTGCTACAGGTGCAGGTAAAAGTCAGCTTGTCCCGGCAGCGGAAATAAATTTGCATTTCACTGGTGACATTCACGCCATAACCGCAGCTAACAACCTAATCGCAGCTTGTATAGACAATGAATTACACTTCAGAAGCAAGCTAAATCTAGATCCGCTCAACATTATTCATCGCCGTGTAATGGACATGAATGATCGTGCACTACGAAATATTGTCGTGGGATTAGGCGGAAAAGTAAATGGCGTGCCACGTGAAACTGGTTTCGATATTACGGCGGCTTCGGAAGTAATGGCGGTTCTATGTCTTTCCGAAAACCTTTTAGAACTCCGCAACCGGCTGGGTAACATCGTCGTTGGCATGAATTTAGAAGGTAATCCGATATCGGTTTACGATCTAGAAATAGTGGATGCGCTCTTAGCAATTTTAACGCACGCAATAAAACCTAATTTAGTTCAAACTATAGAGGGAACGCCGGCATTCCTTCATGGTGGTCCTTTCGGCAACATCGCCCACGGGACATCTAGCCTAATAGCAACTAAAATCGCAAGGCGCTTAGCAGATTTTGTTGTAACAGAATGCGGATTTGGAGCGGATCTAGGATTTGAAAAATTTTGCGATATCGTCGCAGCTCCACGCCCAAAAGAACTTACTCCCGATGGCGTTGTTCTGGTTACTACCGCACGCGCGCTGAAACTACACGGCGGAGCCAACGCAAAAGAACTCGACAAAGAAAATATGCAAGCTCTCGTCTCTGGTTTTGCAAATCTTGCAAGACATGTATCTATCGTTGAGAAATCGGGTTTGCCATTCGTTATTGGTGTAAATAGATTTCTTACCGATACTGAAAACGAGTTGCTTAAGATAACTGAATTTTGTCAGGAAAAGGGATGGCGCGCGGCTATTGGAAATCCCTTCGATCAAGGTGGCGAAGGACTAAAAAGTCTTGGCACAATTGTTTTGGAAGAATTAAAAAAACCGGCTAAGTTTCAATCATTTTATGATCAAAATCAATCCATCGAAAATAAATTGGATTCTTTAGTTCGAAATGTTTATGGTGGCAAAGAAGTTGTATATCTTCCCAAAGCTCAAAAACAGCTAATCTGGCTCAAATCGCAAGGTTTCGATAGATTACCTGTCTGCGTTTCAAAAACTCAATATTCTTTCAGTGATGACCCCACTCTTTTGAACGCTCCAGAAAATTTTTCCATCGAAGTACGAGAGTTTAAATTGTCCGCAGGCGCAGGATTCGTGGTAGCACTAACTGGAGAATTGATGGCTATGCCAGGTTTACCCAAACGACCATCAGCATGTGATATCAAGACTGACGATGCTGGAAAAATCACAAATATGGCTTAAATAAGCTCTCTGCAAGATATCTTTTTTAAAAGCGGTGCAACTTTTTTTGAAAACTCAAGCAAGCCTATAATGAATTGAACATCTCTAAATCATCAAAACCTGAGATGGTGTAACATATTCAAATAATAATCTGCTCGATTTGAAATTACTTTTACAACAAGCCTCAAGTAGCTGATCTAAATACCATCTGTGCCTATCTTGCATGCACCAGTAGATTGCTAAATAAAACTGTAAATACTTGCGACTTACTCCATGTATATGCGACTTAATGAATTGGAGAAAAGATTCAATTTTTTCGATTGGAATATCTATTAGTGAATCAAATTTGCTTTGCTGTCGACTTCGCAATGGCTTACTTTTAAGCGTGAAATAATCGCCTGAATGCTGTTCTACAAGATATTTCAATTCAAGACAAGTCAAACTTGCAACAACTACGCCAGGCATAAATCCAGATCTTGTACAAATATGATCAAAATGAATTTTCTCGTAACTCAACAGCTTAAGAATAGCGCTTTCTTCTGCCGATAAATTGACGGTCTCTTTTGATTCATCGTTCTGAAGTTCGGCAGAGTTTAGATCGCATGGCTTTAAGTCAAATTGTTTAAAATCTGATGATTCTGAATTCTTTAGCGCCAAATTAGAAGAATCGCCATCTTTCATAAAATCATCCGACTGTTCAAAATAAATTTGCTCCATATTAGGGTGTTCGCCCTTTGGAGTTTGATTGCTTCGCTTCCAATACAGCGAAACAAAATTTGCAGAATCTATTGAGTCCGTGCTTTCCACTGCTTCCAAATTTTCATATAGCACCGAAGCCAACTTTCTAAAAATCATGAGCGCTGTTGAATATGCACATTTCGCCAGTTCATGAAACTGCCAGGCATTGATTGGTATACCTTTTTCAAAAAACCAAGTAGCACCAAGCCATAATTGTGACTTTCTTATAAACTCAAAAAATGTACCCGCTAGAATCCATCCTCTGTAGTTGCAGTCTTGGCAAAAATATCGACGTTCACCAAACCTTCGGCTTAATACCTCTGAACCACACCTTCTACAACTGAAACGCCAGCCAGTTTTTTTTAAGCAACTAACAATCTTTTCCAGACAATGTTTATCATCAGGAAACAATTTTAGGAAATCATTCCACGTCCTCTTTTGTTCCGCATTCATAGTTTTTCTCCTGCACTCAATTTCATAAACGTCATCCAAGAGCAAAAAGTTCAATAATGACTTGCCAGTTAGCTCAGAAAAAAACGTAATCCGATATCGGATTACGCTCAAAAATATAGGCTGAAAAGTTTAAAGACTGGCTTAAACCGATCTTTTTTGATTCAATTAAATGACTGTAGTCAACGAGAGGTTAATCGATGCGTGTAATGAAAAATAGTCTATTTCTGCTCGCGATAGCGATTAGCATTCCCTTGGCAGCATCGGCGGATAGTATGGAAGAAGGGGCAAAGCTTTACGCAGCCAAGGATTATGCGAAAGCCAAGGTAGTACTGGAAAAAGCTGTGGCTGAAAAGCAAAATTCTTGGAAAGCACACTTATACCTTGGACATACTTTACTTACGTTGGGTAATTTTACTCATGCAAAATATCAATACCAGCTTTGTCAAAGGTTAACGACCAATGCAGCCGTTCTGGCTCAATGTACAGAAGGAATTTCCCGAGCAGAAAAATACTTGGAAAAGCGTAATAGCGGCTCGAGCTCCAGCTCCAGCTCAATTTCTAAATCTAGCGCCACTACCACGAGCGGCTCTAAAGAGGCTTCAGCTGATTCAGATAAAGAAGCAGAGCTTTCGCCTAAAGATAAGCGCAAGAAAGCAATAATGGATGAAGCCCGTGAAAAAATGGACAAAATCAGAGCAGAAGCAAAAAAACAGCTCGAAGACGAAAAAAACAACTCTCAAGAAGTGTTTAAGTACAAAGATGGGTCTCTTGGAACTGATATAAGTGACGAGAGAGAAGTTGAAATTATGAAAGAAGCAGAAGAGAGATGCAAAAAAATAAAGGAAGAAGCAGAACTTCGCTCACGTTAAACAACGTCTGTCAGGCTTTGTGCTTCAGTTCTTGCTTATAAATACTATTTGCGATTGACTCTAATCCTTCACTGGAGTCAAAAGCGCTATTGTAAAATAAATGCACTGGCGAGCTTTTGTTCAAGTGCGATGCGCTTTTGTTCGTGCCCAAAATATCTTTCATGTCATCAAAAACGAAATAAACGGCTGTTTTACTGGTGGCGACCAAATTGTGAAGCCATTCAGTTATTCGTGAATCGAGAATTTGGCGCACAAAATCAGGCGTGATCAAGAAAACAAGACAGTCTGCAAGACCTTTCGCTCTATCCACCAACCAGGAAAGATTGTCCCGAGTCAGCGATGTGTCATTATATATGGTGGCAATCTTAAACTTGTTGAGAGCCTCTATTAAATCAGACGCAACTGTATCTCTATTTTCATCACAAAATATCAAAAATGCTTTTGACAAAAACTCGGGACCAGGGATTGCTGATGAATAAACTAAATTCAAACCCCTCAAAGGAAGCTGAGACTCACCGCTACTTATGGAAGCAGGGGGAACGGTGGCTTCAGAATCGCTTTTCGAATCTGCCTTCGCAAATGGTGATTGCTCCGCTAGTGCGATAACGGGTTTAGGAGCCTGCGAAACGACAGGAACGACTTCTGACGTTGCTGTTGCAGAGGACAAGGCTTGTAACTTAGTAAAAGTGCTGCTCTTGCGCGCTCTGGGTAGCTGTTTTCGAGACCCCGCGGACGTCAAAATGTGTAACTGATACAAGAGTCTATCAAGCGTATCATTCACCACCGGGTCATTGATCAATTCCTGTGCAAAGTTCTTCAGTCCAATTACATTTTTTTCCGCAGCGTTATCCATTGCTCCAACGTTTTCATCATAAATGTTAGATTGGATTCGAAAATATCTTTGTCTTCCATCAGTAGCAATTGGCAAAACAGAATGCATTTGCTGGTCTACAGCATCTGCACTACTGTCGGCGTAAACACCGACAATTTCTTTCATCCAATGAAATTGTCCCCAGGTACGAATATTTTCGAAAGTAAGCCCTTTGGCACATTTACCCGTGCCCAGCGAGACCACAAGATAGTCGCACGGCTCATTTGCAAAAATTGAAACAGCTTCGCAATATGCAGTCAAAGCAGGATTGCTTGCAAATACGCTACCATCGACCAACGACTTAAATTGCTCATTTCTGTTTAAATTCACTGGCTCAAAGTAAGTAGGGATGGAACAAGCGGCACGAGCAACATCTCGAGCAGTAAAATCGAAATTATCGAGATTTTTTGCAAGCCAACTTTTGAACAAAACGGGCAATTTATTTTCGGTATCATAGGCGGTGACAGCGACATTTGTTAAGGCTTGTTTTAACTTGTAATCACCGAGCAGCTCTTCTAAAGCTTTATCCATGCTTTTTCGATCATATTTTGGTCGAAGCCAACCATCCATAAAGCTATTTTGAGGATATATACTGCGTGAATGTTCTTCAAAAAAACGCACCATATCTGATGCAGTATATTGAGGGTTCAGCGAATTGGCTCCATTTGGCTTAGTTAAACAAAGAGCAACTAAACCTCCAGTCGAAGTACCCACAATTAAATCGAAAAGTTCATTTACTGGTTTACCTGCCTGCCTTTCCATATGACTCAAGATAACCGATGGAATGATGGCGCGCACGCCTCCAGCGTCGATAGAAAGTATCCTCACTATGCGCATTGTTGGACCTCATCTGGAGCCATGGATAGCCGGAATTTTGCTTTTATCACCTATAATTTAATCTTTAACCATACTATCATGGACCAAAATATTCCTGAATTAGCCTGGAAACACCAAGGATCGAAAAATGAACACAATAGCAAGCGCAGTCATTCTGATCACAGTCTTAGTAGGAGTAGCAATCAGCGGTCAAATTCTATTCAGGCACTTTATTAAACCCGATTCTCTGGTTGAACAGCATGGTCCAGCCGAAGCGATGCTTGGCGTAGTGGGAACTCTTTACTCGGTCCTACTTGGCTTTTTGGTCGCGGGGGCGATGGAAAAATATGCCGAGGCTAAAATGCATACCGAAATGGAAGCAAACGGCGTAGCTAATATTTTTCGGCTAGCCAGAGGTTTCGAACAAGATGACAGAATTAGGCTCAGACAATTATGCCGCGATTATTCTAACGAAGTTGTAACGGTTGAATGGCCAATAATGGAGGCTCGTGGCAAGATTAACCACCATTGGGAGTCATATCAAAAGCTCTGGGAAGCAGTCGTTTCTGTCTCACCTCAAAACGAACGCCAAAATAACCTTCACGCAGCGGCGGTTGAGGCGATGGAAGACGTTGGCATGAACAGACGAACACGCATTTTGATTGCCAAGACAGGACCGTCAACAGCGTTATGGATGGTACTGGGAATCGGAGCATTTATAACAATTGGCTTTACTTTCGTCTTCTCCAGCAAGTGGGCAGGAGTTCAGGCACTCATGACGTCGCTTGTAGCTGCGACTTTGGGGCTAAATATGTGGCTTTTAGCAGTCTACAGCACCCCATTTAGCGGCGATTTGAAAATAACCCCCGACATGTTTGAACTACTGAAAGAAAATGTATTTACCGTGCCAGATTCGCCTCCCCGATATCTGCATGACAATTCGCCTGGGCAACAGACCGAAACTCCACAAAGGCAAAAACCCTGAAATAGGCAGCCCGCATCTTTTAAGCGTAATCGAGCTAGATAATAAATAGCTAGAAAAGTACAGCCAGCGGCAGCTTAGGAGACTTTGCTATGTTCGACCCAAAACGTAAACCGATATCGGTTTGGACTCAAACTTTTGATGTTCCAAGGTTCGCATCAATCTCCGAGTCGCTCGAATGTGATGTTTGCATAATTGGTGCTGGAATAACTGGTTTAAGCTGTGCGTATCAATTAAGCAAAGTAGGCAAATCAGTAGTCGTACTGGAAGATGGAATAATTGCAAGCGGTGAAACGAAGTCCACCACCGCTCATATAAGTGTCGTTATAGATAGTCTTTATCAAAATATTTTCCGTCTGCACGGCGAAGACAACGCTAGACTTGTTTATCAGAGCCTGAAAACAGCTGTTGATGAGATCGAAAAAATCATCCTGGCAGAAAACATAGACTGTGATTTCACAAGACTCGAAGGCTGTCTATTTGATTCAAAGGTTCATTCGCACACAGACTTGCAAAAAGAGTACGAAGCTTGCCTGAAAGTTGGCTTTAAGGACATCGATTTGATTCAAAACTTCCCATTGCTCAATGGTGTAACAACTCAAGCAATCAACTTTCCACAACAAGCGCAGTTTCACATTCTTAAATACATCACTGGATTAGTTGAAGCTTGCAGAAAGAAAAATGTCAGATTTCATACTCGCACCCATGTTACCGAAATAGCTGATGGAAAGAGACCGATTGTGCACACTAATCTTGGTCATGTTGTCAAAGCAAGATCGGTGATTGTGGCAACTAATAGCCCAATTAGTGACTTTGTTAAAGTCCATACAAAACAAGCTCCCTATCGAACTTATGCAATCGGATTGAAAGTTAAAAAAGGCACGGTACCTCAAGCCCTGTATTGGGACACTGAAAACCCATACCACTATATGCGGTTGCAAGATCTGGATATGGATACAAACGAACAAATACTTATAGTCGGTGGTGAAGACCATCGCACTGGACAATCGAACGACGCAAAAGAACGTTTTGCCCGACTGGAAAAATATGCTCGCGCATTTTGTCCCGACTCAGGTGATGTCGAATTCAAATGGTCGGGCCAAATGTATGAATCGGTTGATGGTTTGAGTTTTATCGGAAAAGACCCAGCTCATGATGGAAACATCTATATCGCAACTGGAGATTCTGGAATGGGTATGACTCATGCGACGCTCAGTGGTCTCATACTTACCGACATTATTTTAGGCAATAAAAATAAGTTTGCTGAACTCTATGAACCATCGCGCAAAGTTTTCAACGCGTCCTTCGAGTATCTAAAGGAAAATGTCAATTCCTTAAGTCAGTATTCCACTTATATTACGCCCCCACAACTGAGCAGTACGGATGAGTTAAAGCCGGGTCAAGGCGACGTCATTGTCCGTGACGGATATCATGTGGCCGTCTACAAAGACGAAAAAGGTCTGCTCCATGAAAAATCAGCTTACTGTCCTCACATGAAAGGTGTTGTTTGTTTCAACGCACTGGAAAAAACCTGGGATTGTCCGGTGCACGGCGCTAGATTCAATCTGGAAGGAAAAGTACTTGACGGTCCAGCCAACGAAAATCTGGATGAGGCTCGCAAAGAATTCGAAGTTGATATTCGAGAAGAAGATCGCAAAGCATCCTGAACTCAAGTTTCTTGCAACGGATGATATTCTTCTTCAGTCAATCCAAAAGTCCAGGCAACTGCTTGACGAGCTCGCATCATATTTGGTGGCACCCGAAGGAAATAATTTTTTCGCGTACCATCTGGTTCGGGCGTAGAGTTAATAACTCTTACCACTAATATTGGTTCGTCCCCTTGTAAATTCATCCTATACAAGGTGCCGCAATCATCCTGATGAATTTTGATCAGATTTCCAGTGTTCAAATAATTCTCAAGACCGAAACGTTCGATTAAAACGCGCCGCACTTCAACATTTGGCTCCGCTTCGATCATCTCAACCGATATCGGTTCAGATAAATTTATTACATATTCTGGGACGATAATGCCGCGATAAGCAAAAATACTAAAACCATCTGAATATTCAATTGCTGCGCCATTTTCGTTATGCAAATAAAGCCTATTTTCTCGATTTAATTCTTTTGGTCTTTCAGTGATAATGCACATATTTTTATAAGGCCACCACCATCCTGCAGACCGAGCTACTTTCTTCAAACCCGACACCTTGTCAGCTTCCTGCAATCCCAACCGAGAAAGATAATCGTAGTAAGATAGCCACGCAGCGTCGTGCTGCCCGAAACAACACTCCCAAGTTTGTCTTCCAATTAGTACACCGTTATTTACGGTCATCTCTCTGCGTAAAGGTTCAAGGATACAAGCCTCAAGTTGCTTTTGCAGAGGTCCCACAAGTTCGTGACTTATAAACAAAGATGTTTCTTCCAAAACTTTATCCTTAATTCTGGCTTGCAGAGTGCGATCCAGCTCATTGCGCACTTCTTCGAAAACAGAATACCCATAATTTTTGCGCAGCTGTTTCCAAATCCAAATTCCAAGTTGCTCTGAAAAGCGCTCCTTAACGACTTTTTCCACGAGATGAGGATATTTCTGTAGAACTTTTTTCTGTGCCTCTTGCTTAATTTCGCTCTTTACTTGATTCCATTTCTCTTCACCAACCAAGTTCTTTATAAAAGGCATAGCTTGTTGCCAAACAGAATCCCAAACGACACGTTGGTGTGGAGCTAACTGCGCGGGCCAATCAAGATCGCTCTTAAGCAACCGAACACAAGTAGCACCTGCTCGAGGAGAATCCAGCCAAACGAATAGTTTGCAAGGATTAAGATTTACCGCCTTATACGCCTCAATAGCCCCTTCCTGGGCCATTTTGCGGTCTGCACGAGCAGTTGAGGTTCCAATTTTTCGCCAATGCGTAAGAGTAGTATCCAGACCACGCCTCTGGCTGCTGGAGAGCTTCCCTACTGATTGCACAATTCTGCGTTGTGCTTTTTCAGTCGAGGACATCTCGCGGAGGCGCCTCCGGAACATACTCTCGCTGCTGAATTACCTTATAGACACCTTTGGGCAAAACGATCGTTGCATGCTCTTCGTGCCGCAATTGAGCCCCTTCGACTACTTGTATTAATCGCTGCCCGTTATAAGTAAACATTGCTGCACTAGAAATGCTAAGTGCATGACAGTGACCAGTAACCTCACCATACGCAAGAACAATGCGTTCATCGAACTCTACGGGCTGACTATTTACCGGCAGCGAATCCACTTTTTGCAAAAGTACGTCGCCTTGTCTATAGGTCGGTTTTGCCTGAAAATGGGCAGACTCTTGTGTTTTTTTGATAAATTTCACTGCAGTGTAAAACTCATAGAAGCCAATTTGACCTATATATACCCAGTTTACGCGCTTAAAAATGCTGATCAAAGTTTTCGATCAGTGAAACAAATCGCTTGAGAAAATCAGGCGGCACGTCAAATGGATAAACGATACGAGCTTCCAAATGCTTATTCAATTTTGCCGAATATGGCGCATAAAGCATGACATGATAGTAAGAATATTCATTGAATTTTTTAGGCACAGCATGAACACCGCTATATTGCCCATCTTTCAAATCCATATCAAAGAGAATTCCGCCCCAATCCACGCCTGGCTCAATTTTGTTGAGCGAAGGAATATCGTAAGGCCGACTTTTGAATTCAACATGTAAATGAGTCGGTGATTGCTTGATTTTAGCCTTTGGATAAAACTCTTTGACCAATCCCTCGACAAGCTTAATATATGAAGACCATCCCTTTTGAGTTGAACTATCTGAAGTTTTTTCGTTCATTTGCAAAGAAACCTCATCAAGCTTGGGATTATCTCCCTCGGCAAGATTGTGTTCTCTGTCTTTAGCGGAAACAATTGTGAAACTGAAAAAACCGATTAAACTTAAAACAAGCCCCGATTTTAATGAGTTTCTCGAAAAAAACATTTCCACCCCTTCCATCTTAGAAAATCTATTCCGATATCGGATTACGTTCACTGAATGACCATTCAATGCTAACATGAACGCTTCAATAAACTGGATATAAAGGCAAACTCAGCCATTTTAGAATAAATTTGTATGCTTGAAGACTTTACTACACCCATCACCAATGAGAAACAAGCTTTAGCCTGGTGGAAAAAATATCGAACACTGAGCAATGTGGTCTTGCTCTTTTTGATGGCTATTTGCATCTTTTGCTTTGTTTCAGTAAGGCTGAATCTTGAAATGGCGATTTCGGACTCATCCAAAAGAGAATATTTCAGTGGTACAGGTCTTTTTTTGGCACTAGCTATACCATGGGCATGGAACTCACTTTTCGACCTTATAAAACAACGCTACATGAAGAATTTCAAAAAGCTCAAATCTTTGCAAACCCAAAAGGCAAGCACAACCTTAGTGCTTTGCCTCATTGGTATGTTCATTTTTGGGAGTGTTGCCTACTTTGTTGATTTCAGCATGTATACAGCTCATTATCAGCAGAGACAAAAATCTAATAGCGATGTGCATGGCATGCCACTGCGTTAAATCCTGCGTAAACAAAGTTACTTAGCAAATCTGCAAAGCGTAGCAAAACCAATAATCTTTACTGGCGCGACTCGTCGCAATTCCCCTCTTCTCGCTCGCACTCCTCTTCTTTGGCTTTTTGCTCTTTCTCCAAAGAAAAGTCCTCCTGGTGGGTGCCTTTAAGAGCAGATTCGGTCAATTCTTGTTTCTCATCGCTGCTCTCTTTGTCTCTTTCTTCATCTGTTTTTTCAGTCGGTCCCACTGAGCTTTTTTCGCTTTTTCTTTCTTTCTTTTCAGCTTCTAGTTCAGATTTTTCATTTTCTTTGTTCTTTTTGGACATTTTTCAGACTCCTATTTTGACTCCGGTAGACTTCTTCTACGCTGTATTTGTACGCAGATTTGTACGCAGTACTTGTCGCCCCAGACTAGACGCAAGATATTGGTTCTGGTTCCGGGAATAAACAGATTAAATTTGCTATGAAAGAAAACGATGTTAAACAAATAAGAACTCCAAACAGACGGGGAATTAATGCCTTGGGCGTTTTGAAGTTGCCACTTTTTTTGATGACAGTGGCGCTTCTGGCTGGGTTAAATAACCACCCCATAATTTCAGCAATCTTTGCGGCTGCTTCTCTATTTCACATTGTTGTGATATCTGTTCCAAGCTTTATAAGTTCGATGTGCACCTCCTATACCAAAGAATGCAAATACAAAGAAGCTGAAAACTGGTCCAATTTTGGTTTGCGTTGGTGCAGGTTTCTAAAACTAGGAGGAACAGGAATTTTACCTCGTAGTTTTTCCTGGGACTGTCTCTTTGTCTCGACACTTATACAGTCCTATATTCAGCAATCAAGATTCGAAGAAGCTCTTAACGAATCAAAGGGTCTAAAGACTCTGCTAGAAAAGGCTCAAGATCTTGACGGCGCGGCGGATGCAGGAGGACAGATGGCCTTCTGCCTTATTGCTATGGGACGTTTAACAGAAGCCGAAAATATACTCGATCGAACCATTCCATTTTTAGAAAATGCCCTGCGTCATTTAGCAGATGAAGACGAAATAGCCGCTTCTACTTATCGGGCTCGACTGTGTAGCGCGTTATTTGAAAAAGCAACTTTATACGAGACAAAACGCGACTTCATTACAGCCGAAAAAATAAGAAGACAGGCTCTTAGAGAAGCTGAAATCTTCAGTCAAAATGATGACGAATCAGCTATTATGACCCACATCTGCATGCTTGCCAATTGCCTCTATCAACTAAAAAAGTTAGATGAAGCAGAAAAATTAGCCCGCCAGGTTTTCGAATACCGCAAGAACAATTTAAAACCTGACCACGTTCTCTTATCTTCTGCAAAACAATGCTTGGGACGCATTTTGTGCCAAAATGACAATCTTTCAGAAGCACAACCACTGCTTGAATCGGCGCTAATAAACGCAGTTAAATCCGTTGGAGAAAACCATCCAGACATTGCGGGCTATAAATGCGAATTAGCAAAATTGCGCATAAAACAAAACAAGTTGGCCGATGCAGAAAAACTTTTACTGGAAGCAATTGAACAAACTGAAAAGATCCAGGGCAAAGACCATCCAAATGTTATCGAGTACTATCTCGCTATATCAGAGTTAAAAGACAAAGAACATAAAACCGATCAGGCAACAGAAGCAAAACAACATGCTGAACGTATCCTAAGCAACTTGAAAGGATAATTCTTCTTTGAGAATTTTGACCTTGAAATGCATTTCTTCTGCCAGTCTTGGCGCTTCATAAATCTCTGGCATATAAGCTTGACCAACACGCATTGACACTGTAGGTCCGCCAAGAGCTTGATCAAAATCATACTCAATTGCAAGGGGCACAATGGCAATATTATAGTTTCGACTTACCGCTTCTAGAGCGATTTTCGCCGCGCCCTTTTTAAACGGATGCAAATAATCATCTTTAAAAATATTACCTTCTGGAAAAACAACTATCGGTTCATTTTTCAGCAAACGTTCAAGTGAGTATGAAACCAGATCATGTCTTGAATTAGCTGGAAAAGCACCTACACTTTTTACTGCACGCCCTTGTAATCCTTTCATTTCATTGGGTGATACCATGTAATTTGCTCTGCGATTGAGTAAAAATTGCACTGCAAGCCCGTCCCAACGCGATGAATGGTTTGCCACCAGAATAAAAGCACCTTGAGGTAAATTTGATTTGCCGATAACACTTATCTTTTTAAAATGAACCCGCATGACTATCTGGTTGACTAAATTCCAGAAAGTAAATCGCAAAAAGGACTTTTTGTCTTTCAATATCTTGCGTTTTTTCACTTTAGAATTAAACACGTTTGCGTCTCCTCACTTCTAATCGAACACTTTCAATATAGAAATAAGTAAAGACAAAAATGGTGCAGCTCGATCAGTTAATAGAGTGTTTGGAAATGAGTGCTGCTTTCTTCAAAGACTTTATTTTGGCTATTTTCATGTCATGTACTGTCTGCCTGGCTATCTGAACACCCATATATAGTGAACAGAAACAAGAAACAATCAGAAATTGCACCAAAATTCGCTTATAAAAGCGTGATACGTAATCACAACGCATGCTCATAGTTAGTAAACGCTCAATATCCGAACATTTTTATGCTAACGCTAAGCAGGATACTAATTATCAGGGTTAACCCCAGATTTATAGTCGTTTATTCCTTCCTTATAGACTCCGCCCACAAATAAAAGTCTTTGACCTGAATTGGTCGCCACTTTGGCACCTGGAACAATTGTGCCGACAAGATTTAAGGGGTCGCTTGCAAAGATTGAAATTTCTCTTTCAGCAGGTATCAAAGTCTTACCAGCCCTCAAACTATCGACAGCCGTCTGACTTGCAAACTGCTCCCCTATAAAGCCATTTACAAATCGCCCGCCTCGAATTTCACCGCGGGCTTCCATGCGCCTGAATGTATTGAGTAAATCTCGCCATTTAGGAACATTTACCTCCCGAGCCAAAAGTTCTCTAAAAACAATTCCGTACCGGCGTAAAAGCATCCAGCAAGCTGCTTCAATTCCAGCGTTGTCGTTTCGTTCTGGCAAGAGTAAGCTCCAACGCCCAGGACTATGTCTTGGCATTGACACATTCTTGTTTTTACCTTGCCCTTGTCTGCGCCTGGGACAGATTATCGAGCGCATGTTATCGAAACCGTCAGCAGTAACAAGTCCTGCAGTAACTAACTCCCACAAAGCAGTTTCCAGTTCGGAGTTAATTAGCTTTAGTGAGCGAACGATGTCGAAAAAGAAAGAAGCTCCTTTAAGCTCAAGATATTCCAGGACAAGCCTGCCTTGGGCGCTAAGAATAGCTTTATTAATCTGAACATCGTCTTCTTGATACCACATTCCTTCTTCGCGCAAATAAAATGCGATAGGCGAAAAACCGTTTGGAGTGACGCGCGAAGTCGACTGCATATCAAAAACGCTCGGATGTCTGGATAAGCGCCCCCAACCTACTTGTCCGGTCAAACAAAGTTTATCTAGATGAGTGAAATTAAAATTTTTCACCCTGCTTGGCAAAATTTGACTTTCCCAGGCGTTTGCTGAAATCTCGAACCCTTGCAACTGGCGCAAAACTTCAAGAGTCCCGTGTTCGCCTATTAGTTGACCGATATTCGATACATGCTGCCAATTGAACAACCAGTCCATAAACTGAGCTGGGCTGACCGCCTCGATTTGTTTGCGCAGACTGCCTATTGTGAGGCGATGTATACGAGATAATAATCCACGCTCGCACCATTCGAGCTCTGATACTGTATTTGATGGCGTAAAATTCCCTCGCAAAACAGTGCCTCGCGTCTCCAGCGCTACAAGTGCATATTGAATTTCGTCAGACTCAAAACCAAGTTCTCTTTGAATAATCTCTTGAGTTACTGGACCGGAATGCATCAAGAAACCATACACTGCCCTCTCTATAATGGAAGCGAAAAGCTCCGGATCCAAAAATGTTGAAAGATTCTCAGCAGCAACATAACTTGGTTTTTTATTGAGCGAGTCGACTAGAAGAGTAGCTCTGTTAGCAAGCTCGAGTTCACAAAGCAAACTTTTCCAGTATTCTCTTGTGGTCGAGCTTTGCTCAAATAAATAATTATCAACAGGCAAAAATACAAGCGACATCAGCAAATCGTGCATTTCGTCGGCATTTCGAATATCGCAAAAAGCTTCTCGTTTTACTTGCTCGATTGCATGTAGATCGAGCCCTCCCAGTTCACGAGCCATTTCATCGGGTAAAACCCGACGCATGCCGACAGCTCTGGCTCTTCGCTCTTCAAGTGGAGCATCGTCTAGATAAGCATACGGATTAGCATTTAAAATTTCAGCAGCAAAAGCCGATGGCATAGTAGTATCAACGGCAAGACACTCGATTTCTCCTGCAATTATGTCTTGAAGAATTTTGGAAAGTCCCTCTATATCCATTGCTTCAGTCAATACGTCTTTCATGACTTCATTTATTAATGGATGGTCTGGGATGTCTATCTCACCCTTGATATTGTCCTGACACGCTGCGGCTTGCGGAAAAACGCTTGAAAGTAAATCTTCTGCGCGCATCCGCTGCAGATGAGGAGGTGTTTTCTTTCCACCGCTATAGCGCAAAAGAGCAAGTGCGCGTGTTGCATCCCAGCGGAAACGCACAGTAAAAAGCGGAGCCTGTAAAGCGGTTTGTTCAAGGACGTGACGCAAAGAATTGGGATGAAGATAATGAAAAACCTCTTGCAGAGGAAAACTGTGTTTGTCAGTCAGAGATATATTGATACCGTTATCAGTGGCAGCAGCTTGAAGTTCGAAATTGAAAGACTGACAGAATTTTTTGCGTAAAGCGAGTCCCCATGCTTTATTTATTCTCGCACCATAAGGAGAATGAATTATTAGCTGCATTCCTCCACTTTCATCGAAAAAGCGCTCAGCAATCAATCGTTTCTGGGTAGGAACTGCTCCAAGAACTCTTACACCTTCATTTATATATGCAATGACTTGTTCCGCCCCACTTTGACAAAGACCACAAGAGTTGGTCAGTCTCGACATCGGCGAAACGCCAATAGTTTTGGCATTCACCACAAGCTCTCTGATTTCAGCCACCTGTTGTGACAATTCAATTGTTCGCCCAAGCCCTTCACCCAACCAGAACGGTACTGTTGGAGGAGCGCCTTTGGCATCAATGACTCGAACTTTTCCTTGAATACCCTCAACTTTTCGCACTATCCAAGAAGTATTTCCCAACAAAATAATATCGCCGGCATTGCTTTCAAGCGAAAAATCTTCATCGAGCGTTCCGACCATTTGTTCGTCAGGCTCGGCAAGTACAGTAAAAACATTGGTCTCAGGTATGGTTCCAGCATTGGTCATTGCAGCTAGCCTGGATCCTCTTCGTCCTTTCAAGATTTTGTTTATACGATCGCGATGAACAAAACGTCCATAATTGTAATTTCTGCCAGCGACACCTTCACTGACCATTTCCAGCACTCGATCAAAATCTTCCGGACTCAAATCGCGATAAGGATATGCCCGCTTAACTAAATTGTATAAGTCTTCTTCTTTCCAATCGGAGGCAGAACAGGCTGCTATTACTTGCTGTGCCAGTACATCCAATGCACAGTCCGGAATAACAATTCGATCCATTTCTCCTTCTTGAATCGCTTTGACCAATGCAGCACATTCGACAAGTTCATCACGGGTAGTGGCAAACAATCTACCTTTAGGAGTCGCTCCCCGCCAGTGACCAGCTCGACCAATACGCTGAAGAGCAGCTGAAATACTCCGAGGAGACCCAATTTGGCAGACCAGATCTATACTGCCTATATCGATTCCCAATTCTAATGAAGCAGTTGCCACAAGAACTTTGAGTTTGCCACCCTTTAGCTTTTGCTCAGCTGCAAGTCGAAGTTCGCGCGATAGGCTTCCATGATGTGCCCCCACGACTTCGTCGCCGAGTCTTTGCGAAAGATTGTAAGCAAGTCTTTCTGAAAGCTTTCTTGTATTGACGAAAACAAGAGTAGAGCGATGTTGGTTTACCAATTCGGTAATATAATCATAAATCTCGCTCCAGACATCTTGCGACGCCACCGCTTGCAATTCGTTTTGCGGAACGACTACAGATAGGTCGAAATGACGACGTTGACCTACTTCTATGATTTCGGGCATCAAAGACTCATTGCCGACCAAAAAGCGACCTATTAACTCAAGTGGTCTTTGAGTAGCTGAAAGTCCTATTCGAATAGGCTTCTTCTCTGCAAGTTCATCGAGTCGCTCAAGGGTCAAAGACAGGTGAGACCCACGCTTATCATCTGCAACCGCATGAATTTCATCTACGATCACAGTGGTTACATGCTTCAGATTCTGCCGTGATTTTTCAGCAGTAAGCAAGATATAGAGCGATTCGGGCGTAGTAACGAGTATATGAGGTGGTTTCTTGATCATCTTTTGACGATCAGAGGCAAGAGTGTCGCCTGTGCGAACACCGGTCCGAATATCAAGCGTTTCAATACCCTTACTTTCAGCTAACTGCAGAATTTCTGCAAGTGGGGCATCAAGATTTTTCTGAAC
>CAZFKB010000007.1:0-56091 GCA_964519785.1 uncultured Candidatus Obscuribacterales bacterium | reverse complement strand
ATTGATACAAAAGAAGAATTGCGCTCTGAAATAGCAAGATTACACAGACAAGGCGTAAATGTGTTTTTCAACATCGGCTCTGGTCAGGATTTCAAAGATTCGACCAAAGTCATCTGTCAAGTGCAGCAAGGTGGACTGGGACTGCCAGATCGGGATTATTATACAAACGATGATGAAGCATCTAAAAAATTGCGTGCGCAATATGTAGAGCATATGGCAAAAATGTTCCATCTAATGGGTCAGCCTGATGGTCAGGCTCGTGCAAAAGCTGTGATGGATCTCGAAACCAAACTGGCAGAGTATTCGATGAAAAATACTGACATGCGCGACCCAGACAAGATTTACCACAAAATGGATTTTGACGAGCTGCAAAAGCTGACTCCTAATTTCGATTGGACCGCCTATCTAAAAGAGATCAAACACAACGATTTCAAAACAGTTAACGTTGGTCAACCAACCTTTTTTGAAGGGATGGACGAACAAATCGAAGCAACCAAGCCGGCAGTATGGAAAGATTATTTGCTCTGGCACCTTATCAGTGAGTCTTCGCCCTACCTGTCTTCTAAATTTGTCGACGAGCATTTCAATTTTTACGGAAAGATTCTGACTGGTAAAAAAGCTAATTTGCCCAGATGGAAACGAGTGTTGAACAGTGCAGATGGTGCCCTTGGGGAAGCTCTTGGACAACTATATGTCAAAGACCACTTCACTCCTAAAGCGAAAGAAAAAGCACTGCATCTGGTATCAGCTTTACGCGATGTTTTGAAAGAAGATTTGTCGTCGCTGTCCTGGATGGATGAGGCCACACGTAAAAATGCGCTGGAAAAGCTCGATTCATTCGGTTTAAAAATCGGATATCCAGACAAATGGAGAGACTACAGCAAACTTGAGATCAGCCGCGAATCGTATTTGAAGAACATGAACAATGCATCTGAATTCGAGTTCGACAGACAAATGGCTAAGATTGGCAAACCAGTTGATCGTAACGAATGGTTCATGAGTCCTCAAACGGTAAATGCGTATTATATGGCAGAGATGAACGAAATCGTTTTTCCAGCAGGGATTTTGCAATCGCCAATTTTCGATCCCGATGCCGATGATGCAACCAATCTTGGTGCTATGGGTATGGTAATTGGACACGAAATGACCCATGGATTCGACGATCAAGGCTCTAAATTCGACGGAAAAGGCAATCTTAAAAACTGGTGGTCTGAAAGCGATCTCAAACGTTTCAAAGAAAGAGTTTCATTGATCGAAAGCCAATATCAAGGCTACAAAGCAGTCGATGATGTTGCCTTCAAAGGAAAACTGGTTGCCGGTGAAGCGGCGGCCGACCTTGGCGGACTTACTCTTGCATATAAAGCTTTGCAAAAATTGCAAGGTAATAAACCAAAAGAAAAAGATCAAAACGGTTTTACTCCCGAGCAAAGATTCTTTCTTTCTTTTGCACAAGCCTGGGCGACCAATGTACGCCCCGAAAAAGCACGGTTGATGGCTGCTGTAGACCCGCATCCAACGCCACATTATCGTGTACTTGGAACACTTGCAAACATGGACGAATTTCAAAAAGCTTATGACATTTCAATGAGCGACTCATTCATGTTGCCGGAAGATAAACGATGCCGCCTGTGGTAGCATCGAGCACAAAAGCGCGTCTCAATCCTTTTGCAACAGTAAGGATTGAGGCGCTTGAATATCAATTCGAACAAGACTCCTGGAATTCTTTGCTAGAGCGCCTTGCTTCAATGAATAATTGCGGAGCATTAGTTGGACCTGAAGGGGTCGGAAAAACAACACTTTTATTTGAGTTGAACGAACGACTCAAGCACAAAGGACTGAATCCACTTTTAATCCGCTTATCAGGTGGAAAGCGCAATATGCCGGCCGCTTTCTGGTTTTGCACAAAAAAAACCACCCAAATAATTTTGGTAGATAGCGCTGAAAACTTACCATGGTGGCAGTTCCAGTTACTTAAACTCAAATGCAAAATAGCATCTTTAGGTTTAGTCGTAACTGCACACAAAGAAGGTTTGCTGCCAACATTAATTCGATGCAGTACCTCATTCGACCTATTTGCAAAATTAACTGAAGAACTTGTGGGTCCGAAGTTTGAAAAGGAAACCCTGTCCTTGATTTACAGACGCGCTAATGGCAATATCCGACTGGCATTCTTAGAGCTATATACCTATATTTAATTTTGAGCGACAACCAGATGACATCTTGCGGGTGGCATATAAATCGTTATAGCGTTGTCTAATCAAATTTAAGTGGTGCCATGACAGACGAAACCTTGCCAAGCGAAATCCAAGAAAAAATAAGACTTTTAGAAGACAAAGAAGGTGTTGCTCCATGGAAAAAATGGGGTCCCTATCTTAGCGAACGCCAGTGGGGAACTGTACGCGAAGATTATAGCCAGAATGGCGACGCCTGGAATTATTTCACCCACGATCAGGCACGCTCGAGGGCGTATCGCTGGGGCGAGGACGGCATTGCAGGCATTAGCGACAATACACAACACTTGTGTTTTTCGGTCGCACTATGGAATGGCAAAGACCCTATTTTAAAAGAACGTCTTTTTGGACTGACTAACCAAGAAGGCAATCACGGCGAAGACGTCAAAGAATATTACTTCTATCTGGACAGCACCCCGACTCACTCGTACATGAAGTATCTGTACAAGTATCCTCAAAATGCTTACCCGTACATGGATTTGATTGACGGAAATCGCAGACGGGGAAAACATGAACCTGAATACGAACTACTCGACACAGGCGTGTTTTCAGAACACAAATATTTTGATATTTTTGTCGAATACGCTAAAGAATCAGCCGAAGATATTTATATAAAGATCTCTGTATTTAATCGAGGTCCCGAAGACGCGCTTCTGGAGCTACTTCCTACTTTGTGGTTTCGCAACACATGGTCGTGGTCGAATGGTGGTCCAAAGCCCGCGATGAGAGCTTTGTCGAAAGACAAACATTGTGGCGTTCACACTCTTCATCACGAAACAAATTTTGCCGAACAAACCAAAGACCATTTTTTTTATTGCGATAGAACAGTCCAGCTTTTGTTTACCGAAAATGAAACCAATAAGCAAAAAATCTTCGGGCAAACCAATACCGGTCACTATTTCAAAGATGGCATCAACGATTATATAGTCAATGAAAACAGACACGCAATCAATCCAGATAAACGTGGAACCAAAGTCGCAGCCAGATACAGACTCAATGTCAAAGCTGGAGAATGCGAGGTAGTAAAACTTCGTTTGGGCAGTAAAAGAACCGAACATCCGTTTGAAAATTTCGATACTGTATTTGATACCAGAATGCGCGAAGCCGATTCGTTTTATGACGATCTCATTCCAGACAATTTGAAACAAGAAAACGACAAATACGATTTGATGCGTCAAGCCTTATCGGGCATGCTCTGGGGGAAACAATTCTTCCATTATGATGTCGATCAATGGATTAAAGAACACAATATCAATATCTGGACGATGCCGTCGCATTTAAAAGTGATTCGCAATCAAGAATGGACGCACATGTATAACAACGACATCATCTCGATGCCGGACAAATGGGAATATCCGTGGTATGCATCGTGGGATCTCGCCTTTCATACCTTGCCACTAAATCTGGTGGATTCTGATTTCACCAAAGATCAGCTCGATTTAATTTTGCGCAGTTCTTATATTCACCCCAATGGTCAAATACCGGCATACGAATGGAATTTTAGCGACGTCAACCCGCCCGTACATGCATATGCAACATATCAAGCTTACCTGTTCGACAAAGGCAAAAATAATGGAGTTGGAGACAAAGACTTCTTGAAATACGCCTTTACCACTCTACTTTCTAATTTCACCTGGTGGGTGAATCGCAAAGATCCTAGAGGTCATGGCGTTTTTGAAGGTGGATTTCTGGGACTGGATAATATAAGCGTTTTTGATCGCAGTTCAGAATTGCCGACTGGTGGTTATCTAGAACAAGCCGACGGCACAGGGTGGATGGTATTTTTCAGCCAGCAGATGCTAAACATAGCAATCGAGCTTGCTCAGTACAATTCCTGGTATGAGCGCTTTGCTTTAAAATTTTTCGAACATACAGTCCTTATTGCAGCTTCAATGGACAAACCTGGTAAGCACAGAGCCGAGCTCTGGGACGAAGAAGATGGATTTTTCTATGACGTTTTGCGTTATCCAGATGGACATGCTACCCGATTGAAAGTTCGCTCGATAGTGGGTCTTTTACCTATGGCATCTGTAGTAGTATTCGAAAATGATGTCTGGGACAATTTGCCTGGATTCAAAAACAAAGCATTCCATTTCACTCATCGCCAACAAGAAGCTTGCAAATTCATTCATTTGCCTTTCCATCAAGGATACAAAGGTCGTCGAATGTTATCTGTATGCAATGAGAAAAAACTGCGTCGCATCTTGAGTAGGCTATTCGATGAAAATGAATTCTTAAGCGATTTTGGCATAAGAAGTCTTTCGAAGTATCACAAAGACAATCCTTTCGTTTACAACGTCAACGGGCATGAATACAGAGTCGACTATTTACCAGGCGAATCCAATTCTGGAATGTACGGTGGCAACTCTAACTGGAGAGGACCAATCTGGCTGCCAGTAAACTTTATGCTTATTCGCGCTTTGTTCAATTATTTCGCCTATTTTGGCCCAGATTTTCTAATTGAATATCCAACTGGCTCTGGAGTGCAAAAAAATCTTTGCCAGGTAGCAAACGACATCATAGACAGAATAACTAACATCTTTTTGAAAGATAAGAACGGATTTCGCCCGGTATATGGCGATTTGAATACGTTCCAATATGACGAAAACTGGAATCAGTTCCATCAATTTTTTGAATATTTCAACGGTGACACAGGCTCCGGACTTGGCGCTTCCCACCAGACCGGATGGACCGGACTCGTTTCGATGCTTTTATACATGCGTTATTACATGAACGAAGAGGATTGGTTAGCGCCTTCACCGGCTCAGACTCTAGCCAACATCTCAACTTAGGTATATAATCGTTTAACATAAAAATTAATCTTTTATGGTTTCTATAACTGCTGGCACGCGCATAGTGGAATAAGGCGCCTTGTCTTGGATTGATGCATGGCAATTGATAGAAACCCAAATACTGAATCTGATAAGCCTAAACCAGGCTCGAATACTGACGCCGCTGTCACAGACGATGCGGACGCAAGTAGTCCAGATACAATTAAGACTTTTTTGCAGAAATTAGGCGATGCAGCTGCTCCAGCTAGTGCCACCCCAGAAATTAAGGTGGCATACAACGGAGAAGACCTTACTGGAATGCTGCCAGTCCTTGAAGTTCCAAACCTTCTAGAAACTCAACCAGTCGCTTCAGGCGACCACAAAACCGGTCCAATAGACTCACTTCCAGTTGATCTGCATCCGGTCGAATTCGTGCAACCTCACCTGAGCCTTGACGCTATTGCACGAAACGCCGATCTGGTTTTCGAAGCGCTTACTAGAAGAACTCAGCAATATCGCACTTCCACTCCCAACCCAGACTTTGAAACGATAAAAAACATTCTTCAGAATATGGAGGAGGTAGACCGCCAACAGCTCGAGCAGTACTTCCAGGAGAGGCGAGGAATCTCTCTGCGCCAGTCTCTCAAAACCAATCTTAAGCCAGGAGAAGCTCTGGCTACAATTGAAGCCATTCTTAACAGCAAAAATGGTGAAACCAATTTAGCCGGCAACGCCCAGATTGCTCTAACAGTACTTGAAACAGACCCAGTGCGTGGCGTGCGTATGCTGCGTGGTGTGCTTGGAACTCTAAACAGTGCTCAAGCTAATGCACTCAAGACCAAATTCCAAAGCGATTATGGCGTTTCGCTTGAATCAGCAATCGCAAATAACAGTTCGCTCAATCCGGCCCAAAAAGAAGTACTTACAGGACTTTTAGCCGGCGTTGCCGACTTACCGATTGAAACACTAAAAACACTTGCTCAAAAGGCTGTTGCAGCAAAAGACCTCGGCTTGCTCTCAAGTGTTGTAGGCGACAATGTCGCTTTAAGAGGAATACTCAATTCGGATGCGACCTTCCAAAAGTCTGTACTTGAAGCATTTGGAACACAGATTAATCGTAGAAGTCAAACACGCATTCCAAATCCAATTGCCAACGACATTCTACGCGAAGGCAGAATTTCGCTTGCTTCGATACTGAATGCAGATACAGGAACACTCCTTCATTTTCTGGATAACCCAGAAAATACAGACTTTGTATTTACGCACGCGACTCCTAAAGACGTGCGCGATTACTATATGGGTCGATCTATTGTAGAAAACAACCGCCAACCCACAACCGCCGCCGAAATCGAAGCCAAAAGAGTGTATGAAGTGCTTGAAGCGGCTATAAAGAGCAGAGCGGAAGGTCCACGCCAAGCCATTTTGAGAGAACAACTACTCTTTGGTGGAAAATTTTTGGTCTCGGACCTTGCATCAATGGTTGCCCCAAAATATGCGTTAGGTTTTCTGGGTGGCGAATACAACGTGAGCGATATGCTCGTTCACATAGAAAAGAATCTGACAGAAGCCCAATTCAATAAGTTTAAAGACTCTACTTACAGAGATGAATTTGCCAGATCACTTCAGTCCTTCTTAAAGCCAGAAGAACAAGCGAAGGTTCTGGCTTTGATTGATGCCAAACTCAAAGTGCAAAACTTCACTGATTCAAAGGCTATTTTACGCCCATTTGAAACATTTATAACCGACTATAAAGCTTCGGGCTCCACCAATATCCGACAATTCATTGAACGTTTGGAAATGATGACTCCAGACGAGGCTACTAAATATCAAACCGATCCGACATTCAAAAAAACGCTCGATGATTTTGCCGATTTGCTGATATTAACAGGCGATTCGAAGGCTGAAAACGCGATTCCACTTATAAAAAGCTATTTGAATCAAGTATTTCAGACTGGTAAACCGCCAGTACCTAACGAACTGGACAAACTCATTAAAGAATGGGGATTTGTTCAAGACGATTTATTTCAGGGAATGAGCGATGCTGCAATTCAAGCAAAAAAATACCAGACCATCGCTCAAGTCGAGCAAATTTTACAAAATCCAGAATATATGGCGATACTCTCGTCCATTTTCAAACGTCAATCAAACAGAGAAGAAGTAAGCCGAGAAGAAGCTGCTCTCACCCGCTCCCTTGATAACATTTTATGGCAGAGTGGCGCAGGCATTAATGCGTTTAACTCCCTGATGGTCGATGGCCATAACACTGTCGGAATAGCTGGCCATATGCCGTTTGCAGGAGAAACGGTCACTGATAAAGCCTCCACATATAGTGTCATTGCACGCCTTCCGAAAGACCAGTTGGACAACTGGCGCACCAATCTTCTGCTAGATCATCAAAAACCCATTCTGGAAAACGTACTTGCTCAAAATGGCAACCTTACGTTAGCCGACAAATTACGAGTGCTAGTAACACAGGGCGGAAAACTAACTGATTTAAGCACTGAACTCGGCAATCTCAATGAAGCCGAATTTACTGCTATTGAAACCGAATATCTTACTAAATACAAAACTGAACTTAAGACCGATTTGCGCAATAAGATTCCCCAAAGAGAACGAATGACGCCTGAGCAGACGGCAATGTTCGAAACGATACTAAAGCAAAATGGAAAAGTATTTCCCATTGATCGCATGAGAATGCTCATCAATGGCAACGGTGGTAAGTTCCAGGATTATCAAAGCTATTTCGCAAATCTACCAGCCGAAGAATGGACTCAATTACAGTCTGATTACATACAGAAATACGGTATTCCGCTCAGAGATGCACTTCTTGCAGCAGTTACCCAAAATGAAAATCTAGATCGAAATCATCAAATCCTGATCAAACATATTCTAGATGAAGGAAATGGCAGTCCACAGCTTATAGATAAACTGCGAGCTTTCATTTTAGGTGATGGCGGTAAATTCAGTGACTTCAAACAAGTCCTAAAAGAATTATCTATCGAACAAAGACAAAAATTACACGATCAGTATCTGCGAGTCTTCGGAAGTAATTTAGACAACGATTTTCTAAGCAAAGTCGACAAAGCATTCAAGCTTGAGTATATGCTTATGCTTAGCGTTACTCCAAGAGACGGCTTAAACGATTTTTTCTTGCGTATGAGTCAGTACGCACCAATGACGGTGGCGGATGGAACTGACTTAAGCATGCAGCGTATGCTGCAAATTAACGAACAGGTCGTAAGACAATTCAATGCAACTTTTAAAGACATTCCAAAACCCGTACAAGAAGCTCTTGCTGAATACTTTAGCGCTTCGATGCAGAATTCGCTTGAGTCCAATAAAAAATATGCAGAATTCGTCACTAACGTAGTTATGACAGCAGCATCTGTTGCCGCTTTTGTTGCTTTCCTTCCTGCTGGTGTATCGGTATTGCTTACACGTGAACTAGCTATGAAGCTTGTGGTAATGGCGTCTTTGAGCGCAAGCGGAGCTGTTGGACGTCCTGCGATATTAGCGTCAATTGAAGGTGAAAATTTTGATTCGAGCCCGCAAGCTCTTTTAATGAATGGATCACTTGGTGCCCTGGAAATGCTTCTCTCCTATCCTTTTGGTATGGGAGTGCTTACAGCAAAAACTTCAGTAGCACTTACTGCCGAACAAGCAACTGAGCGTGTTGGGAATGTTCTGGGAAAAATCGCCACACTTTCAGGCAACCCCAACGATCCAGCGCTTGCATCGGTTCGCGCCGAGGCATTCGAGGCGATCAAGGCTCTAGGAAATTATTCAGATGAGAAACAGATGACAATCTGGCGCGATCAAATTCTTGGCGCGCTTATTCAAAAAGAAGATCAAACAGCCAAAGACCTGGTCACCATAGCGGCTGCAATCACGGCAGCCACAAACGAACAGGTAGCCCGCCAGATCCCAGACTTGCTTACCAAGATTAATGCAATAGCCCCAGAAAACTCCCAAGCGCTTTCTAACGCACGTGTTGAAGCCTGGAATATTCTTGGCAGCAAAACTGGTATGTCAGAAGATGCGCTCGCGCAAACGCGAAAAAGTGTCCTGCAAGCCCTTGAAGCGAAGAAAGATCCAGTTGCAATTGCCGCAATCAAAGCACTTGAATCAGTCGAGTCGCTGTCTAAAGTATCAGGTAGCGAATTAGCCGATAGATTGAAAGAGCGCATTTATCAATCTATTGTCTCTACCGAAGCGGGGGCAGCTGAGGCAATAAAACAGGTCCAGCGCCAGGCGGACCAAACACTGGCCAATCTAATTATTCAAAAAATTGATACCCAGGCTCTGACATTACCTGGCGCAGACTTGCAAGCATTAAAAGCTCAAGCACTATCCGCTCTCGATTCATTGTCCTCATTGGGAAATTCGCCAGAAATTGCATCACTCAGAAATCAGCTAATTGAGGCATTGGCAAAAGCGAAGGATTCAGGTGCTCAAGCTGCTTTAGAAGTACGGAACATCTTAAATTCACAAACAAATAATTCCTTAGATTTGGCTACTTATAATGCCTTTAACCAGAAATATCAGCAAAACCCAGAACTCCTTGATCAAGCACTTGGGCTTCTACAAAAGCAAAAGGGAGAAATAGAACAGTTACAGGCAAAATTAATTACCGATGCCACCACACTGCCACCAAATCTCACTACTGAAGAAATTTCGAATCGGGTCTTAAGCGCCACCAACCAGTTGAATGCGATATCGCAGCCCAGTCCAGAAGTGCTACAGGCATTGCGAAAACAAGCAACAGATGCAATAGAGGTCCTTAGAGCCCAGGGAGCCGATAACACCAGTCTGGAACTCGAGTTCTATCAAGCTCTGGTAAGACATGACAATTCAGTTGCAGCGAGAGTAGCAAGTCTAGAACAAACAGCTCAACACAATGCCACTCTAAAACAAGTCGAAGATTTGATTGTTTCAGTCCAGAATTCAAGCGGAAATCGAACCGAATTAGCTTTGCTCAGAACGAAAGCACTCGAGTCCCTGACTAAACTTGGCGACACACCAGAAGCGCTGGCTATGCGCACTCGTATACTTACAGCATTTGAACAGAGTCAAGACGATGTAGCAAAAATAGCGGTCGAAGCATTCACGTCGATCAAAGGATTGAATAACGAAAAAACTCTGGCACAAGAAATAATGCTTGCATTTTCTCGCGGAAGTGAGCGCGAACTGCAGTTAATTAAATTGAAAGCTGTAAAAGAACGAATTTCTTTTACATCAGAAAACATAAATTCGCTCAGGCAACAAGCGCTTAGCATTATCGATAAACTGCCCGCCGAAGCGAAAGATTTGGAAAGAATGCAGCTCTTTCGCGAACTACAAAACAAAGATAGTTTTTCACAATTTGCTCTTCAAGCATACGAATCCCTGGAAGGACTTGGGTCTGACGTCAGAAACAGACTTATTCAGGAAATACTGACAGAACTTGAAAGAAACAACTCCAAAGATATTATTAAAGTAAGAATTTCAGCTTTGACTGAAAAAATATTGAACGCTTCAGAAGATCCATCAGTCTTACTGAACCAGGCATTGAGTACATTTTCATCATTAGGAAATGATGCTGCTTTAGCACGAATCGAATTTCTGAAGGCAATCGAAACCAAAATTCCGTCCGCAAAACCAGCTCGTCAAGCTCTTGAGCGTACGATAGGAACAGAAAACGAAACAGCAACCACGTCCCAAATTTTAAGCGCATTGAGCTCTAACGATTTGGAGGAAATAGCTCGAATCAAAGTGAATACTATCATCGAAGGTATCGCTCGTGGTGGCGGAAATTTAAATGTGGCTAGAAAAGATTTGCTTGAAGCGATCCTCGAATTACCTAATCAAAAACAGCAAGCGCTTAGAGTTCGTGGACTGGAACTCCTTCGTGACAATGGAGATGACATCGCAAGAGTCGCTTTGCAGTTAAATGATGCATTTCGCCAGGCGTCAGCAAATTCTCTAGATCTTGTGTCGTTAGCAAAATTGAAACTTAGTTTACCTGCGGACATTGACAGCGCCCTGGCAGCGTTTGGCAGAAACAAATCCCATTTTGATGCGCTCTTTAGTTCGGTCGAATCAGCATCCTTAGCAAGAATAGAGAATCTTGACGTTCGAACATTGACCGAAAATCTTGCCTCACTCACTGAACAAATCGCCGCATCCGCTGCAGACAAAGAAATAGTGGCAGCCATTCAGGCAGAACTTATCAAGTCTCTGCAAACACTTACACTAAAAATAGGCGATTTAGCACCAGGAAGCTTCGAACTTGCAGCACTAAGAGAGCGTGCTTTTGCCTCAATCGAAAAACTTTCCGGTGCGGCACCAAAAGAAGAGATTGAAGCTCTAAAATTAAGCATATTAGAAGCCCTTGCAACCAAAAATGATTCGGTTGCCACATTTACGCTGAGTATCAAGAACTATTTTGACAATGCATCGACACTAAAAGCTGAAGACATAGCGGCGCTTGAAAATCTTGATCCAAGCCTCAGAAATGAAGCACTTACTATTCTTGGACGCACAAAAGAAGAGCTAGACCAGATTCGTCTCAATTCACTAACTCGGCTTAGAAGTGTACAACCAGATCTTTCAATTGAAGGCGTGGTAGATAACCTTGGCCGTATTTCTGAAAGTTACGCAAACCTTCCACGTGAAGCATCCGATGCACTGCGTGATTCTCTCAAACAGCAAATGGAAGATTCTGTCAACATAATTGCAAATGACATTAGGACTGGCTCTGCTGCCTTTTTACCAGAGAAACGTAGACAGGCATTCCTGTTGCTAGAGAACTTTTCCGAAAAAGGATTTACTGAAAGCCAAGAAGCTGAATTACGAAGCCGAATCTTAGAAGCACTCAAATCGCAAAAGGATCCTGTGGCAACAGCTGCCATAGCAGCTTTAGATGCATTGAGAGGGTTGGAAAAAGTTGTAGCCGAAAAACGGGCGTCTGAAATTCTTGTTGCGCTGGCAGAGAATAATTCTCAAAATCTCCGCCAGCTTCAATTACTTTCTTTACAAGACCAGATAATTGCTGGCTCCATCGATCAGACCATATTGCGTAAACAAGGTCTGGAAGCAATTTTGGCCTTACCATTCGAATTACAAAAAGAGCGACGACTATCATTTTTAGCTTCCATAGCAAATCATGACCGCATCGCAGAGACAGCTCTAAGCCTAGAAAGGCATTTTGACAATGCCACAAGTCTTACTGTAGAAGACCTTGTCCTTATAGAAAAACTCGATCCAATATATAGAAACGAAGCACTGTCAGCTTTGCAGCGAACAAAGTTAGAGTTCGACCAAATCATTTCTGATTCATTTGTAAGAATTGGCACAGTCAAACCAGACCTTGCAGTTAAGGAATATTTGACCAGCATCAATACAGCAATCGAAAATCTCAATCGTCTTTCTGAAATATCCGAACCATTCAAAGACGCTCTAAGAAAACAGATTTCTTCCTCGCTTGAAGCCATAGTAAGTAATACTCGCAACTCGACTTCTTTTCTTGGCAGCAGTCGAGAAGAGATTTTCACTTTGTTGAATAACCTTTCATCCCAAAGTATGCAAGGAATTGATGCAGCTTCGATTCGCTCCAGACTTTTGGGAACTCTTGCATCAAATAATGACTTAAACGCTCAGGCTACGCTCGATGCATTGAATGCAATTCGCGGCTTGCAAAATGAAGACTTGATTGCAAAAGACATTTTTAGCGCTCTTGCTACCAACAATTCGGACAAAATCAGAGAAATTCAGATTGAAGCACTCAAGAGCAAGATTTTGTCAGGTCAAGGTGATATAAACGCCTTGCGAAACGATGCTCTAGAAGCCGTATCACTATTAACTCACGGGCAAAACGAAGCGAGACTAAATCTATTAAGCGCCATAGCCGAAAAAGATCGAGTTGCAAACACAGCAATAAGCATAACTGAGTTTCTCAAAGATAGTTCTAACATAACTTTAGATACTATAGTTGCCATCCAAAAGCTCGACCCTGAGCTCACTGCAAAAGCACTTGATCTGTTAAAACTAAACCGACAGCAACTCGATGATTTAATTTCTACTTCATTGTCTCGCTTGAGACAGGTCAATCCTGAAGGAACCATAACCCAGACTATAGATGTTCTCAAATCATCCATTAACGATCTGGAGAGATTGACTGATATCTCCCCCATCCTTCAAGAAACACTGAGACAACGTATTTCCGCTTCTATCGAAGTGCTCACTCGAAACATTGGTAATGGCTCTATCCTTACTCAACCTCAGCGTCTTGAAGCGTTTGAACTATTAAGTAAATTATCCAAACAGGGATTCACCGAGCCTGAAATTGCCGCATTTAGAACGAAAATTCTAGATTCATTCGTTGCAGCCAATGATACATCGGCCAAGCTAACAGTTGATGCGCTCGAAGCGGTGCGCGGCTTGAATAATTCTGTAGAACTTACTTCTCAAATTTATTCTGCCTTCGCAAGAAACAGCCAGATTGAACTGAGAAGGATTCAAATAAATGCTTTTGAAGAAAGAATTCTGCAATCGCAAGGCGATGTAAACGCCCTGCGAAAACAAGCGCTTGAGATTTTGGAAGAATTTCCGGCTCAAGATAGACTCAATTTTCTCAGACAAATTGCTGACAAAGATCCTGTTGCAGAAGCAACACTTACATTAGATAACTATTTCAAAAAACCTTTAGATCTCACTTTAGAAGACGTCACGGCATTGAAAAGCCTTAAGCCTGAAATTGAAAAAGAAGCTCTAAACATTCTAAAACGGTCAAAAGAAGAACTCGATCAAATAGCTGCGCACACGCTACTTCGACTTGGAAAAGTAAAGGAGAACCAATCTTTTGAAGAAGCGCTCAGAACCATCGATGAAGCGATTCAAACCATCACTCAAATTGATGCCTCTCTCGATCCCCTAAAAGAACCATTCCGAAAACAAGTAATCGCATCGGTTGATGCGATCGTAAGCGAAATTAGAACTGGCGGTGAAGTAATTTCGCAAGAGCATAGAAAACGTGCGTTCCAATTAATAGACAGTCTATCTGAAAATAGTTTTTCGGAGGAACAGGAAGCTATCCTGCGCACACAAATACTCAATGCCCTGGAGGACAAAAAAGATTCTACCGCAATAGCAGCTCTGGGAGCTTTCGAAGCGCTAAAGGGTGCAGACCAGCAAATTATCAAAGGACGCACCCGTGAAATTCTGGCTTTACTATCTCAAGACAACCAGGAAAATCTGGTAAGAACTCAAATATCTATTTTGCAAGATACAATACTTGCAGGTCGAGGAGATATACAGGCTTTACGCAAATCTGCACTGGATGCCATTTCGCAATTGCCTGAAACGATTCAAGAAGAAGTAAGACTCAACTTCCTGCTCAAAATTCAAGATAAAGATCCGGTTGCTAAAGCGGCTCTAGTCATCAACAGTTCTTTCAATGATGCATCTAAATTGACTATTGATAAAGTAGCGGAACTAGAAAACCTTGATCCAAATTTACGAACAAGCGCTCTTTCAATTATCAAAAGCTCTCAACAACAATTTGATCAGCTAATTTCCGACTCATTTACTCGTCTTGCAGCAATTGAGCCCGATCTGACAATTCCAGAAGCGTTGAACAGACTGATTCTTACTTACGAAGAAATGACTCGTATAGCAGTCAATTCTCCTGGCTTAAGAAATGCTTGGAAACAAAGAATTACCTCAACAATAGAATCCATTGTCAAAGAAATCAAAGGCGGGTCCGAGCTAATCGGTGATCAAAGAAGAAGAGCATTTGAATTCATCGAAGATCTTCCCGCTCATGGATTTACACAATCCGAGACAAACGAGCTGAGAAAAAACATAGTTTTAGCCTTAGCTGATAAAGGAGATGAATCCGCTCTGCTTGCAAAATCCGCTCTTATAGCCAGTGAGGGACTGGAAGATAAAACAATAATTTCAAACATTTATGCTGCGCTCATAAAAGACAATATTGAAAGCCTTAGACGGCTTGAGGTTTCTGCTATCAAGGCGAAAATACTTGCAGGCACTGGTGATGTTGATGCATTGCGTTCTCAGGCTCTGGAAACCATTTCCAAGATAACTGACACGACAACTACTGATGAGCGAATAAAATTTCTTTCGTCTATTTCAGCTAAAGATCCCATTGCCAAAATGGCAGTTGATTTAAATGAACTTTTCTTGAAAAAGCCTGATGCCACCTTCGATTTGATTGCATTTGCCAAATTCAGGCTACAACTTAAAGGTCAAAATCTTGATGATGCGTTGCAAGCAATTGGCCGTAGCAACACCGAATTCCATGAACTCTCAACAAAATTCGCACAAGCTTATAGTGAATCATTGAAACCTTTAGACGTAGCGGAACTTACTCAGAGAATCAAATTACTTACAGATCAAGTAGTTGTTTCAGCCAAAGACAGAGAAATCGCCACCTTACTTCAACAACGACTGAGTGAAGCAGTTGAGACACTTACTAGAAGAATGTCAGATTTACCAAGTACTGCTTCCAACGTGGCATTGATTAAAGAACAAATTGATACCGCACTTCAAACTCTACGCAACCACATTGGTCGTATCGAGTATGCCAAATTCGAATCAGTGTTGAAACAGAGTCTGAGCAAATTCGATCAATCTATTGCTGCAGAATTGGCCGCGGCAAAATCGGCTTCTGCCATTGAACGAATGAATGCTTCAATAACTCAAATCAAAAATTTCAATGGAAAAGACTTCGTTTCGATACGAGAACAGGGTCTAATAGCCCTAAGAGAAATGGAAGGCGTTGTCGATGGACCAACACTAATTAAAGCCCGCAAAGATTTACTTGAAGCATTAGCTCAAAAACAAGATCGATTTGCCGTCAACGTTCTGAAACGAGATGCTTTGAAAGATCGCATAGCTAATGGAGATTTCGATGCTCTTGCAGCTCTAGAGCGTGACATGAAAAGGTCGCTTGAAAGTGGTGTCACTAATCAAGAAGCTATTAACTTTTTGAAAGCAGAATCAGACACAATTGCTGAATTAAAAGTCAGGATAACTCGAATGCAGTCCGCCAATCAAGCATTAGAAACACTGACGGCGACATCAGACCAAGCTTTGATTGCCGCAGCTCGCAAAGAAGCGACTGAAGCACTCAATGCAATGAAACCACACCTGAATGAATCAACATTTACGAAGCTCCAGACCAAGTTAGAGCAACAATTTGCTCGTTTCGAAAAACCTGTTGTACCAGAAGTTGCTCCTGCGGCCACAGTCAAAACAACAGAAATAAAAGCCCCTGAAGTCAATATTATGTCAGCGCCTCAGCGGTTGAGCGAACTTACAGACAATATCAGAAATTTTAAAGGAAATGCCAAAGAACTAACAGCCTTGCGCACTGAAGCTCTCAAAACGATGGAAGAAGCAGAGAACATCGTGGATGCAGTAACTCTCAATCGAATGCGCAAGGAAGTCTATGAAGCCTTGGCGGCTCAAAATGATGACTTCGCCACAAAAGCACTGAAGCGTATAGCGCTTAGAGAAGAAGCAGAAAAAGGTAAATTGAATCCACTAGCTCGACTCGAAGACGATATCACAAAAGAAATTTCTCGTGTACAGTCACTTGTGTTGAGATTGGAAAAACGTAAAGGTGCCGAGCTTGAGCTTGCGGCTGAAAGACGAGCATTAGCAGCGCTATTAAAAGAACAGGCAGAAGCTGCTGCGCTCCGCAAAACAATTGAAGCCAGAGTGATTCCAGTAGCAGTAGCCGCCACTGCAGCACGAGCTACTGCCCGTGAGCTTTATGCTCCAAATCCGGAAGAACCGGTAAAAGAAGTGCCATTGAATCTGGTGCCAAGCGCCGCCCTCATGGATTTAGCACGGGTGAGACTGGGAGAAGGTCCTTGGCAGTCAGCAGAGCGTATACTTGCAAGCGACGGAAAGCCGCACACTGTAGCCGAAGTCCGAGCATTAACTCGGGCAATTCAAGCAACTTATCTTATGGATAACGGAAGTAGCGATATGAGCGGCTTGCCGGTAAATTATTACTTTGTCACTCCCGATAATTATGGAGCATTGATTAATGCTGTTAAGGATGACAATATCAAATATATACTTTTAGGACTGGCTAATTGATTAATACTCTAAAGATGACTGAACAAAAAAATCCTTGTTTGTATCAAATAAACACGCGTGTTTTTCTCAGCGAACTTTCGCAAAAGCTGGGACGCAAAGCGACGCTCAAGGATATTTCAGACCAGTATCTGGACCAGCTAAAAGATCAAGGCTTTGCTTATTTATATTTTTTGAGTGTCTGGCAAACTGGAGAATTCGGCAAAAATGTCTCGCAAACTAAAAGCGACTGGGTGTCTGGTTTTGCAAAAGATCTAAGTGATTTCAAAAACGACGATATTTGTGGTTCGGGCTTTGCCATAACTGAATACAGCTTGCATAAAGATTTCGGCGAAGAGAGAGAACTAATTGATTTGCAAGATCGTATACACCAAAAAGGAATGAAGTTGATACTAGATCTGGTGCCTAATCATACTGCATGCGATCACCCCTGGGTCAAAGAACATCCAGAATTCTATATACAAGCGGACGAAGCCAAACTCTCTTTGGAGCCGCAAAATTATATAAAACTTGAAGGAAAAATCTTCGCTTACGGAAGAGACCCTTATTTTGATGGCTGGCCGGACACTCTTCAATTGAATTATGCCAATCCAGACTTGCAAGAAAAAATGCTTGAAGTAATAAAAAGAATAAGCACATACTGCGACGGCTTGCGTTGCGACATGGCGATGCTCATTCTGCCTCATGTGTTCGAGCGTACCTGGCAATTAAAAATGTCTCCTTTCTGGAAAAAAGCAGTTGAGATGATTCAAGAAAAGAGACCAGAATTTATTTTTATGGCCGAAGTCTATTGGGATCTTGAATGGGAACTTCAACAAGCAGGGTTCAATTTCACTTATGACAAAAAGCTCTACGACCGTCTGACAGAGAATAACGCTAGACTGGTCAGAGAACATTTATGGGCAGATATGGCTTATCAATTGAAGTCTGCAAGATTTCTGGAAAATCATGATGAACCACGAGCGGCTTCAGTATTTTTTTTAGAGAAGCAAAAGGCTGCTGCAATAGTAACCTTTCTGACTCCTGGATTGCGATTTTTCCATGATGGTCAGTTTGAAGGCGCAAAGAAAAGAGTGTCGGTGCACGTGCGAAGAAGAGAAAAAGAGTCGCTTAATTACGACTTGAGAGAATTTTATCAAAACTTACTTGGTGTTTTAAAACTTCCCTTAGTACATGACTCTAACTGGCAATTGAGCGATTGCAGCGTCGCCTGGGCGGAGAACTGGACACACGACTCTTTTATCAGTTTTAAATGGACCTCTGAAAAAGAAGAACTTAACGACCTTTTAATAGTAGTAAATTACTCCAATCATCACTCACAAGCCAAAGTAAAATTTCCGCTCTCATCTAGCTTGAGCTCATCTGTGCTGGTTTTCAAAGATTTACTTGGTAAAGAAATCTATGAACGAAATAAAGAAGAAATAGAATCCAGAGGACTTTTTGTCGATTTAAGACCCTGGGGTTATAATGTTTTTGGCATCCAAAATAAATGAGAAACATGAAAACAGTCTGTTTGAAAACCCTGGTTTTAGTTACCCTTCTGGCATCATGTGTCCAACCATCGATTGCCAAAAACAAAATTTGGAAGATAGACAAAGATAAAACACGAATCCAGTTCATTACCAAACGAGGTCCAAACACTCCAGCGGTAGGAACATTCAAAAATGTAAAAGGCACTATCGCTTACGACGGGAAGAATCCCGAAACTTCTGAAATTAGCGCCACCATTGATACAAGCACAATGAGTACAGGGGTCAATGTTCGGGACGAAGATGTGAAGAGTCCCCGCTATCTGGACTGTATCAAGTTTCCAGAGGCTTCTTTTGTTTCGCAAAAAATCAAAAAAGACAAAAATGGCAAATTTATCTTAACGGGCGAATTCAAACTGCACGGAGTCAAAAAGGTAATCGATTTAAATTTGGAAATGCCTAGAGTCGAGGGCAAAACATTGTCAGCAGTAGCGACTACACGGTTGGACCAGCGCGATTACAAACTCAATTTTAAGGCAATGCATCCAGATGGCGTTATCCGTATCGACGATGTTATTTTGATCAAAGCTCTGGTTTGGGCTCACTGAGTCCATTTACCCAAACGGGAAAATTCCATTCTTGTAAACCAGTTGTACTTTGTATTCGGACTGTAATACAAAAAGTGTCACCCTTGCTATTAGAAGGCACTTTTAGAAATTGTTCGAGCTTGAATTCTCCTTTTGCATTCATCTTTTTATCAACTGCGTTTTGATACCAGAATTCACTTTCTACTGGTCCATAAATGCGTGATTTATAGCCCTGAATGCCTATATCGCAAGCAACAATCTGTGTATCACGGCGAACTTTAACTCGAACTTTTACTTTATATTCTCTTTCCACTTCCAATTTGTTCGATTCAAGTTCTAAATGCAAATCGTCCATCATTGCGGCGCGCTTGCGTGCATCATAGGCTTGTTTCCAGTAATGAGAGCCAATCAAAATAAAGACGCAAACTGCACCAATTTCCCACAATCCATAATTTTTTGATGCATGTATAAAATAGTTGGCAAAAGTAAAAACACTTATGACACTAAATACAATGGCTTGTACAAAGCTAGCTTTTTCAATTGCAATTAAGTCGGCGTTTCGAAAAACCATATCATACCAACCATTTGCAAGCCTTTTAGACGACTTATCAACGGCACTTTCAGTCAAGATCAAAAAAAGGCCAGAAGTTAATACAAGAAGCGAAGCCAGAATAGTCACATAAGGTGGGTACGGTATCGACTTTCTCAAAAAAGAATCTCGCGGATTGTATTTATTGTAGAAAGCTACTGTTGGCGTATTCAACGGCAAAGGATCTATTGAGGCAAGCAGATAATCAGAGAATGGCGTGTTGAAATCATTAACAAAGACTTTGTCACCGAAATAAACATCACCATTCACGTTGTATCGGTATCGTGCTCGAGCAAAAAATTGGCCGTTGATATTTTTGTACTGCTCTATACCCTTGTCTGAAATGAGCGTGGTCACAGGAACACTGTTCATCAAACGGATTTCGGTGTTATACAAAGTCCAAAAACCAAGACTCATCCCTGCCAAGGCAAAGGACGAAAATACGATACCCAATGTTCTACGCATCAAGATTTACTTGGCCAGAGCCATTTCAGTCTTGTCGACAACGCCTTCTTTAAATAAGACATTCAAATACATTGTAGTTTTACCCTCGCTATTAAGCATGTCCCAGGTAAAAGTCTGTCCTTCTGCACTTGAGGCTTCGCCTGATGAAGTGCTATCTGGAGAACCCAACATTTCCCGCACTTTATCCACTGGCATCCCTTTCAATGTAAGACTCAAATTGCCACACATCTGGTCTCTGATTTTTTTGTCCCCTTTCCATTTTACCGAGTCAAATGGCAGCGAGCTGGCTTTACCCATAATTTCGCTTGTTTTCTGGATCTTTTCGAGGTCTGAACAACCATCCAGAGCCAATACTGTAAATGTAGCCGATACGACAATGATGCCTAATAACTTCGAAATTTTGGCAATATTTTGCATTTAACAGATCTCTTTGAAATTCGACCTAATAACTTTAATCTCTTAAAGATGATAAATCAATCTACAATCATTACCATGAAAACGAATGCGGTCCGTATTCTGGACAATTTGAATATTAAATATGAGCTTGTCAATTATGATGTGGACCCAGACGATTTGACAGCCCAGACTGTTGCCCAGAAAGTTGGCTTACCGGTGGATCAGGTTTTTAAGACCCTGGCTTTATTGGGTGAAAAAACTGGTGTGATCTTGGCTGTCATCGCAGGTGATGCACAATTAGATCTAAAGGCAGCTGCAAAAATTTCAGGAAATAAAGCGGTCGAAATGGTGCCATTAAAAGACGTTCAAAAACACACAGGTTATATTCGCGGTGGCGTCACAGCTCTTGCTTGCAAAAAAGACTATCCGGTATTTGTCGATGAAGACATGCTTTACCACGATGTAGTGTCTGTCTCCGCTGGAGTGCGTGGAACACAGATTTTTCTCAATCCAGAAGACTATGTGAGTGCCACCAAAGCTACGGTAGGAAAAATTGCACTTTTGAAAAACTAAGGAAAAATTTGTTTCCAATCGTTTTTCATGTCAATCAAAGTCCATCCTTTAGCTCGCGCTTCGTCAAGCGCTTTATCAAGATGACCTACCTTGGAATCACGGTCGTATTGCCACTCTCGCTCGCCATCAGTATGGTGGACCAGAACTTTGAGCGTCGGTTTTGAGCCATTCTGGGTCCATTGAAGCATTTCAAGGTCACCATCTGAATTTCCAAATGATGCAATCGGATGTCTGCCAATGCAGGCATTTATGGCAAGTGGCTTTCCAGTTTTTTCAACAATGGTCTGAATTTCAGGAAGGCGCTTTATTCGCGGCTTTCCATCCTTAATTTCATAAACACATTTAACAGAAGAAGCTATTACTTGCTCTGGGGGAATACCATATGTCGTTTCGGTCCAGGGTCGAATGAAGTCCACTCCACCACCAGATACGATATAAGTCTTGAATCCATTATCCCTCATGTACTGAAGTAATTCGAGCATTGGCTTATAAACAAGCTGGGGATAAAGTTTTTGGAAACGAGGATGTCTTGCGTGCGCCAATCAATCTTTGACAGATTGATTGAATTCATCGCTAGACATACCTGTATGGGTATGAACAATAAGCTCGAGCGTACCACTTGGGCCCTTGGCCAAAATATTTTCAACCTGACCGCTGAGCGCAGATTTGAATGGTTCTTGTTCCTTCAATTTCGGATCTGCTTCTGCTTGCTTCTTAGCCATGTCTAGAGCAAATTGTAATTGCGGATATATTGGCTTTTCGGCCCACAAAGTACCGTCGTTATCGAAAGTTGCAATACGCTCTTGAGGCGGTACATAGTCTTTACTGTCTTTTTGACTTATTCTCTGGACAAAATCGATGATTGCAGATTTAGTCGCGGTGTTATGCCAAGATGGAAGCGGGTCATTTAAATTAGCAAGGACACCGTTGGAAAATATAAGTACAAAAATCGCCGTGAAGAGCAAAGACAAAATGCCGCTTAACGTATGTTTGAGATTCATTTTTTCTTTCTAGCTATGACCAGTTTGGGATACATCCCTGGTATCACCCGCAGTTTACCATCATCAATAAGTTTATCGATAGCAAGAATTATGTCATCTGTTTTAACATGAGCAAATTTACCGTAAGCCTCTACTTGATCAAGTTTTTTCTCTTGAATTTTTTTTGCTTTACTTCCAGATAATACCTGCGCTATCGTTGTCCTACCTACTTTGCCATTGAGTAAAGTTACCGTATCAACTAAGACTTGCTCCAGTTCGCTCAACGAACTGGTAGCTAATTCTTTTTCTTGAGGCATCGAAATATATCCAGGTCGCTCTTTTTCAATTGCTGGCGAACAATTATCGCACCCCGAACATTGAGCCTGATATTCCTGACCAAAATATTGCAAAATGAGTTTGCGCCTGCATGAAAGAGCATTCGCATAGTCGACCATTTTATCGAGTCGATTGCTATCGCGCTCTTTACGTTCGATAAGCCAGGTCATATCAATGCTATTACTTGTTCCGGAAATAGCTTTAATACCGTCTATAGTGACCTGAATGAGAGATAGATGACGAAGCAAATCAATTGCGCTGTTAAGAGAAAATTCGTCAATTCTAAGAGCACTTGCAAGTTCAGCTGTTTTTCTAAAGCGAGAGTTATCGCCTTTCAATAGACTGAACAAACTGCTTACCTGTCTTGAATCTGGATAATTGCGCTCCATTAGCCAGCGTTGCGTATAGATGTCTTTTGGTTGATACAACAAAGTGCAAGTAGCATTTTTTCCATCACGTCCTGCACGTCCAGCTTCTTGAAAATAATTTTCAAGCGAACCTGGCATATTGTAATGAATAACTCGGGCAATATTAGACTTATCGACGCCCATGCCAAAAGCTACAGTTGAAACTATTACTTTGTACTTTTCTTCTTCGAATTGTCTTTGTACTCGGTATCGAATTTCTTTGGGCATCCCAGCGTGATACGCAGCTGCTTTCAATCTATTAGCAGTCAGCCTGCGAGAAAGAGCTTCGGTTTCTTTTCTACTGCTTGTATAAACAATAGCTGGTGAATTTTCGTGTCTCAATAATTTAAGTACATGATCGTCTTTTTCTTTAGCGTCTGAACAACATTCTACTTCCAGTCGAAGATTAGGACGGTCAAAAGAAGCTGCCACCACATTTATGTTGGCAATACCTAAATTTTGTCCGATATCGCGCTGAACAACCGGCGTGGCAGTGGCGGTCAAAGCAAGAACGGTTGCGTTCGGCATCAGTTTTAGATGCTCTTTCATATTTCTGTATTGAGGTCGAAAATCGTGTCCCCACTGACTGATGCAATGAGCTTCGTCAATCACCAAAAGCGAAATTTTCAGCTCTTGCAATACCTGTCGAAACTTTGGTGATTCTAGTCGTTCTGGTGCGACATAGATGAGTTTGAAACGACCGCATTTAATACCAGCTATGGCGTCATAGTACTCGTCTTGGTCAAGACTGCTATTTAAAACAGTTGCGTTTGAGACGCCTCGCCTGTATAGACTGCTCAATTGATCTTGCATGAGAGCAATCAAGGGAGAAATTACAATGGTAGCTCCAGGTAAGACCTGACTTGGGACCTGATAGCACAAAGATTTTCCATACCCTGTAGGCAATAGAGCAAGTGTATGTTTGCCTGCCAAAATCAGATCGATTACTTCTTTTTGCTTGGGACGAAATTCGTTAAGTTGGAATTTCTCTTGCAATACTTTATGCAAGTCGTCGCCAGGGACAAAATTAGTAGCTTGAAAGTTGCCTAAACCGGTAAAAGTCATGAACCTAGTCTACGTTGAAAAATGAGACTAGAGCGAATTCTTATAATAAAACAAGTAAAAATGACCAGGCAAAGCCAATCTATATACAAAACCAGCAGTTTAAATATCCCTATTAAGACTGCATATTTGCAAGCGTTTTACTAGCACTCGAAGCCACGTATATATTTTCATCGCGAATCAGGTTATGAAGCAACTGGGCAGGGGTTCTGGAATTAGAAGAGATACCCAGCCTCACATCTTCGCTTGGATCTTTTGCCAGCTTCTCAAGCAACGACATAGGAACATTTGGATTTTCGCTCACACTCAAGCGAACCTCAGGGCTTGCATCATTGGCTAATTTATCCAATAACACTGCTGGAGCTTGTTCATTTTCTGCCACCCGGCATCGAATACGCTCGCAGGGATCGTCTGCCAAGCGCATTAAGGCTGTAAGTGTAGTATGCGGGTTACCAGCTAAAACCAGTCTTATATGCATCTCTTCTTTAGAGTGAACGTCGCTAATTTCACTTTCTGAATTTACAGCGTGAATAGCTCTAATAATTGAAGAAAGCTTGGCTGAAGTAATTGGCTTTGCAATGTAATAATTCATTTTCAAATGCAGGGCAGCCATAATGTCTTCATCTTTGTCTGACACGGTAAGTAGAACTACCGGTATCAAAGACAGTGCCGAATCATTTTTGATATCAGTCAAAACTTCATGACCGTTCTTGCGCGGCATGTTCAAGTCGAGCAAAATGACGTCGGGTATAGGTTTTTCTGTGCCTGATTTTGCCTGGGTCAAATATTCCATGGCTTCGACACCATCGTTCACAATAGCCAAATCGTATTTCAAATCGGAGCGCTTGAGTGCTTCTTCGGTCAGCCTGATATCAGAAGGGCTGTCCTCAACTAGAAGTATTTTGATTCCGTCATTCATTTTTCTGCTCCTGCATTTGTTTTGGCTTTTACTGCCGGAAGTGTGAACAAGAAAATACTGCCTTCGCCAGATTTTGATTCTACCCAGATATTGCCACCATGCGAGGTGACTATTCGTTTGCAAATTGCAAGACCCATTCCAGTGCCGGGGTATTTAGTCTTGCCATGCAAACGCGAAAACATATCGAAGATTTTTTCTTTATATTCAGGGTCGATTCCAATTCCATTATCTCTGACCGAAAATAACCACATATCACCACTTTCTTCTGCCGAAAAATGAATTGTGGGGGGCTTTAGACTGCGATATTTAATTGAATTGGAAGCCAAATTCTCAAACAACTGTAGCATTTGAGAATGTTCAACATTAACGGTTGGCAGCCAGTCTACCTCGAATTGCGTATTGGTATCCTTAATAGAAACGGCAAGGTCAGCCATCACTTCTTCCACCACCAGATTACAATCGGTAGCATAATTTCCAGAAGTGTTCGTGCCTATTTGAGAATGGATCAACACAGACTTGATCAGTTGCTGCATTCTCATAGTGCCATCCTGAATAAAACCAAGAAATTCCTTTTGATCTTTGTCAAAATTTCCATCAGAAGTTTCTTCTAACAACTGCACGAATCCTTGCACCGCCTTCAATGGTTCTTGCAAATCATGCGATGCTATTTTGGCAAATTGACGCAATTCTTCATTTTTTTGAGTAAGGCTTTTAGTACGCTCTTGCACCAAACGCTCTAGTTCTTCTTTATATTCATTACGCTGAGAAATATCACGCAAGAACGCGCAATAACTTGGCTTTGGTTCGTCGTCTATTCGAAAAACGCCAATTTCAACCGGGAAATCATGTCCATCTTTATGTATTGCCAGAAGTTCGCGAGTGGTCCTTGCATTTCTTGCACTATTGTTTAAGAATTGTTGCTCGATGCTACGCAGGGACTGCTTCTTTAGGTGTTTTGGAAAAATAAGAGTGAGGCTTTGACCTACTGCTTCTTTTTGTGTCCAACCAAAAGTCTGCTGAGCTTGAACATTCCAACCTGTAATTTCCCAATCAGAATTCATCGATAAAAAGGCATCATAAGAGTTATCCATAATGATACGCAACCGCTCTTGCCCGCGTCTGAGCTCATTTTCAACCCTGTTTCGCTCAACTGAATATTGCAGGCATCGAATTAGTGAATCTGTGCTAAGCATGCCTTTAATCAAATAATCTTGAGCGCCCTGACGCACAGCTTGAAGGGCTAAATCTCTATCGTCTTGTGCACTTAAAACAACTACTGGAATGTCGGTGATTGAATGCACACGTTTAAATGTGTCGATTCCATCACTATCAGGCAAGCTCAAATCGAGCAGAATAGCATCGAATATAGGACGCGAAAGCTTCTTCAGCGCCTTTTCCAGCGTCTCGGCTGAGTCAACCTCAAAACCACGGCGCTGCAGAATGGTGCTAGTCAATTTCGACTGGGTCGGATTGTCCTCTACAAGCAAGATGTTCATAATTTAGCTACCGAGACACAGATTCATAGAGCTCTGAATACTGGTATTACTTTATTATAGAACATTTGCCGGGATCAGATGCCGGCAAAGCTTTTAGGCAGACTCTATTGGTTCGGGCGGTGCAGATTCTTTCAGCTGACCGGTTTTTTCTTGCTGGAAATGCTTCAGACAGGCGTGGCACCTGTATCTGGTTACGAATGTCTTGGAAGAATCTGGCGTTTCGATAGCCTCAGTGCCCAGTTTTTCTAACTTTCGCTTGCCACAGGACGGACATTTGCCTTTTAGGACAAGCGGCAAAAACGGCGTGAACAGGACGGCAAGAATGACAAAAATCATATAGCTGTCTTTCATGGCATCTCCAAGAAAATTACCCTATCATTTAATCATGGAAAAGGACCTGTTGATATCTCCACTCGCCTATATTTGCGTAAGCTTGGGCGGATTGCTCGTGCTACTGCTTTTCGTCCGCTTCAAACTTCGCCACCTTTGCTCTGCAGGAAAGATTGAACAGAACAACAAGAATTCGCTTGCGCCCTGCGAAATTGCCTATCTTTTGCGCGGAGGAGATGTTAGTCACACTTTGGTAGTTCTTGCAGTAGATTTATTGCAACGAAAGTTAAAAAACACAACCGATGATGGCTCGACTCTAGCTCCTTACGAACAAAACATGTGGAGCATCGTCACTCATTCAGTCAAAGAGTGGGCAGTACAAAAGACTCATGAAACAGTTTTGAAAGGCGCAAAAACCCCGCTTCAGATTTCGCGACGAGTATTTTTTCTGTACAATTTTGTTCGCAAATCTCTAAAAAGTGTTATCAGCGATACCATCCAGGATCCAAGAAAACTAAAAAGATATTTCGCGCCAAGCGGTCTTATAAGAATTCTGGCTGACTTTTCCAGCGCTGGCTACAAACAAGCTTTTCAAAGTGAGCTTAGAAAAGATCTTTTAGCTCGGGGCCTTTTAGTACCTGAAGCAAAACGAATGCAAATAGGCAAATATTTCTTTCTTGCTGCGATTTCAGGACTGATACTATCATTGATACCGGTATTTTTTCTTGGCTCGTTGCCGATTGCACAATCAATCATTTCGCTTATTTCTTCGCTGTTTGCAGCTTTCCTAGCCAGACTGATTCTAGGCTTTAGAGAATTATTGCCACTTTATCAGGAGCTGGCGTTGGTAGCAGACAAAGCGCACCGAAGTGGCTGGCGATTCAAAGTACTGAAAACAGTCTTGAATTCAGTCAATGTAATTTTCTGGTTGGCTTTGTGCGTGTCGATTTTAGCTTCGATGGGTGTGGGCTTTGTTCTTCTTTTAATTACTGGGCACAATGCAGACATTCAATCGCTATTGTTCATTCTTGCTTTGACGATTACTTATTTTGTAATTTTCGATTTTGCCTTTGAAGGCTGGAAATTGCATATTGAAGAAACACCGACAATCGAAGCTCAAAAACAACTTGCATCGCTTCAAAAAACATTTGCCCACAAAAGTCCACTGGAATCGTTTAAATCGGTACTGAACTCAGATCAGTACGATCCGATTTTTTCAGAACTGCTAGCCCTTTATGGCATCGAAACTCTATTGGTACTTATTTAAAGGAAGACCAGACACTCTTTCCCAGACGTTCTTTGGCTTAGAACCTGGACTTTCATTGATTGGATAATGCGTCATTTCTTTTTTGAGGCGCTTATATAAATCGGGCAACCATTTTGGTTGTTTTTGAAAATCAATGTTGACCGCTTTAGTGGTCAAATCGCACGGAGCAAACAACACAGAGATGTTACTATATTTGGTATCATGCGCAAGCGTGAATAATTCTTCGATTGCTTCATTACCCATAGCAAGACAACCAGTCGACCAGTAACTTCCATGAATCATGATATCGCCACCAAGCGTTTTTCGACGTTCCTTTTTGGCGTGCATTCTATCTTCTGCATTTGGATAATTTATATCAAGACCCACATGAGCAATCACTTTGGGACGCATTCCACTTATCCTGTAGAATCCTTCCGGAATTTGTTTATCCCCTTCTTTGAGCTTAGGACCAGTGATACCACTTGTGCCAAGAATCGGATAATTCAAGACCTGGACGAACTTACCGTTTTTATTAGGAGCAAAAAGCAGAAGAACTTTCTCTTTTTTAAGAGCTATCCATGTCATTTTGGACGGAGGATAAGCAATGCCATTTGCTTGAAAAGCTGGCTTGATTGTTTTGCGCGAACGATCGCCAAAAGTCTCGATGCGATCTTTTATGCTTGGCGTTTTTACTGGCTCTTTTTCTTTGGCGCTAACTTCCAGCCCGACAAATATTAGAGCCAGAAGAATTGAGAAAAAACGCCTCATTGACAACCGATCCATTGATAAAATAGAAACTCCCAAAAGATGAGTATCTTATTTTATGCACGAAAACGCGCAAGTTCAACAACCCCAGGCTGAATTCAAACCTTACATAGCTCCTGAAACTCAGATGAAAGAGCTGACCCCAAGAGCTATAATTCTTGGCTGCATATTTGGGGTGCTGTTTGGAGCAGCTACTGTCTATCTTGCTCTTAAAGCAGGTCTGACAGTCTCAGCCTCGATTCCAGTTGCAGTGCTTGCAATGTCTATTGGAAGCAAGTTTTTCAAAACCACTATTCTTGAAAATAACATCGTTCAAACCACTGCTTCGGCCGGTGAATCTATCGCTTCGGGAGTCGTGTTCACTCTGCCTGGTTTTCTCTTTTTGTCAGTGACAAATGGCGAGAGTGTCGGGGCTGGATTTTTTAATTACTGGACTATTTTTACTCTAGCTGCCCTTGGTGGCATGCTGGGTACTTTGATGATGATTCCCCTTCGTCGCTCGTTGATAGTTAAAGAACACGGCAATTTGCCTTACCCCGAAGGCACCGCATGTGGTTCTGTTCTCATCGCTGGCGAAAAAGGCGGCGACTTTGCAAAGACTGCTTACCTGGGTCTTGCTTTTGCTGTTGTTTATGCAATTTGTCAGCGCATATTACACCTGATTGCTGAAACTCCAAAATTTGTGACCGAACAAACAAATAAATTTTTTCCATCAGCCACAGTTGCAGGTGAAATCACTCCAGAATATCTTGGCGTTGGATATATCGTAGGTTTTAAAATTGCAGGCACTCTTGTGGCTGGTGGTGTCTTAGCCTGGCTCGGCTTGATACCACTTCTTGCTGCTCTTGTACCACCAGACACGATTGCAGCTCAACTGGTCAAACTTGGCAATCTTGCCAGTCTTGATACAGCTGGCGGACCAGGAGACTGGAATCCTGCCACACATACATTCGCCAATACTGCCGATGCCATTTATCGTGCTTATGTGCGTCAAATTGGTGCGGGCGCAGTGGCGTGCGGTGGCTTCATGACGCTTATGAAAACCATTCCAACGATTATTTCTTCGTTCAAAGACAGCCTTGGTTCACTCAATGACAAAGCGGCACAAGAATCTATTTCTAGAACAGAAAAAGATTTGTCGGTGAAAGTAGTTTTGTTTGGCTCTCTTGCCCTTGTTGTATTGATGATGCTCATGCCTCAGATTCCAGGCGATTCTTTGATTCAAAAGTTACTGATAGGAATTCTTGTGGTTATCTTTGGATTCTTTTTTGTTACTGTATCAAGCCGAATTGTAGGACTTATCGGTTCTAGTTCAAACCCTGTATCGGGGATGACCATCGCCACACTCATGGCTACTTCACTTGTTTTCATCGGCTTTGGCATGACCGGTCATTTATACGAACCGATGGTACTTGTAGTTGCTGGGATAGTATGTATTGCCGCTGCCAATGGTGGCGCCACATCGCAGGATTTGAAAACTGGATATATTGTTGGAGCTACTCCCAGAGCGCAACAAATCTGCCTTTTCATTGGCGCCGTGGTTTCGTCTTTGGTCATAGGTTTGACTGTCAAAATGCTTGACGTACCATCCCCCGACATGGCAGCCCAGGGCATTCAGCACGCAATAGGTTCTGCCAAATTCTCAGCACCACAAGGAACTTTGATGGCAACTCTGATCAAAGGAATGCTTTCATTCAACCTTGATTGGAATTTCGTTATGGTTGGAATATTTCTAGCTCTGACCATGGAGCTTTGCGGCGTCAACGCGCTCAACTTTTCAGTTGGTGCCTATTTGCCTTTGTCTACCACGCTGCCAATTTTTGCAGGCGGCGTGGTGAAAAAATTTGTAGACATGCGCGCTCAGGCAAAAGGTGAATCTGTAGAAGATGCCGAACTCGGCAACGGCAGTTTGTTTGCCACAGGTCTTGTGGCAGGAGGCGCACTTGCCGGAGTTATAGTTGCACTCTTGTGCATTCCAGAATCAATTTATACATGGCTCCAGACTATAAGCCTCGAACACACTCTTACAAGCACACTTGGTTCTAAAGGTTACGAATTGCTTGGAGTTGGATTCTTTGTATTTATGGCTTTAGTACTCTTCAAAATCGCTACAAAGAAAAGTCCCCAGCTTCCCGAGGCACCAGCCCCAACTTTAGCGGAGTAGCAGTAATAACTCCGTCTAGATAAAGCCAGCGTCCATTTACTTTTTCAAATCGACTCTTCTCGGTGAAACCTGCCTGGCGACCCTGTTGTATGAGATTGACCGAAAATGTCACAGTTGCGTAATTGCTTTGTTCAGTCTCATCAACAGCCAGTATTTCAAGCCCATTGAATTTCGTGTTCTTAGAAAAATCTTGCAGCTCGCGTCGCCACTTTGCAACATTGCTTTGAAGCGATAGACTGGCTGGATGCGTGGTCTTTACAATATAATCGATTTCGCCTTTGGCAAAAGCACAATAGCGCGATCTCATCAAAATTAACGCGGACTTTGGGTTTTGCCCGCTGTGATATTTCTGACAACAAAGTTTGTACGTATTTGAAGCGCCACAGGGGCAATTTGGCACTTTGCTCATAGTTCTTTCTCGTCTTAAGGTATAATCCCGACATGATTATAGTCACAGAAGTAACAAAAGAATTCGGTACTCGCACTCTTTTCGACAATGTGTCGGTTAAGTTTGCTCCAGGTTATAGATACGGTCTGACCGGTCCAAACGGATCTGGCAAATCCACTTTCATGAAAATACTAACAGGCGAAGTGGAACCCTCGAACACTGGCACGGTACAGCGTCCCAAACATGTGGGTGTACTCAAACAAGACCAGTTTGCTTACGATAACGAGCGTATTATTGACACCGTTATCATGGGCAACGAAACGCTATGGTCTGCGTTCAAAGAAAAAGATGTATTGTGCGAATTGCCTGACCTAACCCCAGAGCAAATGGAACGTCTGGGAGAACTAGAATCTATCATTGCTGACGAAAATGGCTATATGGCTGAGTTTGAAGCTGCAGAAATTTTGCGTGGTATAGACATTCCCGAAGAAGACCACGAAAACTTGATGTCGACTCTGGCTACTGATTTTAAATTTAGAGTACTGCTTGCGCAGGCACTCTTTGGTGGAGCGGAAGCGCTTCTGCTCGACGAACCTACAAACCACTTGGATTTGGATACCATCCATTGGCTTGAAGAGTTTTTGATGAAGTACGAAGGAACGCTCATCGTAATATCGCATGACAAGCACTTCTTGAACTCTGTATGCACGCATATTGCAGACATAGATTATGACACTGTGATTTTGTATCCAGGAAATTACGATGACATGGTGTCAAATAAAATGCAGAGCCGCCAGACAATCGAAGCTGCAAACAAAGACAAAGCTAAAAAGATTGCTCAATTGCAAGACTTCGTAGCCCGCTTCCAAGCGGGTTCGCGCTCGAGTCAGGTACAATCACGCAAAAAAGAAATAGAACGACTCGCTCCCCAAGAATTGAAACGTTCTAATATTCAAAGACCTTATATCAAATTCGAACAGCTCAAACCTTTTGGTCGAGAAGTGCTCAAGGTCAAAGATTTGTCCAAGGCTTTCGACAACAAAAAACTATTCGACAAAATCAGTTTCGATATTTACCGCGGTGACAAAGTAGCAATCATCGGGGCAAACGGTGTTGGTAAAACCACATTATTGCGCTGCTTGCTTGGCGAAATTGAACCTGATAATGGCACAGTCAAATGGGGCGAAGCTGCCACCTGGAGCTATTTTCCACAAGACTTCCACAAAGAGATCAAAGCTGGCACCACTGTTATGGAGTGGCTCAATCAATTTAGAGAAGATGAAGATGACCAGGTAATTCGTGGATTGCTTGGACGCATGCTATTCTCTAAAGATGAGGTGCAAAAGGCAACCGAAAATCTATCTGGTGGTGAAGAAGCTCGCTTGCTCATGGCACGTATCATGATGCAAAAAAATCCTATTCTAATTTTGGACGAACCGACAAACCACTTAGATCTCGAGGCAGTCTCTGCTCTTTCACAAGGTCTATCCGATTTTCCAGGTACAGTATTTGTAGTATCACACGACCGCGATCTGGTATCGAGCGTCGCTACAAGAGTTCTATCGTTTACACACGATGGTCAATTCATCGACTATCAATACCCATACGAAGAATATTTGCAAAAATACAAATTTAAAGACCTCGCTAAAGCCGGTAAAAAATAAATGCTCGAAGAGCACTTTTTCCAGTGTCCGTACTGCTGGGAAAAGATTTCAATCTTGCTCGATTTAACTGGTGGAAGCCAGTCATATGTTGAAGACTGCGAAGTCTGTTGCCAGCCTATCTCTATTTCTTTTGAGGCCCAAGACGGAGAACTTGAGAACTTTTCAGCAGATGCGGCTCAATAAGAAATAAAGTAATCAACGTGATTCGCCCTGGAAGAATTTCCAGATGATTTCGCTTGTATCAATATCCTGACAGCATTTTTGATTTCTAGACAGAAAAATACAACCAGGCCAGGTATGTCCGCCACCTTCAATAGTGTAGAGAACTACTGCGTTACCTCTGTGTCCCCAGACTGATTTTTTTACTTTCATGCCATCGTTTGGATCTCTATCTGGTTCATAACTTTCAGATGGTGCACCATGACATTTATTGTGGTTGGTCCAGAATGAAATAAGATCAGGAACACTATAGAACCCGCCAAATCTTGCTATTTCTAATAAAGCTGGGTCTATTTCGCTTACACCAACTCGTTTGGCATATTTACCAAGTGTTTTTGTTTTTCCGTCCTGCCAGTTGATAAGCGGATCATCAGTACCCAGAAAAAACATACACGGTATAGCAAGCTCACCAGTTGATTTTTGCAAAGCTTGTTCCATACCGGTAGCGGATACCACAGCAATTGCAGCAATCTTGCTTGGAAGCGAGCAAGCCAATAACTGACAGAAAAAGCCACCATTGCTTAAACCAACAGCGTAGATTCTATGCGTATCGATATTGCAAATGGTGGCAAGTTTATTCAGTACAGATTGAACATATGCAACATCGTCATAGGGACGATTCTTCATGCCATCCTGCCATTCACCGCCTGCAGGTTCACCGTAAACTACAATAAAGTTATGGCGGTTTGATACGCCATTCATCCCGGTTGCAGCAATCATATCGGTACCTTTCATTTTAAGACCGGCGAACACGAGCATCACAGGAGTAGCGCAAGACTTGTTATAACTCGATGGCAAATGATATGAGAAGCTACGTTTGATACCTTGGACCTCGACGAAGTCGATGAAATCTCTTGAACTGGCAGTGGACCGCAAGGCAGGATTAACTTTCTGAGGCATCGTATTTGGTACCAAACCAGCTGATGATGACATTCCCCGCCTGACTGACATGCCACCAGTTTTGGTATAACCCTGCTTTTGATATTCAACGCCGGTTACAACTTGATTATCCGGGACCCAGATAGCCTGACGACTGCCTGGCTTGAACACATACTTAGCCTGCGCGTCAAAAGAATAACCACTAAAAAAAATAATGGTTAAACATAGTGCTAACTTAAAAAATTTCACTGACCGTATTTCTTGAGCAAATCTTTTATGGTGTCATTATCCATTTTGCCTGGGTCAAAACCAGGTGGAATTTTTTTCTTGATTGAGTCAGGAATTTCGCCACCGAACCATTTTTTTCTAAGATTATCGATCATTTTATCGGTGCTACCGCCACCAGGATCTGATTTGCCAGCGCCGCCAGCTTCAAATGGTGATGGCGAAGACGCGGCGACTGGAGGAGCCGGTCTTTGTACCTTTAATTCTTTGCTGCGCTTCAATTGTTCGCTAAGACTGCCTGAAATCGATTCCAAGCGACCCTTGATTTGTTTCTCTTGAGCACCTGATTTGACCTGGTCTTCTAAACTCTTAAAAGCGCCCATATAAGCGGTAATGCCGATTTTTTGTTCTTTGGCAGAAAGTATCATATCGAGTACTTTCTGGCGCTCCAGTGCCAATGGACCGGGCGCAACTTGTTCAAGATCGCCCTGTTCAATTTGGGCAGAAGCTTGACTTGAAGGAGTTATTTGTTCTTGGCAAAAAACGGGCAGCGTTGAAAAACAAAGCGCAAAAGCCAAGAATTTGGTTTGGGATTGAATCTTGAATGAACGTGCCATAAGTCACCTCACCAAGATTATTCCCGACTTTTTGCCCCATCTAAACGGGCACTGATTGGCTGTAAGCAAAGCGCCATTAAATAGTCGCTCACCTGGAACCAATTGGCTTGAAAGGGTATTTCGCTTGGCATGGTGAAAGATTTGAAACCGGCTTCGCGTTTGGTCCAGTGCTTTAATTCGTCAAAAGTCTTATTTTGTTGTTCTAACCATTCGATATCTATTCCGCACGTGAGATTCGAGTCCGGTTTAACCGCCACGGCGCATGCTGCATTGTGAGAATGTGCAATCGAAATCAATGGAGCTGGATTATCTGCAATTTTGCAATAAGGTACGCCGTTTTCCTGGTTATAAACCTCAATCTGATTGAGTTCTAATTTCTTGCCATAAAATTTGGTATAGAGCTCACATACCGCATGTTTTGCTGCCAATCTTCCAAGTAACCAACTTCTTTTGCGATCGTCATGACGGCAGTTCTTTTCAAAATCAGCAATTTCTCCTTCACAAAGCCAGGTTGAATCAGGACTCAAGGACAAATCAATGAACTGGTCGGTAAATGCCACCACTGCGTGATTTGAAATTGCAGGCTCTGTGTCGAGAAACACTACAGGTACTCGATTCTGGCTCAAACCCTGTAAATAAGCATGGATGATTTCCAAATTGGTCTGATTGAACTCGCTATGCAGTTTATTAGTGGCAGCAAGGAATTCGCTCACTAATTTATCTGAATTGATAGAATTGACCGACCTATCTTGATAGTCGCTATAACAGTCGAACTCTATATTTTGAGTTTGAGCTTGCTCAAATACAGATTTTGGATTGCGGTGTTCGTAAAGATGACTGAGATCAAAATTTGCACCATAACCGTGAGTAAATAATTCAGCAAGCAAAAAATGGATTTGAGTAATACCAGATTTGCCAGCCAAATTGGAAGCGATGCCCAGATGTCTCTCGCCTTGCAAAATGTCTTTGACTTGATAAGTCAGAATACCTTGCGGACCGAGTTCGACAAATGTGGTGATACCACTCTGAAACATTTTTTTGACAGTATTTCTAAAAGATATCGGTCTGCGCAAAAGACCAAGCAGCGCATCTTCGATTGCTCCTGGCTCGCTTGGACCTTTACCTTCCATCGAGCAAAGCCAAGATTCAACTTGGGCTTTTTGAAAATTAGAAGATTGAAAACCTTTCTTCACTTGCTCTTCGTTCACTGCCATCGAAACCAAGTCTGTATGGTAGGGAATTGCAATAGGAGCCACGCTGAATCCGATCGATTCTTTTTCTAAAAGCTCCATCAATTTTTCCATTTCGGCATTCTTGCCAGTAATGATGGCATGCTTTTCTGTAAGATCAGCAGTCAAATGAACACTGATATTTGCATCCTGAGCCATCTTCAAAATGGTATCACGGCTTGCAAAAATGCTTACTGTTTTGAGTGATTCCTTTTCTTTTTTCGGAAAAGAGCGGTGAACTTCGGTGCTCTGCTCATAAAAAATAGAAGCAGCAACAAGTACATCAACGCTACCATTCATGACGTATACGCCAAATTCGCCAGTGCTAAAGCCCATGAACGCATCGCAAGAAAGTCCAAGCTTGCTGAATAGTCTAAATAGCGAATACTCAGCCATAAGAACAGCAAGAACCGCATAATCAGCAGAAATTAAAGACGAAGAATCCGACTTTCCTTTTTGCAATGGAAAGATTCGCATACTTGGAATATCACTTGCACCAAATTTTTCGGTGACCAGATCTATATAGTCGAACACCTCGCGCACAAGCGGAAAATGCATGGCAAGGTCTTTCAACATATTAGTATAAGCAGAGCCAAGTCCAGGCAGAGTAAATGCCAGTTTGCCTCTAATTGCAGTTTTATCGTTAGCAAGAAAAATCCCCGAATAAGGATCGCTATAGAATTCTTCGCCAGCTTCTAATTTCAAAATCAGGGTAATCAAAGACTCGTTCAATTGCTCTGCATTTTCGCAAACAAGGGCTGCACGCCAGCTACTTTTAAAGGAAGGAAAAAGAACGTTTAATGTGTAGGCTAAATCGCTCAGTTTCTTTTTTGGATCGCGCTCCAATAAATCTCGCACAAGGCGCAAATTTTCGAGCAATTCAGCTGCACTCTGAGCTGCGAACAAAAACATTTCGCTTGCAAAAGGCAAGGCCAGAGGCGGCATTGAAAAGGCACTTTCTTTGAAGGTCAAACTCAAATCATTGATTCTAACCAGCGCTTTTCGGGTCGGTGGATCTTCGGGCTGGCGCGGACTGATCCATGGTCGTGCGTCTGCTATTTCGGTATTGCTAAAAACTGCAGCCGCTGGCATTATTTTGCTGTGCAAGGCTTTTGCAGCACTGCAAATGGTGGCTATTATTTCTTCGGTGCTTTCACTTTTGCATTCGAATATCAAGCAGTCATCGACTTTCGACTTGGAGTCGAGTTCTAAATTGGCATAAGATGCCTGATCATTACTCTTTGTCAGGGTGAACCAGCTTTCACCGCTTGCTATAGTGACGAATTTATTTTCGCTTGCAAGCTTTTCAAGGTCTTTGAAAACTTGCTCGAAAGATTCATAAGGCCAGCCTTTACCAATATAGATTACTGTTCCATCAATTGGGCTGGGATCGAATTTTTCCAGTCCTATTGATGTAAGCGCAAAGGTTCTCACTTTTTAACACCTTGAGCAGTCGCGAATCGATTGAAGGATTTGCTTCCGATGCCTGCAAGCCCTTCGATATAAACAGAAAGCTTTCCATCTGTATCGTAAATAGCGAGGTCACAAACTATTTCGTTATTTTCCATTCCGTTTCCTCTAGGAACGATATGGGCAAAAGCGTCATATTTCGGACATGGTCTTAACAGCGTCATACGTTTGAATCCAGTTGGCAGACATAAAATGTCTGCGTAATGGCGAGCCCATACACCACCTAATTGCATGGCACAATCGAACAGTACCGGGTCGACTATCCAAGTGTCCTTTTGGGGATGAAGAAGTGCTTCGCTTGGTAGAGAACCGCGAATTTTGCCAGCGACACCTTTAGGACTGATTTTATCCAGTTCTTTGATGCCCTGAAAAAGTGGACCGTGAAACAGATATTGCGAATAAATGAACTCGGGAGTAGGAACACTGCGTTCTGCATCTTCGATACTATCTGGATTGTAAGTATAAGAAATGCCTGAAGGAAGGGCGACTTCTACATATTCGGCGGTTCCGCGATGATGCAGACGTTTTGCCTTTCCAGCCGACTCGATAATTATCGAAGAAGATTTGGAATCTTTCTCTTTAACTAGTACCTGAAACTTTTTTTCATCGATATCAAATACGACACCAGACGGAATATCAAAATCACTCAAAGCTATGACCTTTTGATCTGGTCTGGCGAGCTGTGCGCATTCAAACATCACATCTACTGCAACCGCCATTGGAAGCACAGGTAGACTATCTAGCTTGTGGTCTTCAAGATAAATATGCTCGCTACGCTCAATTGAAAAAGTGGCAGTTTTTAATCCCGGCTCAGTCTGGACTATAACCGAAGGCTTCAAAACAGGACCTGCGGCTTCACCCTCTTTGAAATTGTCATCTTTGTTAGGGCCATCTTTCAAATAACCAACGAGCATGACTTCGACTTCGCCTTTTGGAGCGTACATCAAATCGCTCATATATGCCTGGCGACCTTCAACCGGGTCGATCATCGCCCAGCCATGGCTTGCAAAAAGGTCTTCAAGTTCGACTTGAGCCATTCCGCCTCTCCATGGACCCCACATCAGCGAGCTGACTTTGGCACTCGTGTTGCGATCGATTAAACGCGCCAGTTTATTTAAACCTTCATTAGCTGCAACGTAGTCGATTTGACCAGGGTTTCCTGTTCTTCCCACTACTGATGAGAAAAGGTGCAGAAAAGAAAGGGTCTGGAAACGAAGCTTTTTAATGAGAGTCAAAACTGGCTTTATTTTGGTATCAACTACTCTTTTGAAGGACTCTTCTGATTTGTTTGCGATAAACGAATCTTCGATCACTCCAGCACCGTGGATGACACCATCGATGTTTCCATGAAAATCATAGATAGAACCGATTAATTCGCTGAACTGAGCCTCGTCTCTCACATCAAGGCTGTGATAACGCACCGAGGCTGCATATTTTTCAAGACTTGTCAGATTATCTCTGATCTCTCGGTCTTTAACAATTTGCTGATACTGCTGCTCGATTTCAGCTATATTGACCGATTTACCTGAATTTTTTGCAGACTCTATAAGAGCAGCTTTGATTTCTTTAGTAGAAAAGAGTCCTTGAGTCAAAACTGATTCTGCGTTAGGTTTTTGAGCTCTACCTACGAGAACGAGATGGCATCCATAACGTTTCGCTAGCTCTATTGCAATTTCGGCTGTGATACCACGAGCACCACCGGTGACCAGTACCATCGAATTAGCATTTAAATCGAGATCAGAGTTAGCTTCTTCCAGCTCTGCTGGAACTACTTCCAGTTTGTAGTGCTTGCCCGCTTTGAATCCAAATTCACCGTTTGCTTCAGCTGCCTGAGCGGTGCGAGCTATAAATGTATCGGCTTGCGATTTCTTATCGTCAGTGGGGTCGATATCTATATATAAGGAAGCGATTTGCGAACCAAGCTCGCGACCAATTGTATTTGTCATACCGGCAAGGATGCCTTGTAAGGCCAGGTTCTCAGCGTTCTTAACGACATCAAGACCGGGATTTTCACCAAAGCGACCATTCATAGCTGTAGCAATGGTCAACACTGGTTTTTTATCAACTTGAATGTCTTTGAGCGCCGATTCAAACCACTTCGCAAGCGACAACAAAGCAATTTCGGTTCTATCGGTCTCAGCATTAGAGCCAGGCAAGAAGAAAGTCCACTCTGGGAGATAGGTTCCGTCTTTCAATCTATCTATTTGGTCAAGCCGAACCGATTTGACTTTAACACCCTCCGCTTTGAGCTTCTTCTCGAGCACCGCACCAAATTCGGTGTCGTCGCACACAAGCAGAGCGCTTTTAGCATATGTAACTGGAGTTATTGAAAAACTCTTGTCTTCAACTACTTTTACAAGACCACGTCTAATTTCAGATAAGTATTTCGGTCCTGCAGCAGCATGCGTTTGCGTTGCTTTATGAGCTTGCTCAGTGCTAGCCTCAGCTGACTTGACTGGTGCAACTTTGAGATTAGCTATCCAGTTTGAAATTGCTTCAAGCGTCTTCAAACCGGCTAACTGCTCTAAATTGCCTTCGAGATCTTGCTGTATTTCTATAGGCAGTAATTTTCTGAAGCTGTTGAAAATCTCAATTCGTTTAATTGAATCTATTCCCAGATCTGCTTCCAAATCGAGATTTGGCTCTAGCATCTCACTTGGATAACCAGTTCGCTCGCTTATTATCTCAAGCAAACTTGCAGTCAAACCTTCGGTATCAAGTTCAGATTCTGCTTCATTATTTGCAGGCTCTGCAACCATGACTGTTTCTTGTTTTTCCTCAGATATTGTCTGAGCCTGGATTAATTCAGGCACAAGCTGAACAGGAGCTTGAACATAAGTTGGGGTTTGAGCCGGTGTTTGAATACCAGCACCTTTTTGCGAACCCAGATACGCAAGCATAACTTCTTTTTGCGCATCGAGCATGGTCTTAGTCATGTCCATCATATTTTTCTGATATTCAAGAATCATGCGCTCGACTGTACCCGCTGCATGATTTTCTAGATTGACTGCTGGCAAAGACAATTGCGGTCCTGCAGCTATGGGTTGACTAGCGGCTTTAAGCGCAGTGTTTAATGCGTTTTGATTTTTTGAATTCGTTTGTTGCGACATAGCGATTTTTGTGGGTTGTGATTTTTGTGATGCCGATTTTGTTTCCATTTTTGGTGTTTCTTGTTTACGTGCACTTTGTGAAATCTTTTGAGCAGCAGACGAGTCACCAACTTTAGTGACGTTGCAGCTATCTATGCGATATGGCATTCTCAATTCTAGTGGTTCGAAAACGCTGACACCAAGTAATTCTTGCCGTCCTTCAAACAAACGCTCGAGCTTGAGCGGGTGTCCTGCAGCCCAAAGTCTTGCAAGTGCGGTCAAAAATGGTGCAATACAGGTAGAGTCCTCTTTGCTTTGACCATCAAGTGCTACAGCCAGAATCTTCTTGTTTTTGAAAGTGTTTTCTAAAAGCGAAGTCAGAACATTTCCGGGTCCGACTTCTATAAAGGTACGGGCTCCAGCATCGTACATAGCTTCTAATTGACTTGTAAAAAGTACCGGCTTGACTGTATGTTCAACCAAAAGTTTTGCTATTTCATTTGGTCTTACAGGGTAAGCACTAGCAGTGGTATTACTGTAGACAGGAATCGATGGTTCTTTCAAACTGAGCTTGTCCAATACCTTTTTGAATTCCTGAGCTTTCTTTTCCATCAAAGGAGAGTGGAAGGCACATGAGACCGGAACTCTCTTAACGTAACAACCTTTGTCGGAAGCTAGCTTGCTGAACTCTTCGATTGCTTTGGTCGCTCCCGAAACGATACACTGCTCTGGTGCATTTATGTTGGCTATTTGCACACCACTGACAGACTCAGTCAATTTGCGCACTGCATCAAGTGGCGCCATAACTGCTACCATCGCGCCGTTGTCGCCGTCCAGCTCTTGACCCAGAATGCGTCCACGCTCGTAGGAAAGCGCAATCAAATCGTTTTCGCTCATGGCCTGGGCAGAACACAAAGCGACATATTCGCCATAACTGTGACCTGCAACCAGATCTGGTGACAGACCAAGCGAGCTTGCAATTTTATGCATTGCCAGATCTGCAACCCCAATTGCCGGTTGAGCAATGCGTGTATCGTTCAATTCAGTTTCTTGCACTGACCGTTCTTCTTGATTGAACACAGGTACTGGAAATACATATGTTTCAAGTGGACGATTAAGCTTTCCTTCTAGAATGGAAGCTGCATTTTTGAATTGGTCTCTTATTTCAGGGAAGTAAAGGCTCAGAGTCTTGAGCATATTGACTCTCTGCGAACCCTGACCAGCGTAAAGAAATGCTGTTTTGCCCTGCAAAGCCATATTTTGAGTAGAGTAATAAACACCGCGGATATCAGTCATCTCGGTGAGTTTGTCTCCACCATCTTTCAATCGGGTTTTGATTGAATTGAGCTTTTCATTTAAATCGTCAAGCGATGTCGCAACAAGTGCCAGATGAATCTTTTTGCCTTGAGCCGATGCTTTTTCAAATACTGCTCGAGCAAGCTCGAATAAAGCTCTTTTCTGAAAATTGGTATTCTCAGATTCGGTTTTGGCTTTTGCTCTTACAAGCACTTTTTCTAATTTACGTGAAGTACTTGCAAGTTGCTTTTGCAATTCATCTGCTGAGTCAGATGCAAAAACGAACAACTCGGCAGTCCATGAATTGAGAGCAAAATTGTTTTCTGGTACAAGGGCTGGCACATACTCTTCAAGCACAGCATGAAAATTGGTGCCACCAAATCCAAAAGCACTAAGGGCTGCTCTGCGCGGAAATTTAGCGCTATGAATCCAGGGACGCGCCTGCGAATTTATATAGAAAGGCGAACTCTCGAATTTGCATGCTGGATTTGGACGTTCTACACCAATTGTTGGAGGTAAAACTTTGTGATAGAGCGCTTTGGTTATCTTTATTAGCGATGCCAGGCCAGCAGTACATTTGGTATGACCAATATTCGATTTGACCGAACCTATAGCGCAATTATTTGTCGTTGCGCCTTGAGCTCTGAATACTTTGCTCAAGGCCTCTACTTCAGCTTTGTCACCAGCTACAGTGCCCGTGCCGTGAGCTTCGACTAGACCTACAGAAGATGGAGAAATACCAGCATCTTTATAAGCTCGGTTCAACGCTTGCATCTGTCCTGCTGGACGTGGTGCCGTAAGACTCAAGTCTTTTCCGTCGCTAGAGCCACCGATTCCTTTTATGACGGCGTAAATTTTGTCGCCATCGCGCTCGGCATCTTCCAGTCTCTTTAGAAGAACTACACCAATTCCCTCACCTAAGACTATTCCATCTGCAGTTGAGTCGAATGTACGACATCTGCCACGAGGAGACAAAGCATGTGTTTTGCTGAAGTTAACATAGTCAATTGGCTGATTGTGAGTGTCTACCGAACCGAGAATGACCATATCACTTTCGCGCGTGCGAAGAGTCGCCATAGCAGAATGCAATGCCGCTAAAGACGATGCACAGGCTGCGTCAATACTGAAATTGATACCACCTAAGTCGAATCGGTTTGAAACCCGTCCTGCAGTAACGTTTCCTAAATATCCAGCAAGTGCGTCTTCCGACCAATCGGGCAACTGACTATATATGTATTGCTTTGTTTCTTCATCAAGAAAACTGAGTTTCCACGAAAGCATGGTACGCGTCAAGTAAAGCGACCCCATAGGTCCGTGGCCTGCATTAGCTACAATCACTGACGTTTGCTCTCGACCAAATCGTCGTTTGTCGTATCCGGCATCGCTCAAAGCTTGACGGACGCATTCGAGCGTAAGCAGTTGCATTGGATCTATAGATGCAAGACTATTTGGAGGAATTCCGTAGGCGGCAGCGTCGAAAACAACTTCCCCTAAAAATCCGCCCCATTTGGATACTGCTTTTTCCGGTGCAAATGGATCAGCGTCATAAAGTTCGCGCCACTCGAAGTGGGTTTGAGGGACTTCTTTTATAGTGTCCACTTTGTTCAAAATATTGGACCAGAATGTTTCTATGTCATTTGCCTCAGGCAAGAAGCATGACATGCCGACTATCGCAATCGGCTCTGAAGCTGGTTTTTCCGAATGAACTGTTTCTTTTTTCGGTGCATAAGCATCGGTAAGTATTTCCGCACCACCAGCAGACACTTTCTCATGCAATTCTTTTATCGATAATACTTTATCGTGCATCGAAGCAACCTGACCGATCATATACATACCTTCGGTCCACTGTCTGCGCTCATCCACGCTAGCCAATTCTGAGCCATCACGGGTGATGCCTTTGCTTGCGATACGAAGCCTGCCCATGTGCATCATCTCTAAGTGTTCTTTCACTTCTTGTGGCGGGCGCTTCTGATCTACCATGTCTTGCTTGCGTTTTTCGAATTCGTCTTTATACGGCGACTCGATACAACGAATGGCATGACCTGGACCTGATTGCAATATAACTGTTTTATTGCAAGCAATCGCTTCTTTTTGAAAACGCTCTACGATCGCACCGCTTTCCACAGCTTCGCGAGTGAATAGATATGCGGTACCAAGCAGAAATCCTACTTTGACCCCAAGATTGGTCAGAGGTGCTGCAAGAGCACAAGTCATCGCAGCGGATAACTCGTCGTGAATACCACCAGCAAAAAGAATTTGATATTCAGCCGCGTTGCGCGCACTGGTCAAGGTATTATGCAGGACATCGATCATTTGTTCCCACAAAACAAAGCTAGAGCGTGGTCCTACGTGTCCACCACATTCGCGACCTTCAAACACAAAATGTTTGGCACCACCTTCTAAAAAGGTAGAGAGAATTGCTGGTGATGGTACATGCAGATAAGTGACAATTCCCTGGTCTTCGAATTGTTTCGCTTGGTCTGGTCTTCCGCCGGCAATTAATGCAAATGGAGGTTTGTGTTTGAGAATTGAGGCAACCTGCTCTTCTCTCAATTGAGTTGGCGCAAATCCAAGAATCCCTACGCCCCAGGACAAATCACCACATTTTTTCTTGGTGCTTGCAAGTAAATTTTCGACTTCGGCACCACGCATCAGAGATAAAGCTAGAAAAGGCAATGCACCTTCACTTGCTACAGCATAGGCAAAATCGGCGTTATCGCTAACACGCGTCATTGCGCCCTGAACAATAGGATAAGTTGTCTTATGCAGCTTGGCTAATGGTGAGCCGCTACGCAAAATATTTGCTGTTTCAGAACCTTCATCCGTTACATCTGCGGCTTGAGCAAGCAATTGAAGAATGCCTGCGACACTGACACCATCGCGTGCAAGCGCTTGAGCAAAAGATGCATCCTGACCAAGCAAAAGTAACTCGCCATTTTTTCCAGGAACACCGCGCTGGATTTCGCCCATCGAGTCGCAAATCTCTTCGCTTTCAGTTCCATCCATAGTTGCGATGAAACGCTTGTGCGATTCATCTACAAAAGAATCGCGTGCCAGGTATAACTGATTATCGAGAACGCAACCGCTAACACCTGCGACACCAAGCGCTCGCACGGTATGTCTGCCTATACCGCCGCGAACCCATACAGGCGTTTTGAGCTGGGACATGGATTCTTGAATGAGAACAAAACTAGTGGTCTGAGAAACCCGTCCAGGTGATTCATTACCCTTAAGAACTATGACGTTTGCACCATATTTTTGCGCCATCAAAGATTCTTCAAGACTCACAGTCTCGACTGCTACCACGGTGGCTTTCGACTGTGCTTCAGCAATCGCATCTTTCAATTCTTTTTTCTGATAACCGTTTGGTCCAGCACAAAGAATTACCAGATTGAGCTCAAGCTCTGGAGCTAAATTGTCGAGATAAAAACCAATCTCGCTGATTCGGCACCTAATGCCAAAATCAGCGTTGGGTACAGCTTTCAAACAAAGTGCAAGAGACTCAGAAACATTGTCTTGAGCACTGCCCTCTAAATCGAGCACACCAGTGGCACCAGCTTTTGCCGCTGCAATTGCCATGCTTGGCTTTTGCACAGAACCAAAAGTTTTAGAGGGTGCCAAAACTACAAAACGCAAAGCCGCCATCGGGGTCTCCCAAAATCTGTAATCCTGCCAAGAGTTTATTATCTTTCTCTCCTTATGCCATTGAAGAGGTTTTATCGAGAGGTTTTAAATATATAATTCAGCACACCAATTATGAACGCTCGAATCAATCAAGCCCTCTATTCGACTTATAGCGCACTAGTAAAGCCTGTGGTCAATTCGCTCGACGAAGCCAGTCGCTCACCCCGGCAGGCCCAACTCAGGCGGCTTTCAGCCATTTTGAAAAAAAATCAATCTACCCGTTTTGGTCGAGAACATGGTTTTGCCCAAATCAAGTCAGAGGCAGATTTCGCCAAAAGTCTACCAATTAGAGATTATGAATCGTTCAGACCCTATGTGGAAGACATGATTGCGGGGTCCGGGAATATACTGACCGCCGAACAGCCTTTTATGTTCGCCACTACGAGCGGAACCACTGGCCAAGCCAAGTTCATTCCTGTCACCAAGTCTTATATGAAAGAGTACCGAGAAGCTTCTATCGTCTCGGGCTATCATTTATTTAAAAATTATCCAGGCATCGCAGCAGGAAAAGCATTGTCTATGTTCTCAAATGCTTCGGCGGGACGCCTTCCTTCGGGCATTCCATATGGTGCGATCTCTGGCGCTATCTATCAAAGTGAATCTGCTGTTGTTAAGAAATACATCTGCGCCACCCCATATGAAGTGGCTCTCATAGACGATTACGAGTCCAGATATTATACATTTCTCAGAATTGGACTGGCTTCGCCCATTTCTATTTTTTATACTCCCAACCCTTCAACCATCAATTTGCTTTGCAGAAGGCTCAAAACATTTGCCGCTTCTCTCATCAAAGATATAAAAGATGGCGATATCAATCCGCCAACTCCGCTTCCAGCTGCTATCAAAAAAGCGCTTGCAGATGGTGGTCACCTTCGAAAAGATCCAGATAGAGCGAGAGAACTCGATTCTTTGTGGCAAAGAAATCTATTCAAGCCAGAAACTATCTGGAAAGATCTTGCAGTGATTACTTGCTGGACAAAAGGTGCAGCAGGTTTTTATTTGAACGACTTTCCCCAGACTTTAGGCGATGTGCCAGTTTGCGATATAAGTTACTGCGCAAGTGAAGGCAGAGGAACCGCAGTATTATCGGCCGATAAACAGCTTCTGGCTCTAAATTCGCATTTCTTCGAATTCGTTCCTGAATCAGAAATCGATTCTAAAAATCCCACAGTTTTACTTGCCGACGAACTTGAAGTAAATCAAAATTATTTTGTACTGTTCACTACATCTGGTGGCCTCTATCGTTACAACATAAACGATGTGATAAAAGTGACAGGCAAACACAACAATGCACCGCTTATAGAATTTCAGCACAAAGGTGGAAATGTTCATTCTTTCACTGGCGAAAAACTGACAGAAAGTCATGTCACTCAAGCAATGAAAAAAGTTTGCGAAGAGTTGAATCTTTCAATCCGATTTTTTACTCTCATCCCACAGTTCAAGCCCGATCCACACTATCAACTCTGGCTTGAATCCAATTCTCAAAGCCGACTACCTATGGACAAAATAGCCAAATTGCTGGACGTTGCAATGGGAAAACTCAATATGGAATATGAGGAAAAACGCTCCTCAACAAGACTTGCACCAATAACGTGCCACCAAATTGAATCGGGAACATACGAAAATTTGCGTCTGCATCTTTGTGCGCAAGGAACACCAGACATTCAAATAAAAGTTAGTCACTTGAATCCTAAAGCCGATATCACCAGTTTTTTGAGCAACGGACTAGTGCCTGTAAAAATCCCTGGATGAAAATGCTCTGGCCTGGATACTTTTTCATAGCAATTTCAGCGATGTCAGGTTTAGTAAATGGTTGTGCGTTCCTGAACCCATATTCAATTTCGTTTGCTGTGTTAGCTTATGTGTATTGGACATATCTTGTTCTGCGCTTACATCTGAATCTAAGAAAAAAAGACCCGAATTATCCTTTTGACCCAGGCGATTCGATGCTTGGTGCCATCATTCCATTTGTATATATTTTCTGGAACTGGCTCTGGATGACACAGATGTGTGAGCGACTGGGGCAATCTAAAAGAAAAGCACTTTTACTTGGAGCAATTGTGGCGCTTCTCAGTCTAATAGCTTATCCGGACAATTTAGATCGAATACCAGAGTCGATAAATTTAATTGCACTTTGTTGCCTATTTGGCACAATAGACATGATGGATAGAAAACTAAAACAAGCCTCTCTATGATTCGAGATCGGGCATATTTTAAACGAGAACTAAAAGCATGGGCGATGATTGCTTTTTGCGGATGCATTTTTGGTCTTCTTGCACCTGGATTTAATCAATGGTTTTTAGCATGGGTAGGCTTGGTGCCATTTCTATTTTCGATTTTGCAAACGAATTATCCACCGCAAGCTTTTTGGCGAGGTTTGATTTTCGGTTATGCTTACAATCTCGTTTTTGTAATATGGATTTTGCAATTCAGCCCGGTTGTCTGGCCCGAAAACATTCGCTCATTGTATATGGTGGCAAACGTATGTGTATGGGTATTGTATTCATTGCAGCAAGGTGTTTTATTTGGGACATTTGCCTTTCTTATGCGCTGGCTGCCTCTTACAGGCGGTATCATTGCGATTAAGCAAAAGGATGGCTGGAAATTTCCCTCTGCTCTAGTCCTGCCGATTCTATGGGTATTGATTTTCAACAAATTAGGAAATAGCATGGGTTCAATTGCTCTGCCATGGAGTCTGATTGAATATTCTCAATATCAATTCGATTCGTTTGCACAATCAGCCTCGATCATTGGCGGCATAGGAATCAGTGCCATTCTGGTAATGACTAATGTAATCATTGCCTCTTTCTTTGCCACCACCACAAAAAAAGAATTTTTGAAACCAATTGCCTTCCCAAACAAAACTTCCGCTTTGTCAAGTTTATTTGTCAGTCAATGCATCATATTTGGTGCTATAGCATATGGACATATTCATTTAAAAGATGCCACCATGTGTAGTGAAAGTGCTAAAAATAACAGACAAAATTTTTCAGTCTTACAAGGTAATGTCCATTTTGGTCTAAATCAAATAAATAGCTTGGACCACTGGAATACTTACATGAAGCTTGCCGCCCAAAGTCCAGCCGGCGTGTGTATTTGGCCAGAGTGGTCAATGCCAATTTCAATAAGCGAATATCCAGGCGTTTTTAAAGGAATGGATATCAAAGCCCGACAAAATAAACAAGACTGGATTGTCGGCGCACTAGATTCAGATAGCAATAAAAAGTCTTATAACGCCGCATGCCTGGTTGGAATAAGTACCGACTCAAACCAGCCACCTGAAGTATATCGCAAACAGTGGCTTGTACCTTTTGGAGAATACAGTCCTGCATGGATTTTAAACTCTCCGCTTGGAGGACTCTGCGGAACTCTAACACCAAAACGTGAAGGATACAAAACCGGCAATAAAACAGTTTTGTTTACCAGCAATAACAATAAAATAGTTCCTCTAATCTGTTGCGAACTGATTTCTCCCGAACTTGCAGCAAGAGGAGCACGCGCTGGCGGCGGCATACTAGTAGATTGTAGTAATACCATGTGGTTTCAAACCAAGCTTCTGGGAGAACAATCTTTTGCAGTCTGTGCTATGCGCGCCATTGAAAATCATCGTTACTTTGTTTTTGGCACAAGCATTGGACCCAGTGCATTCATAGACTGGCACGGTAAAATACTCAGCCATGCACAAATAGATACTTCTTGCACGTTGACAAAAGAAATCATGTACGACCATCGTCTGACTCCCTTTAGCAGGTGGTTTAGATGATAGGAACATTTGGTTTCTTAAAAATTTTAGACCGCTATTGCTACACTCAGTTTTGGACTCTACTTGCATTTGGCACTGCTCTTCCAGCTGGACTCTTGCTCTTTACCGAAGAGATGCAGCGAATGCTTGTTTTCGTGCGAGACTTTGGTTGTCCAATCGATATTTTTCTTTCAATGACCGCACTTCAGCTGCCCGAAATTGTGGTGCGCTGTCTTCCAGGTGGAGTGCTTATTGGCACGGTTCTTTGCTTGTACAGAATGATCGAAGACAGAGAAATGGTGGCACTCTTAACCGCGGGCGTGAGCAAAGCTAGAATTTTCCAACCCTTTCTGGTAATTGCTTTTGTTGCCACTCTTTTATCAATCACTATAAATGAATTTGCTGCACCCTCGTGCTTGAAATCGAGCATCCAACTGACTGTAATTGCTGCCAACAACCGCGATATACCTTTGTGCAAAGGCGTAAAAGACTTCAAAGGTTATAAAACAGACCCGCAAGGAAAAATAGAACAAATTTTTCTGGTGGCATCACGAAAAGGCGGAGAGCTTTCTGATACCACTTTACTTGACTTGAAAGACAAAAAAAACATACAAGTTACCTTTGCGCCTAAAGGCTTTCTCAAAGCGGATTCGTGGACTTTGTACGATGGCAATGTCTACAACATAACAGAAGACAAAATCGCCTCCTTGCAAACATCTCACTTCGAGAAAATGCAAATAAATCCGCCGGATCAAAGCAAATTTCTTTTGCAAAACAGAGATCCATTCTCTGGCGAATTAAATACATTGCAACTGTTTAAGCACATAAAATCGCTTGAAGAAAATGGCAAAAAAGTTTCCAGACAAATGCGCATGGATTTAGCCAGACGCTTTACTGATCCACTTGCTTGTTTTTTCATTGCTTTAGCTTGCCTTCCGCTAGTGATGCTCAACAAAGCAAAACGTAACGTGATAAGCATTGCTTATGCTGGAATAATTCTGGTGGCATATTTCTCCATGCGCTCTGTAGCTGGAGCACTATGCGAAAACGGTATTTTGATTCCAACTCTGGCGGCCGCGCTGCCATGTCTTATTATTGCCACTATATCTGGTGCATTCATTGCCCTGATTAAAAAGCTTTAAACTGACTGTCCATCAGCCTTTCAACAATGAAAGATTGTTGCGATTCCGTTACCCTTCTTGATGTCAAGCGATACATTTCGTAGTACAATTTACAGTCGTTCACGATGCGTAACTTTGTGTACAGATTGCAACACGAGGTCCCAATGGGCAAGAAGCTTGTTTCTGAATTTTTAGGCACTGCCTTTCTTTTAGCCACAGTCATTGGCTCTGGTTTGCTCGTTAACAATATCGATGCTAGTAATCAGTCGGTAAACTTGCTTTGCGTTGCAATCGCAGTGGGCGGCATGCTTTACGCGCTCATTAACATGTTTGAGGCGCACTCGAACCACTTCAACCCCATAGTTACTTTGCTAACTGCTGCTCAAGGCAATATGAGCTGGAAATGGGTTATGCCTTTTATCGCAGTTCAAATACTTGGAGCCGTAGCGGGCGTTGTCTCAGCCAATGTAATGTTTGAATTAGCGCCCATTTCAATAGCAACAGCAGCCCGAACCGGTTACGGACAGTGGATCGCTGAACTTTTTGCAACCTTCGGTCTGATTGGAATCATCATGACCACAGCCAAACACAAACCTGCCGTTGGTCCGCAAGCTGTCGTTCTATATATAGTAGGGGCAATTTTCGCCACATCTTCCACCTGTTTCGCCAATCCTGCGGTGACAATCGCTCGCATATTTACCCAGAGTGGAGCAGGAATCAGAGCTTGCGACGTGCCCGCATTTGTCGTCTTTCAGCTTATAGGCGGATTTGCAGCTATCCTTTTGTTTGGCTGGCTCAACGAAAGCAAAGCCAAAGCAAAATCGGCAAAAGAAGCCGAAATCGTACCGATACTTCCTTTGCCGACTCAAAGAGAATTGAGTTCTGCGTTAAACTGAGACTTTATTACTATTCAGATGCCGGAGCACTCTGGCCTTCTTCTTTTTGCTTGCGCTCCATTTCGTTCATCATTTCATCATTCTTCTTTTGCATGACCAAAAGCTCTTCATTTTTGGCTGCTTGCTGTTTCTGAATGACTAATTGCTGCAAACGAAAGCGCTCTTGCTCTTCATCTCGCCTGCGACGTTCAGCTTCTTCTTTTCTCCGACGCTCTGCTCTTTCGCGCTCAGCCCGCTCAATAGCCTGTCGCTCCATTTCTTTGCGTCTTTTCTCGTCTGACATATCAATCGCCTCATATCAGTAATAGTTCTAAGACTGGCTTCAAGTTATATACCCGCAAGACCAAAACAAAAGACTTTTCAAGAGAAAGAAGGCGAGCACCCGAAAGTGCCCGCCTGTTTGTCTTTTCGATTTAGACCAGATTAAAACTAAGCTTTTGCTGGAGCTTCGAGCTTAGCGGTCATGGTGATTTTGGTGTTCATCAATTTGGAAATTGGGCAGCCAGTTTTAGCAGCTTCGGCCAATTCATTGAACTTAGCTTCGCTTACGCCAGGAACACGAGCGTCTACTTCAAGATTGATCGAGGTGACTTCGAAACCACCTTCAAGTTTTTCAAGAGTGACAGTAGCTGTGGTTTTTACACTGTCAGGAGTGTGTCCAGCTTCGGACAATTTGTGCGAAAGAGCCATCGAGAAGCAACCAGCATGAGCTGCTGCGACTAATTCTTCAGGGTTAGTACCTTTGCCTTCTTCAAAGCGGGTGCTAAAGCTGTATTGAGCATTTTCGAGCGTTTTGCTTTCTGTGCTGATTGTGCCTTTGCCTTCTTTCAAGTTCTTTTGCCATTCGGCAGATGCTTTACGTTTCATTGAACAACCTCATTAGAGAGTAAATTGACGACCTCATAGTTGTATCGCATCGACCACCATATTAAAGGCAGTATTACAGAGGGTTTCGACAAATTTTTGTCCGTAAAAATGCAGTGAGTCAGAATGCCCGCACATTCATATATAAGGAATGCCTTAATTGGAACTCGCCAGCACACCTGCTTTACAAATGAGAAAAAAACTTTTGACATTCTAAAGAAAACATTGATAATTGAGTCATGCAATACAGCGCCCCTATTTCTAATAAACGAAAGATGCAGATGCGAAAGCCCTCGGCAAGAGGGGTCGTTACTGCACACTGTGATTGCTAGGGCTAAATAACCCAAAAATCAAATAGTGAAAGTAGCCGCCTCTCTTGTAACGACAAGAGGGCGTTTTTATTTTCACTACGATTTTTAAAAGGGTTATTTATCATGGCTAAACAAATTTCAAATCAAAAAGAAGAATACGGTTTCACTACAAGAGCTATCCATGCCGGTCAAGAAGCCTGTCCAAGCACCGGTTCTTTAATTACACCTATTTATCAAACCTCTACTTTTGTTCTTGACGAACTTGGCAAAAACAAAGGCTATCAATATGCCCGCTCGCACAATCCCACGCGCACAGCGCTGGAAGAATGTCTTGCATCGCTTGAAGGTGCACGTTTTGGAATAGCCGCAGCATCTGGCTTAGCTGCCGTTTCAATTGTTTGCGACTTACTTCAGGCCGGAGATCATGTTGTAGTTGGAGAGGACGTTTATGGCGGCGTCTACAGATTGTTCGAGCGCGTTTTGCGCAAATTCAATTTGAATTTCACTTATGTTGATGCATCAAATCTAGATGCAGTTGAAGAGGCAATCACACCTCAAACAAAACTGGTCTGGATTGAATCACCTACAAACCCTTTGCTAAAACTGGCTGACATAAGAGCCATTGCAAACATCTGTCAGCGCCGAAGCACACCCATTAGATTGTGCGTTGATAATACGTTTGCTACCCCGTATTTTCAGCGCCCGATCGAACTGGGAGCAGATATAGTCGTTCACAGCACCACTAAATATTTGAGCGGACACTCCGACATTATTGGTGGTGCTGTTATTTGTGACGACGAAGATTTATATAGCGAACTGAAATTTTTCCAGAATGCAAGTGGAGCAGTGCCAGGTCCTTTTGACTGTTTTCTTGCTTTGCGTGGAGTAAAAACACTAGCTTTGCGTTTGCGTGAGCACGAGCGTAATGCCACATTGATTGCAAAATATCTTGAGAGTCATCCTCAAGTAGAAAAAGTATATTATCCCGGATTGCCGTCACACCCACAATTTGACCTGGCAAAAACGCAGATGGCAGGTTTTGGTGGCGTGGTGGCATTTGTAGTGAAAGGCGGTCTGGAGGCGGCAAAAACTGTAGTAAACAGCACCAGTTTATTTCAGTTGGCTGAATCTCTAGGCGGTGTCAAATCACTCATCTGCCATCCCGCCACTATGACTCATGCCCCTATTCCAAAAGAGGTTCGCGAACCTCTAGGTATCGTGGATGGATTAATTCGTTTATCCATCGGCATCGAAGAAAGCAAAGATCTACTAAGCGATCTCGAATCAGTTCTAGCCCAGACACAAGCGCCCGTAGCGGCACAATAATCAAAGGAGACAAAAAGATGCGCGTCATTCGTCAAAACGAAATCAGTGTACTCAAATTCGGAGGCACTTCCGTCAAGACACCTGCAAGAATGAGAAATGTAGCTGAGATTGTAGCTAAATGCGCTTCGGGCGCTAAGGTTATTGTTGTGGTATCAGCCATGGGACATCATACCGATGAACTTGTTAATCTGGCAGCTGAATGCTCGAATAATCCAATTCAAAGAGAAATGGATGTACTTCTAGCCACGGGCGAACAGCAATCAATTGCGTTATTGAGCATCATTTTAAATGACCTGGGTGTAAGAACCCGCTCATTTACTGGCGCCCAATTGGGAATAATTACCGAATCTAATTTCGGAAACGCCGAGATTCTACAAATCAATCGCAAAAGAATCGAATCAGCTCTGGAAGAATATCAGGTGATCGTAGTGGCTGGATTCCAAGGTGTCACCACAGATGGAGACATTACAACACTTGGTCGGGGAGGTTCGGATACATCAGCAGTTGCTCTGGCAGCAGCTATTGGTGCCCAAACCTGCGATATCTACACTGATGTCGATGGCATTTTCACTGCTGACCCGAACAAAGTGCCAGGCGCTACATTGCATGAACAGATTGGTTATGCCGAGTGTCTCGAACTAGCTTTGAACGGAGCTCAAGTTATCCATCCACGTGCTGTAAGACTGGCTCAAAATAACGGTCTTGCAATCAGAGTGCGCAATACTTTCAATCCTGAAAATTTGGGTACTTTAATTAATGGCTACCAAAGTCAGACAGAAATTGCAGGAATAACTACAAGTTCGGGATTCGGCACCGTTGACTTGACTCTAGAAACACCAGTTGCAGACTGGCAAAATAGAGTAAGAGATCTGTGTTTGTCTGGTCAAACCTTTACAGATGGCAATTTGAAAAATCAGTCTAACGAACTGCCTTCATTGAGCCTGGCATTTGCCGGTGTAAACGAAAACACCTTGAGCGAACTTGCAACTTCGATTGCACGCGCTTTGCCAATTAGAAATCTGAATTGGAGCGAAGTATTGCATCGAGTAACGATAATTTTTTCGTCTGAAACGCATAGCATAAGCCCTTATATGAAAGAGCGAATGCGAAGCATATTGAGCGACGCCAACATAGAGATAAAGTTTATCCAAACTACAAAAACATCTCTTTCGTGCCTGGTGGCATCAAGCAATGCAGAACGCGCACTTAATTTATTGCACCAAGGATTACACGACTTTGCAGTAGAGACAGAAAGACAACAAGTCTCGATTGCTTAGCCTAAAAACCTAAAATCACAAGGAAAATTTTATGACTAAGATAGTAGCTGGTCTCATTGGACTTGGCACCGTCGGCAGCGGCGTGGTCGAGCTCCTCAAAAAACAAGATTTCATCACAATAAAAACGATTGCGGTCAAAGACCCCAATAAACAACGCCCCGAGGTAGGAAATAGCCAGATCACGTGCAATATCGAAGATATCGTAAACGATCCAGAAATTGAGCTTGTAATTGAAGTTGCTGGAGGTATAGATTCTGTTTTTGAGCACATAAAAAATGCCATTACCAGCGGCAAACATATAATTACAGCCAACAAGAAATTGCTTGCAACTCACGGACCAGAGCTTTTCGCCCTGGCAAAAGAGCACAATGTCAGACTGTTGTTCGAAGCATCCGTAGCAGGTGGAATACCTTTGATTTCTACCTTGCAAACAGGCTTGCTTGCAAACGAAATACTTTCTGTTTGCGGAATTTTAAACGGAACAACTAATTTTATTTTGTCCAAAATGAGTTTAGATGGTTCGGAATATAGCGAAGCACTAAAAGAAGCCCAGTTTCTAGGTCTGGCTGAAACTGACCCTACTGACGACGTTGAAGGCTTCGATGTCGCCTACAAACTTTGCATATTGTCCGCTCTGTCTTTTGGGCAATTTATCGATCCCAAAACAATCAGACGTGAGGGAATAAGTCGTTTGAGTGTAGAAGATGTTGAAACAGCGCGAAAACTCAACTGCTCACTGAAACTGGTGGCGTTGGGTAGTCGCGATGATGATAATCAAAAACTCGATCTTCGTGTACACCCTGTTCTGGTTCCAAATAATCATTCACTTTCGGGTGTGCATGGAGCCAACAATGCAATCATAATTGAAGGATCTGCTGCCGGACGAATTTGTCTTTCAGGTCC